>DATJRE010000083.1:0-16068 GCA_035505095.1 Bryobacteraceae bacterium | reverse complement strand
GGCTTCGATGTAGTGGACGTCGCCACCGCCAAAGTGGTTTTTTCGCGCGTCAAAGCCAATCAGGATTTTGTCTGGGACAGTTACAGCGATTCGGTGTATTACTATCCGGAGGGCGCGGCCATCATCCGGCATGACCTGTCGAAGAAGAAAGAAACCACCCTGGTGGATTACTCGAAGGACGGCCATCATTTTACGGCCATCAAGCGCGGCGGCACCACCGCCACGTCCAAGGACAACTGGGTTTCCTTCTTCGCACCCAACGAACAGAACGTCTGCACGCTGGACTTGAACACCAAGGCCACTTACTGCGCCGATTACAGCCAGATCTCCGGCGGCCCGCTGCGTCCCATCGATTACGTGCTCGATAGCAAGGGTGTGGACCGCGCCACCGGCAAACGGTATGTGATCGTGATCGCCGGGGGCGCATCGGCCTTCTATTCGGTGAATCTGGCGGCACACCGCCTGGACCTGGAGTACCGCAGTCCCGAAGACCCCGAAAGCTCCGGCAATCACGATGGCGTGTGCGACCCCGGCGAGAAGTGCATGAACCCGGCGCACTCCGATACCATGGAGGACGCCTCCGGCACGCAGTACCTGGTGTACGACAGCTTCACCGAATCGCCCTGCGAAGTTTCACTGGCCACTTACCAGTTGAATAAGGGAAGCGCGCTTGCCGAGCCGGTGGAGTTAGGCGGCGGCAGACGCAAGGTGATGAGCTTGTGGCGCTGCCCGTTTCCGAACAGCCACGGCGGCACGGACGAGCACATCGGCTGCGCCAAGAGCGCTCCGTTCTGCGTGGTCTCGACGGTGTCGCCGGTGCAGCACCCCACCGATACGCCGCTGCGCTTCCCGCACGCCAGCGAAGTCCTGGTAATGCGCGGCAACGGCGAGGAGGTCCGCCGCCTGGTGGAGACGCGCAGCGTGCGGTTCGCCGAGGATGGCGACGCGGCTTACTGGTCGGAACCGCGGGCGGCTATTTCCAACGATGGCTCGCTGGTGGTGTTCGATTCCAATTACGGCAACGTGGGAGGTGTGCGCGTTAACCTGGTGCCGACGGGATTCGAAAAGCCGCCGGCCGCCCCTGGGTCCGGAGGCAAGCAGTAAGTCAATCGGCGGGGCGCTGGCAACCTGGCCGCGGCCGGGCGGCGGGATAATATGGCGGAATCGTCACCCCCCGTTGGTCTTCTTCATCTTCCGCGCGATCAAAAAGGCCAGCTCCAGCGCCTGCTCGCAGTTCAGCCGCGGGTCCACTTCCGATTCGTAGGCCTGCGCCAGGTCCGCTTCCGATTGGCCGCGCGCCCCGCCTACGCATTCGGTCACGTTTTCGCCCGTCAGCTCGATGTGTACCCCGCCAAGCTGCTGGCCCATGGCGCGGTGGATGTCGAACGCCTGCTCCACTTCCGAGTAGATGTCCTCAAACCGCCGCGTCTTCACCCCGCCGGCGGTGGTCTGCGTGTTGCCGTGCATGGGGTCGCAAATCCACAGCACCTGGCCGCCTTCCGCCCGCACGGTGGCGATCAGCCGCGGCAGTTCCTGGGCAATCCGCCCCACGCCGAAACGGTGAATCAGGGTCAGGCGTCCGGGACTGCGATCCGGGTCCAGCGCATCCATCCAGCGCTTCACGCGTTCGCGCGTATACCCGCCTCCCACCTTAATGCCAATGGGGTTCTCGATGCCGCGCATGTATTCCACGTGCGCCCCTTCCGGGTCGTTGGTGCGCAGGCCGATCCACGGGAAGTGCGTCGAAAGGTTGAAATAGCCCGGGCGCCGCGGCACGCGCCGGGTCTGCGCCTGCTCGTAGCCCAGCACCAGCGCTTCGTGCGAGGTGAAGAAATCGATCCGGTCGGTTTCCCCCGCCCGAATGCCCAGCACGTTCTCCATGAACGCCAGGGCCTCCGTAATGGTGGAGGCCATGCGGTGGTAATCGTCGGCCAGCGGCGAGTGCTGTACCCAATCCAGGTCGAAATATTCCGGATGGTGCAGGTCGGCAAAGCCGCCTTTCACCAGCGCGCGCATGAAATTCAGCGCCAGCGCGGCACGCTCGTAACCCCGCAGCAGCAGCTCCGGGTCGGGCGTGCGCGCTTCGGCGGTGAAGTCCGGCCGGTTGACTATGTCGCCGCGGTAGGAGGGCAGGGAAATCCCCCCGCGCGTCTCTTCGGCCGTCGAGCGTGGCTTGGCGTACTGCCCGGCGAAGCGCCCCAGCCGGATCACCGGACGCTGCGCCCCCACCACCAGCACCAGGCTCATCTGCAGCAGCACCTTGATCATGTTGGTGATGCGCGTCGGGGTGCAATCCACGAAGCGCTCGGCGCAGTCGCCGCCCTGCAGCACAAAACACGCGCCTCGCGCGGCATCCGCCAGCAGCGCGCGCAGCCGCACGACTTCCCAACTGGTCACCAGTGGTGGAAGCTTGCTCAGCTCCCCCAGCACGCGCGCGAGCGCCGCCCGGTCGGGATACTCCGGCTGTTGCAGGGCCTCGTAGGCGCGCCAGGAGTCGGGCTGCCATGCATGGCGCATCCTCCTACTTTAACGGATCTGCACCAGCCCCTCGGCCCCCTGCTCCATGGGTGTGGGCGCCAGGTGCTGCGGGCCGCGCCAGAAATCGATATACGAAATCTGGTGCACGCAAGCCACCGTACACCGCGGAGCGCAGCTTTTGGCGGTGCGGTATTCGCGGCGAATATCCTCGCGGGTATACTCGGCCAGCGGTTTGGCCGGATAGCCGCGCTGCTGCGAACAGTAGTGCACCAGCCCGTCTTCGCAAATGTACAGGTACCGCGACCCGGCCCGGCAGCGCCACTGGTTCTCGCGGCCGTGGGCGATGTTGTCCTGGAAGTAATTGATCTGCGCGTAGCTGCTTTTCTCCATGGCGCGCATTTGCATGTAGATTTCGCGCTCTTCGTCGCGCAGCGGCTGCAACTGGCCGCCACCGTCGTGAATGATGCCCACCGTTGAGGTGAAGCCCAGCTCCACGGCGCGTTTGCCGATCGTCAGCGCGTCTTTGGGATTCTTGATCCCGCCGCCCACCACCGAGTTGATGTTGACGTGAAAATCGGCATGCTCCGCCAGCACCTGGAGTTTCTTATCCAGCACCTTGAGGCTCTTTTTGGAAACCTCGTCGGGCATCACGTTGTCAATGGAGATTTGCAGATGTTCCAACCCGGCGCGGTTCAGCCGCTGGACGCGCTCCGGCGTCAGCAGGTAACCGTTGGTAATCATACCCGCGATCATGCCGCGCCGCCGGATGTGCGCGATCATCAGGTCCAATTCGGGGTGCAGCAGCGGTTCGCCGCCGCTGATGGTGATGATGGTGGTGCCCAGGTCCGCCAAGTGGTCCAGCCGGCGGTAGAGTGTCTCGATGGGCACCGGCTTCGAAAAATCGTCGTACTCGTTACAGTAGGCGCAACTCAGGTTGCAGCGGCGCATCGGAATAACATGGGCCAGGATGGGATGCCCGGTAGAGGCCAGCCCCCGTGCAATCATGCGTAATTCCCGCGCGCGGCGGTGTGCCCGTTTCCAAAACCTCCTCAGTCTGACGGCAGGGTCCATAGCGTGACACGGCGCGGGCTTCGGACGGCCCGGACGCAGGAATCTCCAAACGCTTTAATTACATCACAATCCGCCGATTTTGCGGCCTCCGAAGGAGCGAACGGCGACCAGCGCGGGTCGAACGGTTACGGAGGCCAATCCAGCGCCACGGCGGGCCCTAAATTCCCTGCCTCTCTTGCCAGTTTCCGGTTGTATGAACGGTCTCCCCGCGGCGTCATGGGATCTCCCAACCGATCAGGAAGCCGCACGCGGCTACCGGCCGGCCTTGCGGATTCCCGAGCGGTAGATCAGAATGCCGGTGGCGTTGGCCACCGCCACCACGGCACATACCTTGGCTGCGTAGGCGCCGCGGCTGACCACTTGGACGATCGGATACACGGCAATCCCCAGCGCTACCAGGCTGGACCCCAAACCGGCCACCGACGCCACCTTTACCCAGCCGGGCACGCCCATGCGCACCGCGGGGGTGCCCAGTAGGGGCAGCGCGAACAGGGCGGCGTAAGCGATGGCGTAGTGCGCAATGGAGGCCGCGGTCAGCAACTGGCTGGCCTCCTGCTCCTCGACGCCCAGCATGCTCAGCAGGATCATCGCCATGACCAGCGCGCCCACGAAAACGATGGAGTTGACCGGCGTGCGGTGGGTCTCATCGAGGCGCGTGAACCAGCGCGGAATCAGGCTGTCCCACCCGGCGGTCATGGGCAGCCGCGTCAGGCCGGTGAACAGCAGGCTGGACGCGGCCACCGCCCGAGCCATCACCAGGAAAATGCCGAACTGCGCCGCCCAACCGATGGAAGGCCCGAAAGCCGCCCGCATGGTCTGCGGAATGGGGCCGATCACATTGATGGGACCGTGCAGGAAGGCCAGCACCGAGCTGGTGCCCAGAATGAACATCAGGGAAATGATGGGCGCCGAAATGAGTACCGATTGCCCGATGGTGCGTGCCGCGCTGCGGCATTCTCCGGCCAGGATGGCCACGTATTCGAAGCCGCTCAGCGCGCCCACCGCCATTTGGCCGAAGATGGCCACGCCGAACCAGTTGACCGCCGGCGTCTGCCAGGGAATGGGATCGTACTTGGGAATCGAGCCGCGCGCCACGGCCCAGATGGGCAGCCCGAGAAGGATGGCATACGCCATCAGGATCAGAATGCTGCCCACATTGTGCAGCCATTTGCCGATATCCAGGCCGTGCACCGCTACCAGCGCGATGGCCAGCATCACCCCGCCGGTGACCAGCAGGGTGGCCCACTTGCTGCCCGGAATCCAGGCTGCCGGCGGACCCAGCAGGTAAGCCAAGTCGGTGGGCAGCACGAAAATCACGCTGGCCGTGGCGCTGATGGCGTAGACCCACAGGTTCCAGGCTGTGAGGAAGCCGGCCATCTTGCCGAAGCCGGCCTTGGCCCACTGGTACAGGCCGCCCTCCAGCGGCATCATGCGGTTCAGGTAAATCACCACCGCGGCCAAGGGCAGGTAGAACAGGGTCATCGACCCCAGCCAGTAGGCCACGTGTTCGCGTCCCAGTTTGGCGGCGATGCCCACCCACGACGAGCCCACCACGCAGAGCACCTGCGCCAGCACCAGGTCGCGCAGGCCCATTTCCTTGCGCAGCCCGGCCTGCTCGTGGCGCGCAATCGAAGGATCGGCCATGCGCCTCAGTAAATGCCTTTGATGATGCCGCCATCCACGGCGATGGAGGCGCCGGTGATGTAGCTGGCTCGTTCGGAGGCCAGGTACACCACGAGGTCGGCGAATTCCTCCGGTTGGCCGATGCGCCCCAGCGGAGTTTGCCGCGCCCAGCGCGCTTCGATTTCCTGGGGCGTTACGCCCTCCTTCTCGGCGAGCCGGCTGCTGAGCGAAAGCAGGCGCGCGGTGGCTGTGTAGCCGGGGCAGACGTTGTTGACCAACACGTTGTAGGGTCCGTATTCGTTCGAGAGCGTCTTGACGAGGCCCGAGACGGCCGAGCGCACGGAGTTGGAAAGAATCAGGCCATCCACCGGCTGCTTCACGGTCATGGAAGTGATGGCCAGGAATCGGCCCCAACGTCGCTGCTGCATCAGCGGGAGGGTCTCCTTGGCCAGGTGGACCGTACTCATGAGGTTGAGTTGGGCGGCGCGCTGCCAGTCTTCGATGGTGGTTTCGGCGAACGTCTTGGTGGGCGGGCCGCCGGCGTTGGCCACGGCGATATCCAGGCGGCCGAAATGCTGCACAGTGTCGGCCACGAAGCGCTGCACCTGCGGGTAGTCGGTCACATCGATGGCTGCGGTGAACACGTCCACCCCGGTCGCGCGGCGGATCTCGTCGGCGGTGGTTTCCAGAGTGGCTTCGGTCCGCGCGCACAACGCCAGTTTGGCGCCCTCGCGCGCCAGTCCCAGGGCGGCGGCTTTGCCCAAGCCCTGGCTGGATGCGGCTACCAGGGCCACGCGGTCCTTAAGCCCGAGGTCCATGCGGGTTTCCTCTCAGGTAGGCGTCGTCTTTGGACAGCCAGTCGTGGCGGATGGGGCTGAAGATGTCCAGGTCGAGGGTGTCTTCGAGCGCCACGGCGCGATGGGGAACATTGGAAGGAATGCGCAGGACTTGCCCGGCGGCCACCACCACGGTGCGGCCCTCCAGTTCGAATTCCAGGGCGCCTTCCAGGATGTAAGTGATCTGCTCGCTTTCGTGATGATGCTCCGGCACCACCGCGCCCTTGGCGAGAAATACTTGCGCCACCATGGCCTTGTCGCCACTGATAATCTTGCGCGCGATGGTCTCGCTGAGGACTTCTTTGTCCATCTGCTCCCAGGTATAGTGTTCCATGTCCCTGCCATTGTACATGGCGAACCAGCGGCGCCGTGGCGGATGGGCGGGGAGGCGGCCACCGCGACGAAGGGCGGGATCAGGCACCCGGCAGCCGGCGGGCGACAGGAGCCGCCTTTCGCGGCGGATGGCCGGGTGCTGCACGGCGGAGCGTGGAATGAGGTGCGCCGCGGCGGAAGGACGAGGCAGTTGCCGCCTCCCCAGCGGGGAGTGGGAGCCGTGGCCTTGGCGACGGAGGGGCGGATGGGGATGCGGCATGGCGGGCCGAAGCGGGATAATGGAACCGTGATCCCCGCCAGAGCATTCATTCACGAACGAGAGTTCGCGGAAGCGGTCCAGAAAGTTGAGCAGAAACTGAGGGCCAGTGGTAGTGTCATTCGTATTCGGCACGAATTGGACTACGACTCGACCGGCGACCCGGCGGTCTACTTCCGGATCGTGATGCCGGATTCCTCTCTGACGAAGGACAACCTGTTGCGAGCTACCGACGACGTGGCGAATGCGCTTGTGGAAGACCTTCACCCCCAGGAACGGTGGGGCGTTTACCCATATTTCCGCTTTCGCAGCCAGTCCGGACAGGAAGCGATGCAAGAACCCTCCTGGGCGTAAGCGATGGCTTTTGCAGATGAATTGCTGGATCTGGCCCGCCGCATTGCCGACCTGGATGGCGCAAATCCTGGCCAAGCCGTCCTTAGAAGAGCGGTTTCCACGGCTTACTACGCCTTGTTTCATCTGATGGTTGGGGAAGCCACCGCGAACTGGAGCCAGTCCGAACTAAGACCTTTGCTGGGCCGGGTTTTCGAGCACGGCAAAATGAAGCAAGCCTGCACCAAGTTCGCTGGGGGAGATGACAGCATTCCGCCGTTCGAACGGCGGGCAACTCCCACCGACCACCTCCGTGCGGTAGCAAGAAGGTTCATCCAGGCCCAGGAACAGCGCGAGGATGCGGATTACGACGTTGGTGCGCTATGGAGGCCAGAGGATGCCGATACACAGATTGAACGGGCGAAGGACGCCTTCCGCAGTTGGATGGCCATCCGCCACCTGCCGGATGCCCAGAAGTTTCTCGTACTCATGCTCGGCGCCAGGGAGAGAAAGCGGTCAGCCTGAAGCGGCTTGAACCCCACCCTGCAAGCCCCCTGCTATAATCACTGCAAGCGCTGACCGAACGCAGCGACTGGCAGGACCACGCCGCCCTTCTGGGCTGCATGTAAGTCCCGGACTTGATCGGTTTTTGACAGGTACCAAGGCTATGCTGAGCGATTTTCATTACCCCGTAATTCTCCTTTCGCTCGCTTCCCGGGGGAGGTGAGCCGTGTTCGCCAACGATTTTCTGCGCGCCAAGGGCGAGAAGCGCAAGCTCTCGATGGTCACCTGCTACGACTACACCTTCGCACGCCTGCTTTCCCAAACCGCCATTGATGGCATCCTGGTGGGCGATAGCGCCGCCATGGTGATGTACGGCCACACGTCCACCCTTTCCGCCAGCGTCGAACTGATGCGCCTGCATACCGAGGCGGTGGCGCGCGGGGCGGGCGACAAGCTGGTGGTCGCCGATATGCCGTTTCTCTCGTACCGCAAGGGCTTGGCCGCGGCTCTGGATGCAGCCCAGGTCCTTATGATCGCCGGTGCGCATGCTTTGAAACTGGAAGGCGTGGACGGCCATGAGGACGTGATTGAACGCCTGGCGGGAAGCGGCGTGCCGGTGATGGGGCATCTGGGCCTGCAGCCGCAATCGCTGCTGAGCTATGGCGGATACAAGATCCAGGGCCGCAACGGCGAGGGTGCCCAGGCGATCTTGCGCGAATCCAAAATGCTGCAGGAGTTGGGAGCCTTCGCGATCGTCCTGGAGTGCATTCCGGCTTCGCTGGCGGCGGAAGTGACCGCGGCGTTGCGCATCCCCGCCATCGGCATCGGTGCCGGTGCGGGGTGCGACGGGCAGATTCTGGTGCTCCAGGACCTGCTGGGCCTGAACCTGGATTTCAAGCCCAAGTTCGTACGCAGCTTCGGCGAGGGCGCGCGCGGCGTTCTGGAGGCGGTGGGCGAGTTTGACTCGGCCGTCAAATCGGGCGCCTTCCCCGCCGCCGCGGAGAGCTACTCATGATGCGCGTCTGGGACACCCTCGCCGGCTGGAGCGAACGGCGGCGCGAACTTGAGGGCCGCGGCATCGGGTTCGTGCCTACCATGGGGGCGCTGCACCGCGGGCACGCCGCGCTGGTGGAACGCTGCCGCCGCGAAAACCAGACCGCGGTGGCCAGCATTTTCGTCAATCCGCCGCAGTTCAATGATCCCAAGGATCTGGAGCGCTATCCGCGCACCCTGGCGGAAGACCTGGCGCTGCTCGAAGCCCTCGGGGTGGATGAGGTTCTGGCGCCACCCGCGGCGCAACTCTATCCGAGCGGCTATCGCTTCCGGATTGAGGCCCAGGGCGCTGACGACCTGATGGAAGGCGCGTGCCGGCCGGGTTTCTTTCAGGGGGTGCTGACGGTCGTGCTGAAGCTGCTGAACCTGGTGCGTCCCGCGCGGGCCTACTTCGGCGAGAAGGATTTCCAGCAGCTTCGGGCGGTCACCGAGATGGTGCAGGAGTTCTTCCTCCCATGCGAAATCGTGGCCTGTCCCACGGTGCGCGCCGAATCCGGGCTGGCGGAGAGTTCGCGCAACCGGCTGCTCTCGCCCGCAGGCCGAGCGAAAGCGGCGTGGCTCTACCGCGCGCTCACCCAGGCGGCCCGTCCCGAGGAGTCCAAGGCCCTGCTCCAGGCCGAGGGATTCGGCGTGGAGTACGTCGAGGAACACTGGGGCCGGCGGCTGGCGGCGGTGTTTTTGGAGGGCGTGAGGCTGATCGACAACGTACCGGTGGCGGGAGGCGAGGCGTAAACGCCGCCATGCTCCTCTGCCTCGATGTCGGCAACACCCAAATCTTCGGCGGCGTTTACGCGGGCGAGGAACTGCGCGTCACCTTTCGGCGTACGTCGGGCACGCGCGCCTCTTCCGACGAGTACGGCACCTTTTTCCGGGCGGTGTTGCGGGAAAACGGCGTGGATCCCGGCCAGATCGGTGCGGCGGCGCTTTGCTCGGTGGTCCCCGACGCGGTCCATTCTCTGCGCAACTGTTTCCGCAAGTATTTCCGCATCGAGCCGTTTGTGCTACAAGCGGGCGTGCGGACCGGTCTGAAAATTCGCTACCGCAACCCCCTCGAAGTGGGCGCCGACAAGATTGCCAACGCCATCGGCGCGGCCGCCCGGTTTCCCGGTCGCAACCTGCTGATTATCGATTTCGGAACGGCCACCACGCTGTGCGCG
This sequence comes from Bryobacteraceae bacterium, assembly GCA_035505095.1. GTDB lineage: Bacteria > Acidobacteriota > Terriglobia > Bryobacterales > Bryobacteraceae > JOPF133. The sequence continues at coordinate 6,427 of DATJRE010000083.1, read as the reverse complement.
GTTGGCGCCGGGAAGGAATACCTGGGCGGCATCATCACGCCCGGAATCCACACGTCCATGGAGGCCTTGGAATCCAACACCGCGCGGCTGCCGTCGGTGGAAATCGTCCGGCCGGCCGAGGTGCTGGGCCGCTCGACCGTGGAGAGCATCCAGTCGGGGCTGTATTACGGCACGCTGGCGACCGTACGCGCGTTAGTGGCGGCGGTCACGGCGCAGCATTTCGCGAAGGACCAGCCGGTAGTCATCGGCACGGGAGGCTTCGGGCGGCTGTTCGAAGAGGAAGATCTCTTCGACGCCTTCATCCCCGAATTGCCCCTCATGGGACTGCGCCGCGCGATTGGCCTCTCGCAGCCGGGACAGGCCAGCCCCGCGACTACCGAGGAATAAGCTCAATCGGGATGGGTCCTCACCGCGGAGCCCGGGTATCGACTGATGGAGTTTTTGGATGGTGGGCCGAGGGAGCGCCTGACGCTGTGGGGTGCCTTCGGGCCGGGGACCCGCGGACCGCGGGCAAGACGGCGAGCGCATGGGCACTGGCCCCGGCCGCAAGATGTATACTCATCCAATGGCCTCACAGTACTTGCCGCGAGTGTACGGAGTGCTCGCCCTGCCGGTAGCGCTGCTGCTTCTGCCTCTGTCTCCCGCGTTTGCCCAGTCCCAGCCGCAAGACGAGGAGTTTGCCAAGCTGGTTCGCGAGTGGACCACCAAGCCGGAATTTCTCAGCCCGCTGGTGGATCACTTACCCAAAGTCGCGGGCGTGCCGACTACCAAGGATGTCCTCGGCTACTACGTGGGCGCGCCGAAGAAGCTCACCCGCGTGGCCGACCTCAACCGCTATTACCGCGCACTGGCGGCCGCTTCGCCGCGCGTGAAAGTGTTCGACGCGGGACTTACCGACGAAAACCGCGAATGCCTGGTAGTTGCGGTCTCGGATGAAAGCAACATCCGCGATCTGGATAAGTACAAAGGTTACCTGGCGCGGCTGGCCGATCCGCGCGGCCTATCCGAGCAGGCCGCCAAGCGCATCCTGGCAGAGGCCAAGCCCATCTACTGGCTTACCGGCGGCCTGCACAGCTCCGAAACCGGGCCGCCCGAAATGCTCATGGAACTGGCTTACCGCCTGGCGGTGGAGGATTCGCCGCTCTTCGATAACATCCGTAAGAACGTGATCGTGATGATCACTCCCGCCGCCGAGCCGGATGGCCGCGACCGCTATACGGACTGGTACTACAAATACAAGATCTCCGAAGAAAGCGAGAGCGACCGCTTGCCGGGTCCTCCTTATTGGGGCAAGTATATCTACCACGATAACAACCGGGACATCAATTACTCGCAGGTGACCATGCGCAACTGGCTGAAGTTCTACCTGCAATGGCACCCGCCGATCATGCACGACTTACATGAATCCGAGCCATTTATGTACACCTTCAGCGGACAGGCCCCGCAGAATCCCACGCTCGACCCGATCCTTTATGCCGAGCTGCCGTGGTTTTCCAATTTCGAGATGACCAAGATGATCTCCTACGGCATGCCGGGCGTGTGGACGCACGCATTTGTGGATATGTGGTCTCCGGGCTATCTCGGCTTCATGTCGTCCAATCACAACGGCATGCTGCGGATGTACGAAACCTTCGGCAACGGCGGGGCCAATACCATGCTGCGGCACGTGGACGGCGGCGGCGGCGGTGGCGAGGGGGGTCCCGGCGGCAGTATGACCACGCGCGAATGGTACCGGCCGATGCCGCCCTACCGGCAGGTGGAATGGTCCATGCGAAATAATACCAATTACATGGAGACCGGTATCCTGTCGGCGCTGCAACTTACCGCCAGCCTTTCCCGCACCATCCTCGAAGATTTCTATGACAAGAGCTTTAACTCCGTCGAGGCGGGCCGCACCAAGCCGCCTTACGGGTACGTTCTGCCGGCCGGCCAGGCGGATATGACGCGCGTGGCGTTTATCGTCAATACGCTGCGGCTGCAAGGTATCGAAGTCGGCCGCGCCACTGCCGAAGTGAAGCTGCGAGACGGCACATTTCCGGCGGGATCGCTGGTGATCAAGAGTAACCAGCCTTATGGGCGCCTGGCGAAGATCATGCTCGAAAAGCAGACCTTTCCCGACCCCAACCTGCGGACTTATGACGACACCGCCTGGACCATGGGCCTGATGAGCCACGCGGACGTGCGGGAAATCGACGACCCGGGCCTGCTGGATGTCTCGGTGACGCCGGTGGACACCCTTACTATTACCGGCACGGTAAAGGGCGATGGGCCGGTGCTGGCGGTGCTGGCAAATGGCGCGAACTCCACGGCCACCCTGCGGTACCGGCTGAAGGACGTGAAATTCGAGGCCCTGGAACAAGCCACCCGCGCCGGCGATACGGATCTGCCCGCCGGTACCCTGCTGTTGGAATCGAGCCCGCGCGCCAAGAGCGAGATCGAAAAACTGGGTCTTCAGGCGGTAGCCCTGGCGCAGGCGCCCGCCGGACGCAAACACCTGGTGGACCTGCCGCGCACGGCGGTATTCAGCACCTGGGGCAGCACTCAGGACGTCGGCTGGGTGCGATACGCGTTCGATCATTTCGAAGTCAATTACGACCTGATCTACAAGGAGCGCATCCGCAAGGGCAACTTACGCTCCAGTTACGACGTGATTGTCATTCCGAACCAGGGCGGCCGCGGCGGTTCCAAGTCCCTGGTGTTCGATATCGAGCCCAAAGCAGGCCGGCCGCTGGCATATACCAAGTCTTCCGAGTTTCCGAGCCTGGGGGCTTACGGCGAAAGCGAAGATATCACCGGCGGCATGGGATTGGCCGGAGTAGCGGAGCTGGATAAGTTCGTCAAAGAGGGCGGCGTGCTGATTACCCTGGGCGCCTCCAGTTACTTTCCCGCGGACTTCGGCCTGGCCCATACCGTGGATGCCTCGCGGCCTCAGCCGCAGTTCTACGCGCCGGGGCCGATTGTGGAAGCCACCATTCTCCGGCCCATGCACCCGATCTTTTACGGCTACTCGCAGCGCACTATGCCCGTGCGGTACGCTAACGGCCCTCTGCTGCGGGTCCCCACCGATCAGCGCGGCGAGGTGCTCATGCAATTTGAAGGCACCGAAAAATCGGTGCTGAGCGGGCTGATGAAAGGCTACGCGGAGACGCGCAACCGTCCGGCGGTGATCGACGCACCGGAAGGCAAAGGCAGGGTAGTACTCTTCGCCACCAATCCCTGTTACCGCTGGCAGAACCTGGGCGAGTTCAATATGTTAATGAACGCCATTTTGCACTACAATGACTATCCAGCGCCGGCCGGGCCGCCAGAGCCGCGGGGAGGCGGCACAGGAGGGCAGTAGCGGTTTGAGTCGCCCGCGATTAAGCCGCTAGTGACGCTGTCATGGACCAGCAGGTAGGACGCTATAAGATTGTAGGTAAGCTCGGCAAGGGCGCCATGGGAATGGTGTTTCTCGCCGAAGACCCTTTACTCCACCGCCAGGTGGCGATGAAAACCATCGACCTTTCGGTGGAGGATCCGAGCCAGCGCGACTTTCTGCGCGATCGGCTGCTGCGCGACGCGCGCGCCGCCGCCGCCCTCTCCCATCCGCACATCGTGAGTGTCTTCGATGTGATCGAGGAAGGCAACTGCGCCTGGTTGGTGATGGAGTACGTGGCCGGGGAGACCCTGGCCCAACGTATGGCGGCCGGAGAGCCGCTCGATACCGGCTTCACGCTGCGCATTCTCGCCGAAGTGGCCGCGGCTCTCGATTACACGCATGCCCGCGGCGTGATTCACCGCGACATCAAGCCCTCCAACATCATGATCGATGCGCACGGCTGCGCGAAGATCATGGACTTCGGAATCGCCCGCCTCTCGGATGGCCGCACCACCACGCCTACCGGCATGGTGATGGGGACGGTGGAGTATATGGCTCCCGAGCAGATCAAGGGCGAAACGTTGGATGGGCGTGCCGACCAGTTCGCGTTGGCGGCGGTGGCGTACCAGGTGCTGACCGGAAGCACGCTGTTCGGGCCGCAGAGCCTCACCACCCTGACGTACAAACTGGTTCACGAGGCGCCGCCACTGCCCCGCGCGCGCAATCCGCACCTGCCGCCGGGAGTCGACGAGGTGCTTTCGCGGGCGCTGAAAAAACAGCCTGCCGAGCGTTTCGTGAACTGCGCCGGGTTCGTGGCTGCGCTGGCGGCGGCGTTTGCGGGAGACGTTGCCGTGGCTGCACCCACCGAGCGAACGCCCGCCGAAGCGCCTTCGGGCAGGAAGTGGCTGTGGGCGGGGTTGGCCGCGGCGGTGGTGCTGGCCGGCTTGGCGTTCGGCGGGGTGTTCCTGCTGCACCGGCCCAATCGCGGCAGCCAGGCGGTGGCGTCGGTGTCCCCACCGGCCGTTTCGCCGCCCGCCGCTACTCAGCCGCAGCCCACTACGCCGGGAACCAAGCCGACGGCCGGCGCCGTGCCTTCGCCCTCGATGCCACCTGTGGACGACGGCAAAGCCAAGGCGTCATCGCCCCAGCCCCCGGTTGAGACGCAGCCAGCGGAGTCGCTCGCTCCGGCCGACCCACCTCCGCCGATCGACCGGATGAAGGTACCCGCTGGCGATCGGGCGCGACGGGAGCTACAAGAAGCCAACGACGACATCCAACGGCGCGATTTTTCCACCGCCATAACGGTGCTCTCGCGCGTCATTGCCGCCAACCCGCAATCCGGGCAGGCCTACGAGCTTCGCGGCTTGGCCAACCAGGAACTCAAGTTGTTTGAGAATGCCATACAGGATTATACGGCCGATCTGCAGATCAACCCCACCCACGCTTATGCGCTGCACCAGCGCGGGTGGTGCCATGCGCAACTCAAACAGGACAATCTGGCCCTGGCCGACTTCAACAGCGCCTTGCAGTTGCATCCCGATTTCGCCTCCACCTACATCGCGCGCGGCCACCTTTACCTACGGCGGCGCGCCCCTAAGAAGGCCATCGCCGATTTCGACCAGGCCATCGCGCTGGCGCCGCGCAGCATCAATGCCTACCATGGACGCATGATCGCCCGGCGGCAGTTGGGCGACCTGGCGGGCGCCCGGCAGGACCAGGAGAAACTCAACGAATTGAAACAACACTGAGCCGTTGGGAGGGCCCGGCGTTCTCCATTGCCCAGCCCTAGCCGCTTATCCCGCGAAGCTCTGTGCGGCGGCCACCGTCTTACGGATGTCTTCCGGCGTGTGGGCCGCGGAAAGGAAGGCGGCTTCGAACTGCGAGGGAGCCAGGTAAATGCCCCTGCCCAGCATGTGCTGGAAGAACCGGCCGAAGCGGGCCGTGTCCGAGCGCTTGGACGAATCCCAATCGGTCACTGGCCCCGGGTTGAAGAAAAAAGTGAACATGGAGCCGACCCGGTTCACCGTGACGCCCGGCGGCGGGGCGGCGCAGAGTTCAGCCGCCAGGGCCTCCAGGCGATCGTACACTTCCGGATGCGCTTTCAGATAGCGCAGCATGGCCAGTCCGGCAGCCACCGCCAACGGGTTCCCGGAGAGTGTGCCGGCCTGATAGATGGGACCCACGGGCGCCACTTTGCTCATGATGTCGCGCCGCCCGCCGTAGGCGCCTACCGGCAAGCCGCCGCCGATCACCTTGCCCAGCGTGGTCAAATCCGGGCGGATGCCGAAGCGCTGCTGCGCGCCGCCGAAGGCCACGCGGAAGCCCGTCATCACTTCGTCGAAGATCAGCAGTGCGCCCTCGCGCGCGGTGATTTCGCGCAGCGCTTCCAGGTAGCCCGGGAGCGGCGGCACGCAGCCCATGTTGCCCACCACCGGCTCCACAATCACCGCCGCAATCTGCCCCGGGTGCCCGTGAAAAGCCCGTTCTACGGCATCCACGGAGTTGAAGGGCAGGGCGATCGTGGTGTCGCAGAACGCTTTGGGAACGCCTTGGGTATCGGCAATTCCGAGCGTGGCCACGCCCGAACCGGCCTTCACCAGCAGCGAATCGACGTGTCCGTGGTAGCAGCCTTCGAACTTGATGGTGAGGTCGCGCCCGGTGAAGCCGCGCGCCACCCGGATGGCTGACATGGTGGCCTCAGTGCCGGAGTTGACCAGCCGTACCATTTCGATGGACGGCACGGCGTCGCAGATGGCCTCCGCCATTTCGACTTCCTGGGGGGTGGGCGCGCCGAAGCTGGTGCCGATGGTCAGAGCCTGTTCGAGCGCCGCCAGGATGTCGGGATGGCGGTGGCCCAGCAGCAGCGGTCCCCAGGATCCCACGTAATCGATGTACTCATTTCCGTCCACATCGAAGACGTGCGACCCTTGCCCGCGGGCCAGAAAAGGCGGGCTGCCTCCCACGCTGCGAAACGCCCGGACAGGCGAATTGACGCCGCCCGGAATGAGTTCCTGGGCGCGCCGGAAGAGAGCTTCAGAGGTGGAACGGGTCATGAGTGGCGAATTCGAC
>DATJRE010000082.1:0-18583 GCA_035505095.1 Bryobacteraceae bacterium | reverse complement strand
ACCCTTCCAGCTCCGCGTTGCGCACTTCCAGCGCCGCCTGCAACCGCTGCGCCCGGTCCAACTCCGCCTCCACGTCCCGCCGCCGCGCCAGCTCGTCGTTGGACGCGCATACCAGCGCCGTCCACACCAGCTCCCGCGCCGCCGGCGCCATGTCTTCGGCCGCCACCTTCAGCGCCAGGATCGCCGCCGCCACCTGGCTCGCCCGCTCCCGATGCGTCACACACCGGCTCACGCCGCCACCGCCTTTCGCGCCGCCCGGATCTCCGCCACCATCCGCGCGATATCCGCCGCCACCGCCCCCAGTTCCCCATCGATCTGCGTCACCGCTTCCTGCCACCCGCCCCCGCGCGTCAGCGACTCCGCCACCGCGATCAGCACCCCATCCACGGCCGTCTCCACCCTATCCGCCCGCCGCTCGATCTCCACCAGCTCCGCCTCGCTAATCACGGCCGCACCTCCGCCAACTCCCGCAGCGCCGGCAGTACCGCCTGCGCGCAACACAGATCCGCCGGCCGCACCGCGTACCGCACGAACCCATCGCCCGCGAACCGCCGCACCCTCCACTCGATTCGGTGCGCCGCCAGGTACTTCTCCAGGGCCTGGTGCAGCCGCACCGCCTGGTCGTGTATGTCGATCAGCTTCGTGAACTTCGGCCGCGGCTCGCCGTGCCGTACCTCCTGAATCTCGATCGTCCGCGGGTCGCTCCCCGCCGCCTCCCGCTCCGCCAACTCCGCCACGTACCGATCCAGCTTCTCCTTGCGCCGCGTGTACCCGCGCTCGTCGCCCTTCATCTCGCACCGGCCAACGCCTTGCTCCAGCGATGCAATCTGCGCCCGGATCTGCATATTCGTCAGCTTGCTCACGCCGCCACCCCCTGCTTTACCGCCCACACCGCCACTTCCGTCCGGTTCGACAGATCCAGCTTGTCGAACACCCGCCCCAGGTACACCTGCACCGATCCCACCGCCAGCCCCATCTCATGGGCGATCACTTTATTGCTCTTGCCCTCCGCCACCTTCACCACCAGCTCCCGCTCCCGGCAGCACAGCGGCTTTCCCCGCAGATCGCCCATTACAGTCCCTCCCCCACGCTCATCCCCCACAGCATCGCCGCCACCCCGCTAATCGTCTTCTCCCCGATCGCCTTCCCCGCGTGCTTCGCCTTCAGCAGATCCACCGACCGCATCAGCCGCCGCATCGACCCCGCCGCTGCCTTAAACCACAGGTCGAACGCCGCCTCGTCCACCTCCGCAAACCCTTCCTGCTTGATGATCGCGGCCATCTCCCCGCGCGTGATCCCGCCCAGCGCCGCGTACACTCCCACGCGCGATGTCAGCGCCCCCAGGTCCACCATCTTGCCCGCCAGCAGCCGCGCCAGCAGGATCGGCGCCGCCAGCAGCACCACCCCCACTCCCGCGTCGTTCGTGCGGTCCCAGATCTGCCGGATAATCTGGCAGATCCGTGGCCTCAACGTCTCGCACTGGTCGAAGATCAACAGGCACGGATACCGCCGCAGGTACTCGCACAGGTCGCGGAACATCGCCCCGCCCGCGTTCGATCCCGCCGGCGTCGCCAGGCCGAACATCCGGCACAACTCCCGCACGAAGTCGATCTTGTTGGTGCTGGTGAATTCGTCGAACTCCAGCACCACCGATTCCACCTTCCCCGCGTGCGCCCGCCGCCAGCCCTTCACGGCCTCCGTCTTGCCCACTCCGAAGTCCGCGGTAATCACCCCGATCGCCGAATTGTCCGCGCAGTAGTTCAGCACGTCGGCTACCCGCTTCACCGTCTGCGTCTGGTAGAAGGTCCCTACTTTGTTCACCTTCCGAACCCGCCGCGTCACATCTTCGGTGAGCATGACGGCGTTCCCGCCGCCCGGCACCAGGATGTCGCCAGCGCGTGCCTGGTCCAGCACCCGCCGCATCTCAGCCTGCACCTCAATGCCACCGGGAATGTCCCCGCGCAGCCATGACCGCACCGTCGATTCCGCCAGCGTGGTGTACTGCGCCAGATCCGCGGGCCCTATATCCGGCCGCGTCTTCATGTACTCCAGAACTTCGGTGCGCAGCCGCTCTGTCACCGCTTCCGGTACCTGGCAAACCATCTTTCAGTCCCCCTGAAATCCAGTTCCCCGCTCAGCCTGGCGAGGCCGGTTGCCCGGCCCCACCCACTTCCCGATTGCCCCAACTCCCGGCCCTAGAACAGGATGCAGCCGCTAACGATGATGATGATTGGATCGGTTGGCATACTCTCTCCTTTCCTCAGTTCTGGAAGAACCGAAATTCTTCTTCTTCGTTCTGTGCAGGCGGCTCTGTACCCGGAACCTGGTCCGCCTGCACTGCCTCGAAATCGAAATGGCGCTCTTCGATGGCCGCCGCCGTGGCCTCCGCCACCGGCCCGGCGATCGCCACCGGCAGCTCCACGCGCACTTCCTCGCGCGCCGGCCGCGCTTCCTCGCGCCGCGCCAGGCGTTCCTCGATCGTCGGCGCCGGCGCCATCCGCCCTACCGCCTCGATCGCCTTCTTCACCTCGCGCCGCGCCGCCCGGCGATCGCGCTCGTCTTGCACAAACGCTTGCTCGCCCATCCGCCGCAGCGCCACGCACGAAACCAGCCCGAAGAACCGGCCCTCGTAATACACCGCGCCCTCGCCCAGGTCCAGCGGATCGTAAGCGAACTCCACCGTCCGGCCGTTCAGCATCTGCAAGCCCAGCGAGTTATCCGACAGCCGGTAGAAGTACGGCTGCCCCGCGTGCGTCGTCTGGATCTCGCCGTTCCGCACCGTCAGTTCCTTGCGCTTCTGGAAGCACATGTGCAGCACATCCACCGGCACGCTCCGCCGCGCCACCCGCGGAATCAGCAGCTCCCACGCCTCGTTCGGGCACATCCATCCGTGCCCCGTCGGCGTGACTTTCCGCATCCCCTCGCCTTCGAGCGGCCGTTCGTTCAGCTCGTGAATCGCCCGCGAGTACAGCGCCGCCACCTGCTCGATGGTCCGGAACGGCGTCAGATCCGCCTTTCCTTCCACCCACGCTTCGTGTTGCTTCAGCAAATCGGCGAACCGCTCCGGCCGCGCCCCCGGCTTATTCCCGCACCATTCCGGTAGCTGCCGGTCTACATTGCTGATCCGGTTGAAGTTCGGCTCGATAATCTTAGCCCGCGCGTTGTACGCGATGGCGTGCCTCACGCGAATATCCAGCGTGCCCAACACCCCGCGCCAGGTGGTATCCAGTTCCGCGATCCGGCCTTCCTGCCGGGTCTCCCGCTTCTTGCCCTCAAACCACTCGCACCGAAAGTCCTTACCGTTATCCCAGTACAGTTCCTTGGGCAGCCCGTGGTTGATAAACAGTCGCTTCAGCACCGTGGCGATCGAGTCGCTGGACGGCGTTTCCACCACCGCCCATGCCAGCCACTTCCGCGTCCGCATGTCGATCGACGCCGTCAGCCACGGCCGCGCCAGCTTCCATCCGCCCCGCTCCCGCACCAGGCAGAAAATGTCGAGCACCCGGTGATCGAACACCACCCAGTCCATCGGGTCGATGGCCGTCAAATCCCGGTGCGAGATGATCTCCTGGTAGGTCCGGTAGGAATCTTCTCCCTCCCGCCCCATCGACCGGATCATCTCCGGAATCCGGTTAAACCACGTCCGGAAGCACTCGTAGCTCACTTTGGGCAACTGCGCCGCCGGCAGCAGCCGGCCATCCATGTCCAGGTATTGCGCGTACCTGCTCTGCTCGTAATCGTGAGTGAGCGCCTTCGCCGCGTGCCCTTCCCGCCAGGCCCGCTCTTCCTCGTACACCCGCCACATCTCCCGGATCGGCAGCGCCCCATACATCCCCCGCTGCGGAACCGCCAGTTTCAACAGCAGCGCCCGCGCGGCGTCGTTCATCGCCTTCGAAGTGCCCTTGTCTGAGCGATCGCGCCGCACCAGCGCCGGTAGCCCGCCGTCCCGCCACAGGTCCAGCCACCGGTAAATCGTCCGCACCTTCACGCCGTGCGCCTTCGCCAGGTACTCCATCACCTGGCTCATCCGCGGATACTGCGCGTACAGTAGCCCGTACTTCTCCTGGTCAATCAGCGGCTCAATCACTCCGAACCGCCGGTTCGCCTCCGCCAGGTCTTCCTGAGAAAGGTTCGGCCCCACCGGAGTCGTTAGCGCCAGCGCAAGCTGCCCGGATGGCGTCCCTGGCAACTCCACAACTTTTTGCCGCTTCTCCGCCCGTGCCCATTTCTGTTGCACATCCGCCGGCAGCGCCGCCACGTCGTACAGGGGAATCGGCTGCCCGTTCCGCCCCGCCGGCCCTTCCGCTGGCTGCAGTTCCTCACGCTTGCGGTCCACCCACTTGGTAGACTTCCCGGCCAGCTCCGCAACCTGCCCCTTCGTCAGCAGCGCGCCCATAGTCTCCTCGCCAGTTTTTCGCTCCGTAAATGCGCTCGCCCCAGCTCTGCAAACTCCCGGTCTTCCTGCGTCGCCACCGACAATCCCGCCTGCCTGCACAGAACTTCCAGCACCCGCCGCGACTTCATCACGTACACCCAAGCCGGTACCAGCTCCGCCGGAAACCGGTGGCCTTCTTTGGTCTCCGCCACGTAGGCATCCAACATGGCCTGCCCGATTTCCCGCCCGGTCGCCCGCGACAACCGCAGCGCCACTTCTGTCCGCGACATCCGGCTCTCTTTCAGGTCCCGCCTCAGCGCCCCCTTGACAGACACCGAAGTGTCTGTAAATAGAACCAGTTGGCCTTCCGCTTCATCGGCATTAAAGGCCGTAATGTCCGAAATATCCCCCGCGTCGGACATTGTCCGGTCCCCGTCATTGGGGGTATATCTGGGATCGGAGTCAGTCATGCCGCTTACTCGCCTTCTTCGGTTTAGGGCTGGGACTCACTACCACGGCGTGCGCCACGGCCTCCGCCGCAAAGCCCGGAAAGCGCCGGACATGCCCCAGCGCCACCGCGCCGTTCAGCAGCGCTTGCAGTGTCACTACGGCCGCGTCCACCATGTCCGCCTGCCCGGCGGCGCACAGATCGTCAGTCAGCTTATGCAGCTTTTTTGCGGATTGATCGGCCCTGGCCAACGGGCGCCCCCTTTGCTCTTAGTGCCTCTGCGATCCGGGCGGATCGCGTCTTGCCGCGGTATACCGCGGACACCGCTTGATCGCTGACCCCAAGTTGTTTAGCAACCTCCCGCAAAACACCCCTGTTCGCGCGCAACCATAACTCTTGCAGCGCGATCCGCCGTGCGATACTGTCGGTTTGTCGGTTGTGTTTCACGGTCACTAGGACTAAGTCTAGCGCTTGCGCTTGCGCTAGTAAATAGGTAAGTAGTGAGTTAGTGACAGAATTCTCATGGGAAATTTAGATTGAAATCCGATAACCCAGTCCGCCGCCTCCGTGCTTTCCTTGGGCTGAACCAGATCGACTTCGGCCGCCTTGTAGGGAAATCCAACGCCACCATCCGTAACTACGAGAACGGAATGACGATACCGCCCGAGGTGATGGAGCGGTTCAAATCCCTGGCCGCAGAAAAGGGCCTCGCGGACATAGCCTTAGAGTTATCCAGCGACGATTGGCGGGTGCAGACGGTGATCTATCCACTTAAGCCACCGCCCGATCCCCCCGCCGGAACGCCCTCCGCCCACGCCCGCTGGCGCGCCCTGGTGGACGCCGCCCTGGACGATCCCGACTTTGGCCCGCTCCTGGTGCACTTGCTTTCGGCCTTTGAACGCACGAAAATAGTTCCGGAGCCGAAAACCCGAAAGGCAGGGAAGAAATGATCCGGCGGACATATATAATGGTGGCGTTGGCGCTCGCCTGTGCCGCGGTGGAAGATCCCGGCGGGTGGACCAAGGCGAAGTGGGGAATGACGGACGATCAGGTCCTTGCCGCTTTCCCCGGCCAGGCCGCGCGCCTCGATCCGCCGGAACTGAACGGCGCCCGCGTTTCCATTAAGTCAATTGAATTGTCTGGCGCGGAATTCCGGGTCTATTTCATACCCGATGCAGCCGGCCACTTGCGCGCCGTCATTTTGAACGCGGTCAAGCCCACCGGCGCGCTCTTCCAGTCCCTCGAAAACCTGCTGGTCGCGAAGTACGGCCGCCCGTGGAAAACCGACGAGGCCGGCGACTCCGGCGTCCAGTGGTCTTTCCCTACCACCGTCATCACCCTCACCCGCGTCCAGGTCCCCAACTTCGGCACCCAGTTCCTCTCCCTCGCCTACAAGCTCAAAGTGGATGAGCGGATCTGAAGATCCGAAAAGATTAAACTCCTCTACCTGCCGGCCTGGCCCCTTCGCCCGCCCGCGTGTCCCTTGGCCGAAAATGGCCAGGTTAGCCCAACTCCCGCGCCGTCAGCCCGATGGCCCGGTTTTGCCTGTGTCCCCTGGATTCCCGCCTAAGTGATTGACCGTCCGTCGCGTCCGCCCTCGCCGCCGCCCGGTCTTGCCATTTACCGCTTGCCACCCCCGCCGCGGATAACTGGCTGGAACTGTCCGGCAACTAACTCACCGCCCGCGACTTACCCCTACCCGGCCACCCCCCGCCCCTTCCAGCCACTATTTGCCACTGATCTCCGGTAGGATTATACCCCAGAAACTTCACGGCCAGTAACAGGGCCACGAAGAGCGCCAGGGTGATCGCGATCACCCAGACGTCCCAGCCAGTCTGCTCCTCCCAATCCGTCCACGGGGTGGGTGCACCGGTGGTGGCAGGGCCGGCCGCGGGGTCCTCGACCGAAAGGGGCAGCGTTTCGAAGGGCGGCCGGGCGCCCGGCTGCGGCGACAGTTCCCCATCGCCGATGGCGCGTTCCACGATTTGCCGCAAGGCGTCGGCATCCTGGGGGAAGCGGCTGCGCGCTTCCGCCGGCAGCATGGCGGTGAGTTCTTCGAACGGCGCGGCCAGGAGCGGGGCAACCACGAAATACCCCAGCATATCCGCCAGGCGGCAGGCGAGGTACACGATCTGCAGCATGTCGAACGGGCCGCCCTGCGGAGGATCGTGATGGCGGCCGGTGGCCACCAGGACCGCCTGGGGAAGGCCCCACTCGGCCATCAGCAGGCGGCCGGCTTCGCAATGGTCCATGCCAAAACGGCGCTTCTCCAGGTCCAGCAGGGAGACGGCGTCGCGATCGGCTTCCGCAAGTATTTCTTTATAAGCGTTGGGGTAACCCACCAGCAGGCCCAGCCGGCCGATATCGTGCAGCAGGCCGAGGGTGTAGGCGCGATCGGGGTCCTGGCCGGAAGCGCGCGCCAGTTCGCGGCTGACGACCGCGGAGGCCAGCGTATGGCGCCAGCACTTGGTGAGGGCCTCCGTGCGGAAGGCGGCGCGCATATAGTTGGTGGTCGCCACGGTCATGATCAGCGACTGCACGCGGGAGAGGCCAAGGGCCACCACGCCGTGTTGCACGGTATCGATCTGGCTGCTGAAGCCGAACAGCGCCGAGTTGGCCATGCGGAGGACCTGGGCGGACAGGGTGGCGTCCGAGGTGATCAGGCGGGCCAGTTCGGCGATCTCGGTGCGGTCGTTGGAAAGCAGGTCGAGGGCGCGGAGCACGACGGGCGGGAAGGCCGGGATCTTGGACAGGAGGACTTCCCTGGTGAGGCGCTCCGGATTCAGCTCCGCGGTTGCTTGCGGCATCACTGTACCTATCGGCAGAATCGCGGGCGCCTTGAGGGCGGAAGGTTGGAGAAATCCGAGATCTCCCTTGGACGCGGAGGCGCGGAGACGCGGAGGAAAGACAGAGAAGCATTCGAATGGCCCTCTTCGCGGTTTGCTCCGCGTCTCCGCGTCTCCGCGTCGGGTTTGGGGGTGGCCGCGTCGAAGGGTCTTCTCCGCTCGTTTACTCCGCGGCCGCGTCTCCGCGTCAGGTTTAGGGCGGGTCGCGGGGCAGACTTCTGGCGCCGGGCCGGCCCGGCCAGTGGGTCGGGGGAATCCACCATCGGCTGGGAGGGCCGGCCGGCACAAAACTGGGGCAAATTGCCCCCCTACTGCAGCCTGCGCTCCGCGGGACGGCTCACGAAGCCGGTGATGAATAGCGGCTTCGGACGGGGCTGGTCGGCCGGCTGGTGCGCAGGCGGATCGATGGTCCCCGAGGCGGCCATGTTACGCAGCGCAAACAGTGCCAAGTCCAGACGGTCGTTGGCGCCCACCTTCTGGAACAGCCGCGAGAGGTACACCTTGATGGTGCCTTCGGTAACCCCGATGGAGTAGGCGATTTCCTTATTCCGCAGCCCTTGCGCCACCAGGCCCATCACCTGGCGTTCGCGCGGGGTCAGGGTGACCCGCTGGGTGCTGAGGAGCTGGTCGCTGAGGACTTTTTCCAGGCCCAGTTCTCCCGCCGAGACTTTGCGGAAACAATCCAGGTGCTCATCGAGCGTCATCGTCTTGCGCAGAATGCCGCGCACGCCGGCGGCGATCACCTGGGAGGCAAACTCGGTGGAGACGTGATCGACCCACAGGATGATCGGAATCCCGCGGCACGTCCCCTGAATCTCCTTCAGCGCCTGCAGCGTGATATCGGGCGTCAGCTCCATCAGGATCAGCGTCGCGGCCTTTCGGTGGATCTGTTCGGCAAGCTGCGACAGATCCGTGCAGGCAGCGGCGAGGCGAAATCCCTCCGAGGCTGCCAGGGTCACTTCAAGTCCGGCCGAGAGCATCGGCTGAACGGAGTAGAGAACGATGGTGGTCACTTAACGTTACCTCTCAAACCAAGCAAACTACCGGCTAGGGCGCTGTCCCGGTGACCGCTTGCCGATGGGCGCGGCTCCGCAACGGCTGCGCCTCCGCGGCTGCGCCTCACGGTCGCGGCTCCGGCCATTGGTTTCGGAGCCGCGCGGTCAGCAAGCGGCCAGCGGCACACCACACCGGGCAACTGCCCGCCGGAGCTCCACAGCGCTTCGCGGCTCGCCCTACGACCGGCGAAACCGCTTTCACGGGGTCGGTCGTCATTTCTGGGCCACTGGGTGAATCCTTTCTTTAGGCCCTTATCGTCCGAAATTGGTAAAAAATTGAGTGCGGGCCCAAAAAAATTTATGGCGTGGGCGCCGGCGGGCGGGGAGTGCTGCGCGAAATCGTTCAGACGGCCAGGGCGTGGCCGTTTGGGTCAAAATGCCGGCCTTTGTTTTCACGCGCTTGGCGCTACCAAGGACCAGGGCCTCGGGGCTTGAGCGGGAAGACCGGCGGCCGGAAATGCGCTACCATGTGGCTTTCCGTGATGAAACTCACTTTCTGGGGCGCGGCCGGGACGGTCACCGGGTCGATGCACATGGTGGAGACCGGAACGAAGCGCTATCTGTTGGATTGCGGACTGTACCAGGGGAGGCGCAAGGAGGCGGAGGCCAAAAACCGGCATCTGCCGGTGGCGGGCGAATCCGTGGCGGCGGTGGTCTTGTCGCATGCGCACATGGACCACAGCGGCAATTTGCCCACGCTGGTGAAGAGCGGATTCTCCGGTCCTATCTTTAGTACGCCGGCGAGCATCGACCTGTGCGCCTGGATGCTACGCGACTCGGCGCACATCCAGGAAAAAGATGCCGAATTTGTTAATAAACGCCGCGAGCACCGCAAGGCCCTGGGTATCGAAAATGGCATCGTCCATCCGCTGTACGAAATGCAGGATGTGGAGGAGACCTTGCCGCTGTTCCACGCGGTGGGCTACCACACCCCGCAGGAACTGGAGCCGCAACTCGGTTACGAGTGTTACGACGCGGGGCACATTCTGGGGTCGTCCTTCGTGCGGCTGACGGATGCCTCGGCGGGCACGCCGGTGCGGCTGCTGTTTTCGGGCGACCTGGGGCGGCCCGGCCTGCCCATCCTGCGCGACCCGGAACCAATGCCGCCGGCCGACTACCTGATCCTGGAAAGCACCTACGGCGGGCGGCTGCACAAGAGCGCCAGCCACGTGATCCACAAGCTGGCCGACGTGGTGAACCGCACGGCGCGGCGGGGCGGGCGCATCATCGTACCGGCATTCGCCGTGGGCCGCACCCAGCAACTGGTGCTGCTGCTGCACCAACTGGCCAATGACCAGCAAATTCCCAACATCCCCATCTTCGTGGACAGCCCCCTGGCGCTGAACGTGACAGCCGTGCACCGGGCCCACCCGGAGTGCTTCAACGAAGAGACCCGGGCCTACCTTGAGCAGGGTCAGGACCCCTTTGGATTCAGGCGTTTGCAGTACGTGCGGGACGCCGCCGAATCCAAAAAACTGAACGACCTGCACGGGCCGTTCGTGGTGATTTCGGCTTCCGGCATGTGCGAGCAGGGGCGCATCCTGCACCACTTGCGGAACAACATCGAAGACCCCCGCAACACCGTGCTGATCACCGGTTTCCAGGCCCAGGATACGCTGGGGCGGAAGCTGGTGGAGAAATGGCCGGAAGTACGCATCTTCGGCGAGCCCATGCGCGTGCGGGCGGAGATTTCCAGCCTGGACGAATTGAGCGGCCATGCCGACCAGCAGGAGCTTCTGGAGTGGGTGCGTCCGCTGGTGGGCGGATTGCGCAAGGTGTTTCTGGTACACGGGGAACCGCAGCAGGCGGCGGCTTTCGCCAAACTGCTGCGCGGCGATTACGGGGTGGACGTGGCGGTTCCCACCCCCGGCGAGTCTTTCGATCTGGTCTAGGGTAACCGGAAAGCCTCCCGCCTCCATCTATAATGAAAGGAAGTCTAAAGGAGTACCCTTACGTGAGTTCAACAACGACCGCCTACATTCAGCCGGAGCCCCCTCAGCGCTCAGGGCTGCTGACCGCCCTGGTGGCCGGGGCCCTGATTGCCCTGGTGGCCGCCAACATTTACCTGTATGTGCAACTGGACCATATGCGCACCGAAATCGCCGCGGTGCAGGAGAAGATGCTGAACGAGGTGAGTAACCTGCGGGACAGCTCCGCGGTGAACACCAACGCGCAGATGCGGCACATTGAGACGTTGAAGGAAGAATTGGCCGCGGCCCGCACCCAGGCGGCCAACAGCGCCAACCAGGCCAAGGTGGAAGCCAACGCGCACGCCGAACAGATCCGCAAGCAACTGGAGGCCGAACAGGCGCAGGTGCAGCAGAGGGTCGCCTCGGTCAGTTCGGAAGTCAGCGATGTGAAGCAATCGGCCAACGCCGCCAACGCTAAGATTGCCGACGTTTCCACGGATGTGGGGACCGTGAAGACGCAGGTTTCGGCTACCCAGGAGCAATTGCAGAAGACCATCGCCGACCTGAAGAGCACCCGCGGCGACCTGGGCGTGCAGAGCGGCCTGATCGCCACCAACGCCGGCGAGTTGCAGGCCTTGAAAAAGCTGGGCGAACGCAACTACATCGATATCAAGCTGACCAAGGAAAAGAAGCCCCAGCGCTTCGGCGATATCCTACTGCAGCTGGAGAAGGTGGACCAGAAGAAGAACACCTATACGGTGGTGATCGTGGCCGACGATAAGCGCGTGGAAAAGAAGGACAAGAGCATCAATGAGCCGGTGCAGTTCTACGTGGCCAAAGGTGGGCACATTCCCTACGAACTGGTGATCAACTCGGTGGTGCGCAAGCCCGAGCAGATCGTCGGGTATCTTTCGACGCCCAAAGTGGAAGCCACCCGCTAACCCGCCTTCGGCTCCGGCGGCGCCTCTTCCTGCTCAGTCACGGTACTCCGCCATGCCCCTCTGGCTCACCGAATCGGACGTTCGCGCGGCCCTGGAGCCGGCAGAATTGATCGACGCCATGGAGTGCGCGCTACGGGCGCTTTCGGGCGGGGAAATCGACCAGCCGGTGCGCACGGCGCTCCCTATCGGCGACCGCTCGTTCTTCGCGGTGATGCCGGCCTTCGACCGGCAGCGGTCCATTCTGGGGGCCAAGCTGGTGAGCGTGGCGCCGGCCAACCGGCAGCGTGGCATCCCTACCCACCTGGCGGCCATCTCGCTGTTCGATGCGGTCACCGGCGAACTGCTGGCGGTGGCCGACGGCCGCTACATTACCGAGGTGCGCACGGCAGCGGCATCGGCGGTGTCGGTGCGGCACCTGGCGCGGAGCGAGGCGCACGTGCTGGCGCTGCTCGGTTCCGGGGTGCAGGCGCGCAGCCACCTGGAGTTGCTGCCGCTGGTGCGCGACTTCGACGAAATCCGGGTGTGGAGTCCCACGGCCGCCCATCGCGAGCGGATGGCGCGGGAAGCGGGCGGCGTGGTGTGCGCCACGGACACCGCCGAACAAGCGGTTCGCGGGGCGGACGTGATCGTGCTGGCCACCAATGCGGTGACCCCGGCCATCGATAACCGCTGGGTTGACGATGGCGCGCACGTGATCGCCATCGGCGCGTGCCGGGTGTCGCAGCGGGAAATCGACCCCGAGTTGGTGGCGCGCGCGGCGCTGTTCGTGGATTCGCGCGATGCGGCGCTGGCCGAATCGGGCGACGTGGTGCAGTCCATCGCCGAAGGGCGCTTCGGGCCGGAGCACATCCGCGGCGAACTGGGGGCAGTGATCGCCGGGCGCGCGGCAGGCCGCCGGTCGCCGCACGAAGTGACGCTGTTCAAGTCTCTGGGGCAGGCCATCGAAGACCTGGTGGCTGCCGACCTGGCCTACCGCCGCTCCGCAGAGACCGGCCGCGGAATTCGCTTGACCCTCACGTAACGTGAGGCCCGATGATGTTCGGGAGGGGATGCCACGGTGAAACAAAGCGCTCGCGGGACGGTCACGCAGGCCGCCGCGGTTTCGGCTGCACGCAGCTATCGCGTGCAGGAGTTTGCCGCGCTGGCGGGCGTGACGGTGCGCGCGCTGCATCATTACGACCAGCTTGGTTTACTGCGCCCGCGGCGCTCCGATTCGGGCTACCGGCTCTACCGGGAGCGCGACCTGGAGCGGCTGGAGCAGATTGTGGCGCTGAAGTTTCTGGGCATCCCCTTGAAGCAGGTGCGGACGCTGCTGGACCGCGATTCGCTCGACCTGGCCGCCGCGCTGCGGGTGCAACGGCGGATTCTGGAAGAAAAGCGGCGCCTGCTGGACCGGGCCCTCGGCGCGCTCCGGCGGGCTCAGGAGCGGCCCGGAACCGTGCAACTGAAAAAAATCATCGAGGTGCTGGAAATGCAAAACGAATCCGATTGGGCAATGCAGTATCATACCGAGGAGGCGCGCGCCAAGATCGAGGCGCGCCGGCCGCAATGGACCCCCGAGCTACAAGCAGAATGCTCCCGGCAGTGGACGGAACTGATCGCCGAGGTGAAGGCCGCCCTGGGCGACGACCCGGCCGGTCCCAAAGTGCAGGCGCTGGCGGCGCGCTGGATGAAGCTGCTGGAGGGCTTCACCGGCGGCGATGCGGAGGTGACGGCGGGCGTAGGGCGCGCCTGGGCCGACCGCGAAAACTGGCCGCCCGAGGCCAAACAACAGGCCGGCGGCTTTTTCGATGCGGACGTATGGCGGTTCATCCAGAAGGCCATCGACATCCGCAAGCAGGCGGCTTCGTGATACGGAGGGCGCGGTGAGGGACGGGTTCCTCACCGCGCGCCTGCGGTTGCGGCGCTGGCGCGACGCCGACCGCGAGCCGTTCGCGCGCATCAACGCCGACCCCGAGGTGATGCGGCATTTCCCGGCGCCGCTTTCCCGCACCGAAAGCAATGCCCTGGTGGACCGCGCCGAGGCTCATTTCGCGGCCCATGGCTTCGGCCCCTGGGCAACCGAATTGCGCGCCACCGGACAACTGGCCGGCTACATCGGCCTGGTGGTGCCGAACTTCGAGGCGCACTTCACGCCGGCGGTGGAGATCGGCTGGCGGTTGGATTCCACGCTATGGAACCGGGGCCTGGCGACGGAGGGCGCCCGCGAGGTGCTGCGGTACGCTTTCGAAGAGCTGCGGCTGCCGGAAGTGGTGTCGTTCACGGTGCCTGGAAATGGGGCTTCGCGGCGGGTGATGGAGAAGATCGGCCTGGCGCTGGACCCCGCCGGCGACTTCGACCACCCCCGCTTGCCGGAGGGCCATCCGCTGCGGCGGCACCTGCTGTACCGGAGAAAGGGCGGATAGGTCGCGGCAGTGCGGCGTGCGCGTGCGGCGCGAAACCGGGATGCTCGCCTGGCGGGAGTAGACTGAAAGCGAGGGTCCTTACCGTGCAACCAACCGCCCGCTTTGCCTTTGCGATCTTGCTGGTCGCTTGCGCCGCAATCTTCGTGGCCGCTCCCGGTCCCCTGTTTGCCAACGACATCATCTTCCTGGGCGGCCGGGTTCGCCTGGCCGGGGGCGCTGTGCCGGGCCACTCGGTGGAGATCCAGTTGGCCTGCCAGGGCGCCGACCATGCCGTGCGGCAAGTGATGACCAATAAGAAAGGCAGCTTTTACCTGAAGGTGGAGCGGGATGAATTCAACCATGTGGCGCGCGCCCTTCCCACCACCACTATGGATGTGCAAAACAACACGGGGGCCGGCAATTGCAAAGTGGTGGCGGCTTTGCCGGGATATACGTCGTCATCGATCGATCTGGCCACCTTCACCATAGGCAAAGATTTGAAATTGCCGGACTTGGTGTTGACCCCGGAGCACGCGGCCCACTGAGGGCGGCCCAATTGTGCAGCCTCGCTCGCTATAATGGCCTCGGTATTCCGCCGTGGCACCTTCTCCCATTCGTGTGGTGGCGTTATTGGCGGCGGCTGCATCGGCCTGGGGCCAGGCAGAGCTTTCCGGGCAGGTGGTGGATGACCACGACGCACCCATTGCCGGAGCGCACGTCACGGTGCGCAGCGCCACCGGCCCACCGTTGGAAACGTACAGCGGCCCCACCGGCGCGTTCCGCCTGACGCTGCCCGGTCCCGGCGACTACCTGGCGGGCGCGGCGCACGCGGGCTACTTCGAACTGCACGCCCAACCGGTGCACGTGGAGGCCGGCGGCACCGAAGTCAACCTGGTTTTGAATCCGCAGCGCGAGGTTTTCCAAAGCGTGCAGGTGGGCGAACTGCCTAATGCCGTGGACCCGGCGCAGACCCAGAGCGAGCAGCGCCTGAGTGGCACCGAGGTCAATGATGTGCCCTACGCCGCCAGCAACAGCCTGCGCAATGCCATGCAGCTCATCCCGGGCGTGGTGCAGGACCCCACCGGCAGCCTGCATTTCCACGGCGGCGGCGAATACCAGACGCAGTACACGCTGGATGGATTCGATATCACCAACCCCATCGACGGCCGCTATGACACCCGCCTGGCGGTGGAGGGAGTGCGCTCGCTGGACCTGGAAACCGCGCGCGAAACGGCCAATTACGGACGCGGCTCGGCGGGCACCCTGGAGATCCAGACCGACACCGGAACCGATCAGCTTCATTACACCGCCACCAATTTCATTCCCGGCCTGGAAACGCGCGATGGCTTCACGATCGGCGATTGGACGCCGCGCGCGGGCATCTCCGGCCCCATAGTGAAGGGGCACGCCTGGTTTTCCGATAGCCTGGACGCCGAGTACAACAGCGGATTCATCTCCGGCCTGCCCGCGGGGCAGAACACCAACGCCTCCTGGGCTATCGGCAATCTGCTGCACGCGCAGGTGAACACCACGCGGGCCAACATTCTGTATGCCGATTTCCTGAGCGACTTCGATTCTCAGGCGCACCTGGGGCTGGGGCCGCTCGATCCCACTTCCACCACCAGCGCACTGACTGACCGGCAGTGGCTGGCGGCGGTGAAAGACAGCCAATCCTGGGGGCAGGGCAACCTGGTGGAGGTGGGCGCCGCGTGGCAAACCATCTTCCGTTCGCAGGTGCCATTGGGCGACGAACCTTATGTGCTGGCGCCCACCGGCCGCAGCGGAAATTATTTTCTGAACTCGCGCGAAGATGGGCGGCGCGATCAGCTCTTCGTGAATTTCTTCCCGCGCGCGCGGCATGCCGCGGGAAGGCACCAGTTGGAGATCGGGGCGGACGGCCAGTGGCTCAATTACAACGCGCACAACCAGCGCACCGGCTTAACGGTGATCGGCGCATCGGGCCTGCCGGTGTATTCCACCACCTTCGTGGGCAGCGGGGTGTTCGACCAGACCAACAGCAACGCCGCCTGGTACGTCAACGACCACTGGCAACCCTCCGGCACCCTGGCCATCGACGCCGGCCTGCGGCTGGATTGGGACCGCCTGGTGGGCCGCACGGGCCTTTCGCCGCGCACCGGCCTTTCCTGGGCGCCGTTCCACAATGCCCGCACCAAAATTACGGCGGGCTATGCCGTGTTGCGCGACGCCACCAACCTCTCGCTCTTCAGCCGTCCGCTGGACCAGCAGGCCGAAACGGTCGCCTACACCGCCGCGGGCGTGCCCGAAGCGCCGGTTTTAAACTCGTTCGTGATCGGCGGCAATCTGCGGTTGCCGCTCTACAATCAGTACTCGGGCGGTGTGGAGCAAGGCTTCTCCCACGGGCTTTCCGCCAAGCTGGAATTGATGCGCAAGCGCGGCCGCGACGGTTTTGTTTACGCTCCTCAGGGGTCCGCCGCCTTGTACCCTATCAGCGTGCAGCCGCAGCTTCTGGGCTACGGCTTCGGCGGCCAGTACGCGCTCTCCAATTTGCGCCGCGACCAATACGACGAAGCCGCCGTAACAGTGCGCCAGAACCTGGGTGGGCAGTACGGCTGGCTGGCCAGTTATACGCGTTCGCGGGCGGACTCCAACACGGTCCTCGACATCGCCAACGACCAGCCCTTTCAGGTGCTCAACAACTTTGTCCCGATGCCCTGGGATGCCCCCAACCGGCTGCTGGGGTGGGCCTATCTGCCAATCCCGCGGCTGGGGAAGAATTGGGCCCTGGCCACGCTAGTGGACTGGCGCAACGGGTTCCCGTTTTCGGTGACCAACGAGGCCGGCATTGTGGCCGGAGCCGTGGATGGCAGCCGCTATCCTTCGAATTTCGATCTCAACCTGCACGTGGAGCGGCGCTTTGTGTTCCGCGGCTACCGCTTCGCTCTCCGCGTGGGCTTCAACAACCTGACCGACCACCCCAATCCGACGGCCGTTAACAATATTGTGGACTCGCCCCAATTCCTGCAATTCTATGGCGATGAGGGGCGGCACCTGGTGGTGCGCATCCGCATGTTCGGGCACGCCACGCGGTAGTGCGCGCGGCCCCGAAACGACACGCCACGCGGTAGCCCTGCGGTATTTGGTATAGTGTGATCGAAAATACAGATGGACGGCGACGAACCAATCTCCCCGGAAACCGGCGTCTGCTCGCGTTGCGGTCAACTGGTGGTGCCTGTAAACGACCGGTGCCCGCGCTGCGGCAGCCCCATGAGTGTGCACAACAAGCGTGTGCCGATCCTGATCGGGATTGCCGGCGTGCTGGCGCTGTTGTTCGTGATTGTGCTGATGGTGATGGTGGTTCACAACGAGGATCTGGAAGGCGACACCACCAGCCAGAGCGCTCCGAAGTAAGGAGGACTTCCCGGCCGGCCGCCGGGAGCAGCGGCGGCGCGGCCGGTTGGCTTGGGCCGTTCAGAAGGGCAGGATGGCTTCCCGAACCGGGTCGAAGTCGATGCGCCGCTTTTGCACGTAGGACAGCGTGCCGAGGTGCGAGGCTTGGGCGGAGCGGTGGCCAATCAACACGTCGCCGTTAGGCAGCTTACGCGATTTGACGCAATCCAGGAAATTCTGCATGTGTTCCTGGTCCAGGTTGCCGGAGGCCTGCACCACCACGGCCGGTTGCGGCGGAGCGCCGTACCCGCCACGTCCCGCGCCGCCGCGCCCCGGTCCGCCCGCGCCCGCCTGCCGGCCACCACCACCGCCGGCCGGGCGCGCCGGAACCGGGTAGTATTCGAAACGCTGGCGCGAGATCCACAGCCGCCCCTCGGTCCCGCAGAACTCCTGGGCTGCCCCGGTGATGCTGGGAACCAGGGTGGCTTCGAAAGTGGCCGTGAACTGCGTGGGGTATTCCAGCAGCACATTAATGGTGTCGGGCGCCGTGCGGCCGTCTTTGTAGTTATAAACGCCGCCGCTGGCGACTGCCGAAATAGGAATGTCCTGCCCCATGAACATATGCACCACGTCGATCCAATGGGTAAATAAGTCGGTAATTTGGCCGCCGCCGAAATCCAGGTAGGCGCGCCAGTTATAGTACTGCTGCGGATCCCAGTCGCGCCATTTGACTTGGCCCAGGAAGTGCGGCCAATCCAAATCGGCGGGAAGGGTTTGTAACTCGGCCGGCGCCCTCCGCAGATGAAAGGAATTGCCATACCACCAGGTCCTGGCCAGCGTAATCTTACCCAGCTTGCCGCTGTCGAGATACTCCTGCTTGGCTTGCAGGTAATGTGTCCCGGACCGCTGTTGCATGCCGACCTGGCAGACGCGGTGATTCTCGCGCGCCGCTTTAACAATCCCGGGGCCTTCGTCGATCCGCAGAGTCAACGGCTTCTCGCAGTACACATCTTTGCCGGCATTCAGCGCATCGGTGGCGATGACCGCGTGCCAATGGTCCGGGACGGCGATCAGGGTGGCATCCACGTCCTTCGATTCCAACAGCTTGCGGTGGTCCGAAAAAGACTTCGCTTTGGGCGCATACTGCCTGGTGCGCTCCAGTTGCGCGCCGTAGATGTCGCACAAGGCGGTCACTTCCACGCCCAACTGAAGAAAATTACGCATATCTCCGGTTCCCCGCGAACCGCAGCCGATG
>DATJRE010000081.1:0-13499 GCA_035505095.1 Bryobacteraceae bacterium | reverse complement strand
CAGCTCTTCGGACCGAAGCACCCGCAGGCGTTGAGAGATGGTGGAGACCGATTCTTTCTCCAACGCGGCGAGTTCCGTCACGCACATCTCACCCTGCGCCAATCGCGAGAGCAGGCGCAAACGTGCCGGCTCGCCGATCGCACGAAACAGGCGCGACGCCCGTTCCAAGCCTGCATCATCCACCAACGGTTTCTTGGGGCGCCGGTCCTGATGCTCGTCGGCGGTACAGGACGGCTCCGCGCTCTCGGGTTCCGGCGGCTCTGGCACCACTCCAACATATCATCGCTTGCACAACTGTGCAAGTGACGATATATGGAAATGTGAGGCAAAGCACCAACTCACCATCCCACGGCTCGAAGCTTGCCCCTCAATAACCGTTGCGGTGCAGTACGAACACGACAGCCGAGGCGATGATGCAGTAGATGCCAAAGAGATACCAGCGGCCTCCTTCCAGCCATCGGCTGAGCCATTTCAAAGCCAACAAGCCGGCCAGAAATGCGAGGACGGCTCCCAGCAGGCTGGGCGCGAAGGCCGAAAGCAAGGCCCTGGTTCCGCCGGTAGACTGCACGTGCACCAGCCGGATGGCCTCACGGGCGACCACTGCCGGGGTGAGCACAACCGCGAGTGCAAAGCTGAACGCCTCAGCCCGAGACTTAGGAACGCCCGCCAACATGCCTGCAGAAATGGTGGCGCCCGAGCGGGAGAAACCCCTGAATGGGAGGCAAAGGCCTTGTACAGCGCCGATCAGGCCAGCCTGGCGTGTATTCAATCCGGAAGGTCCCATATCCGATCCGCATGGCTTCCGGACGTCCAAAACACCGGCAATCAGTATGAGGATGCCGCCCACGGCCAACGCAGGCGCAATGATCTCCAGGTGGCTGAACAGATCCTCGATCTGTGCGCCTTCCACCCCATCGAGAACAGTCTTCTCAATGATCTTGATGGTGCCTTCGCCAATCGCGCCGGTGAGCGCGGTGGCTAGAATGATCTTCACGGCTGCGTCCTTGAAGGCCGCCATGCTCGGGAAATAGGCGCTGCGCCACTGCCGCCAAAAATAGATGATGACGGCGACCATTGTGCCGGTGTGAAGCATGACGAGCAAGAGAGTCATCGGCGGCGACGATGGATCGAGGCCCATCAGCTTTTCGGCTACGACAACGTGCGCCGAACTGGAAACCGGCAGCAGTTCCGCCAGTCCTTGCACGCCCGCAAGAAGGATGACTTGCAGTAAAGACATATGATCAGCCTACAATGCCATGGCGACCGCGCGCGGCACCGTGGGAGCGTTTCCGAAACGATCCGCCTGAACCGCCCGCCGCGCAATTTCATCGGGCGCGGAACGGCATCTCTTTGGACCCCTTCGGGGCCGTGAAGACAAAAGTGTCTCCGGGTAGCGGTTCGTCCATAAGCACGCTGGTCAGATCGGTCCTGCTGTGCTCCTGAAGGCCGTTGCTCAGCCAGCCTATCCGGTCCTCGCGCCAAATGACCGGCCGGTGCACGCCCACCCAAATCGTCTCACGGCTGGAACCGAACTTCTTTTCCGTATATGCTCCGCTATCGCTCTGAATCACATAGCAATCCACCTGGTTGCCGTTCACGGAAAGCGTTTCGACGCCGGTAACCGTATTTACGCGATCCTTGTCAAGGAACTTTTGGCGCTGCGCCACCGTGAAGAAAAAATGGAAGTAAGCCGTAAATTGCTCGGGAAGAGCCAAGTCGGGCTGACGATTTGCCTCGAACTTACCCACTGACCCGCGCGCAGACAATCTGTGTATCTTGTAATATTGGTTCTCCGAGCCATCGTAGATCCAGGCGAATTCGCCGTCCAACACAATGACGACGGACCCCGAAAAGCCATCCATGCCAAGAGAACTGAGGTCCCCTTCCAGGCGCATCTTATCCGGCAACTCAACAGCCATCCTGATCTGTGACGCCCTGGTATCCGGAACGTCGGGTTCCGTGAGAGTCGTGGTTCCCGCAATCAGGTACTTCTTTGATGCCCGGTAAGTGATGGTCATCTTAGTCAGTATCTCTTCAGCGGAAGGGAGTGGCTGAGCAGTCAGAGATCCAACTCCCACAATGGAGACCACGGTCACGGTCAGGGTCAGGCTCTTGCTCATCACCACGGCCTCTATTGAACTCCCACTTAATACGGCATGTCGCCGTAACTGGCGGCCGCGCCTGCCACGATCCCGGGATCTTTGGCCCTGGATTGGGGCTCCGAATTCGCCGTTTGCAAATGGACGCCCGCGGTAAGGACTGCCCCGAACAAACAACCAACCACGATTTTGTGCATAGATCCTTCCTAGGAGTGTCTTACTGACCGCCGCCCGTGATCGCGGGGCTCGGCAGCACGCCGCCCTCCTGCCGCGCGGGCGAAGTGGCGGGAAGCTCATAAGGGGAAACCAGGCTCTGATTGCCGTCCTTATCGACCGCCTTGACGCCGATGACGACATCGTCGATCGACAGATCCGGGATGGTGTACTCGGTTACATTGCCTACGTAGATCTCGCGCTCCCATAGTGGAGATGTGGTCGCGCGGATTACGATGGCGTAACCCGCGATGTCCGGCTCCGGTTTGGGCATCTCCCAACGCAGCGCTGCATCGTAGCCCGTCTTGCCGCGGCTGATTCCCGGCCCCAACGGGCGTGCCGAGGTGGCCTGACTATATCCACCCGCTGCCTGCAATGTACGTTCCGGTGTGCCGCCGTTGGGCGGCTTGCCGCCGGCGCCTTCTTTCACACTCGGGCCGCTTCCCTGCCGCATTCCGGTGCGCGGACGCGACACTACTGGCGGTTTCGGCGCCAGCGCCAGACTGGCCAGCACCGCCGCATTCATCTTCGCGACTCGCGTAGCGTAGGGCGCGGACGCATTGGCGAAGGTGTCGGTGGCGGTATGCTCGTTGGCGTAGTTTTCGCTCGGCGTGGTGAGCCGTACCGCGGCGAAACCCTCGCGATTGAAGGACGTGTGATCGCCGCCGCGGCCGAATCGGTCGCGCCGGAAGACAAGGTCTACGGTTATATAGGGAAGATATCGCTTGGCGATTTCCTTGGTATACCGCGCCAGTTCCCGCGAAGGCGAATCCTCCGGTCCTTCGGAGAACAGCCGCACGCGATTATTCGCCGGCCTCCCATCGCCGGCGATATCGGTGCCGATGATGTCGTTGTTGAGCACCGCTTCGATCTGCATCTTTTCCTGTTTGGCCTTGGCTGCGTATGCCCGACTGCCCAGCAGACCAACCTCTTCAGCGGAAAAGGCGATGAACACCACCGATTTGTCGAACTCATACCGGCTCATGATGCGAGCCAGTTCCAGGACGGCCGCTACGCCGCTGGCGTTATCGGAGACCCCAGGCGCGATCGGTTCGACTTCCTGTGGGCTTCTGGGTCCCGCGTCGTCTGTGCGGGGAGCGCCGGGACCGCGGCGGAATGCGATGGAATCGTAGTGCGAGGAGATGACCACAAACCGGTCCACGTCGACCGTGCCGGGAAGCACTGCCACAACGTTGGCCAAGTCCACGTCATGTGCCACCCGCGGTCCTTTTTGGACGGTGAACGGGTCCAGTCTCACTTGCAGCCGTGGACTGTAGCTCTTGAACTCATCGAAAATCCAACGCTGAGCGGCTCCGATTCCATGAGTCGGGCTATCCTGCTCGGAGAGAATGTAGCGGGTACCGAAGCTCTCCAGCCTTTTCATCGTGGCGCTGATGCGTTCTTCGGAAACCGCATCCACGATTTGCTGGATGGTGGGGTTCAGGGCTGTTACGGGCGGCTGGCCAAAGCCCGCCGGAGCGCAGCAGACCGCGAGTACAAGAAGGGACCGAAGGCATCGAATGAGCACACTATACTCCCATCGTTGGAACCGCTATGTTAGCGCAACCTGTCCAAATCAGTACGCACTTATCGGCAGCCGGGCTGCTTTGGCTGGGAGCGGGTAAATATCGAGAGCCGATGGACACCTTCGAGCGCGCCCGCCCCCGCGGTCTACGACTTGCTGACGGCGATTCCGGCCGCCGGCTCGGCCTCCTGAGGCGAACTGCCGTTCACGCCCCGCCTTAGATCGTTCATCGGAGCGACCGGCCTTCTGCCGGATAGTTCGCGAACAAGCGGTGGAATCAGTTGAGAATACAATATGCCCACAAGGGGCCCCGGTCGATGATTAATGATCACCAACCCCTGATTGTCAATGCCATTGGACATCTGGTGGGGACCATCATATTCGGGATTTTCCTGGTTCTCGCGCTCCGGGGTGCCGCAGGACGGCGCGCTAAAGAGAATTGGCTATCGGTCGCATCGGCCGGCTTGGCGTGGACCTGGAATGCCGTGTCGTTCACGAGCCTGGTGTTGAGTTCCGGAGCCGCGTGCTGGGTCATGGACGCAGTCAGCTTCTCAAGCCTGAGCCTACTGCCAGCGGTTCTACTCCATCTATCTCTCAACGCTAAGCCACGCCAAATCATCGTCAGCGGCTATCTGCTCAGCGGAGTGGCCGCCACGATGCACTTATGCGAGCGCCTCCTCCCGTCCACGCCCCTGCACAAGTGGGCGCTATGGGTCATTACCGTTGGATTTGGCGCCCTCACCTTGATCTCCGCCGTCAGAGCGCTGTTGAAGGGCGGAAAGGAAACACATGAAAAAGCCTCGCAATTGTTGACCTCGATGGGCCTTCTGCTGTTCGTCGTGACCTTCTCGCATTTTGCAGCCGGCCATCCGCCGCGACCGTGGTCAGCCGAACTACTGGTGCATCATGCGGGAATACCGGTTGCCCTGCTGATCTTGCTTCAGGATTATCGCTTTGTCTTTCTGGACGCGTTTGTTCGCTTTCTAGCCAATGTCCTCCTGGCGGCGCTCCTGGCGCTGGCGGGAATACGGCTGGCCGCAAACCTGGCGCCGCACGACGCGTTGTCTCATCCATTGGGAGAGTTGCTGGTTGTGGCGGGCCTGTGTGGTCTGCTCATTCTTTTCGCCTACTTGCGAGGGGTTCTGCAGAGATGGTTCACGAAGGCTGTCTTTCGCCTGCCCAGCATTGAGGGAGCCGTCCAGGATCTCCGGTCGCCGGCCGTTGAGGTCCGAAACGAAGGCGCCTATTTGGACCAGGCCGCGGAACGGCTGGCGGCAGTTGCCGGAACTCCGAGGTTCGAGATCCTGGAAGCCAGCCGGGACCGCTCAGAATCGGTAATGAGGGATCTGGATTATCCCTCTCTTGCCGAAGATGAGCCGTGGTTGGAACGCGATCCCCGCTGGACCTGGGCCGAGGCCGTTGTCCCAATCCGGCTCTCCCAGCAGGATGTTCGATACCTTCTGTTGGGACGGCGACGGGGAGGGCGCCGGTATCTGAGCGAAGACCTTCGCGCCCTGAACTACCTTGCCGGGATCGTGTCTGGGGAGGTCGAGCGCTTTCGCGCTGCGGAGATGCAGCGCCTGGTTTGCGAGGCGGAACTACGCGCTCTTCAGTCGCAGATCAATCCTCATTTTCTGTTTAACGCCCTGAATACGCTTTACGGGATCATTCCACGGGAAGCAGCCGGCGCAAGGCGCACAGTACTCAATCTTTCCGATATCTTCCGATACTTCCTTCAATCCGACAAGATATTGATACCGCTGTCGGAGGAGTTAAAGATCGTAAGGGCTTACCTCGATATTGAGCGTCTCCGTCTGGGGCCGCGCTTGCAGACCTCGATCGAGGTGGAAAAGGGATCCGAGCAGATTTTAATTCCTATTCTATCGATCCAGCCCCTCGTGGAGAATGCAATTAAGCACGGCCTGACGACGCGACTGGGCCAGGGCTGGTTGCGGCTGACGGCGAGTTTCGGCAATCACAGCGTGATGATCACTGTAGAGGATTCGGGTCCCGGCCCCGGATCGAGAGACCCTGACCATCGCCAGACAGGGTCCGGTGTCGGACTGGCAAACGTCACGCGCCGCCTCCAGCTGTGTTTTGGGCCGGATGCTGGGGTGAATATGCTAAAGGGAGACTTCGGCACGAGGGTGCAATTTTCGGTCCCGCTTTCCAAGGCGCCCGTGCAACGATAGTGTGGGGTCTTGCCCTATCGCTCCCTGGCGCGGTCGACGTAAATTGTCATATACCCGTGCTCCAACCTAATGGTGTCCAATCCAGCCCGGTGTCTGATCGAGTCAGGATTATTCAATTTTTTGTCAGTTCCGCATAACCATGAGTGACTCGCCATCGTCTCCACTTACAACTCACCCCCGTTACAGAGCGGGCGCTTTCAAAAGCCCAACCCCTAAAAGCGCCCGCTCATCATCGCATCTATCACGCTCGCTAAGCTTGGAGGGCCATACGCGATCTGCGGTCAAGCGCCCTTCCGCTCCCCACTGTCCAACGAATCGTTGATGCGTTCATTCTGGTTTTAGACCCGGTCATGAACCGATCTGGTGCGCTCATGGATTAATAATAGGGAAACCTGGCGCCCGAGTGTAGAATCGGTGATTCTTTATGAGTCGCGCAGGGTCCGATTCGTTCCATTCAGAATCCGGTCCGCGGTGGGATCCTTACCGCGGAGTGGTGGTTGTTCTTCTCGGCCTGACACTTCTGGGCGCGGCCGGCGCTCTCGCCGGGAGACGCATGCTCCCAAATCCATTCCTATTCGATGTAGCTCTCACTCTAGGAATCGCGGTTGGGATTCTGTCAGGGGTGGCGCTGGCTCAGATGGCGCGAGGCACACCGCCCAAGGCGACGAAGGCGGAATCGGCAGCCACACCGCCGCAGCCGGCTGAGACCGTCGAAGACCAGGATTCGTCTCCCGAGACTCAGTTTCCTCCGGAGGAAGAGCCAGCAAAGGGACTTACTCTGCCCGTTCACTTCGCCAGAATGCCTCCCATCCCCCACCTGGAATGGATGGAAATGGTGAGGGTCGGGACCGCCGGGGCTGGACTCCTGGCCCTTGTGTTCGTGATGCGAAACCGCCCGGCCGCCTCACCCACTCTGCTGGCAGCGGCGATCGGCGCGACTTTTTTCCTGGCGGCGGCGGGACTGTCAGCCACTGCCGGCCGCTACCTCGCCGATATCGATCCGGCCCGTTTTCCCGAGGCGCCGGGTCTTTGCCGCGGGGCGCGCGTACTCGCCTGGATCCTTGTGGTCGGCGTGCTGTCGTGCGGCTTGGCTTGGGCGGGCATGGAGACTATCCTTCGGATTCTTGGCTTCGTGGTCCTCGGCGTCGATGCGATCGTTTGCTATAGCCTCTTGCGGGCCCGCCCACCCAAGCACGGAGGACCTCACGTATTCCCACTCGATCTGGCGGTGCTCTCCGTTCTTGGCGGGCGTTCGAATCCGCTCGCGAGCGTACTGGATAGCGCCCAGGCCCAGCTCGGCATCGATCTTCGCTCGACATGGGCGCTGACGGTGGTCCGCCGCAGTCTGGAGCCTCTGGTAATCAGCTTGTGCCTTCTAGCCTGGCTCTCCACATCCCTGACTGTGGTGGGAGTGGAGGAGCTGGGCTTGGTGGAGCGGCTGGGCGTGCCAGCCGGCGGCGATCCCCTCCCGCCCGGCCTCCATTTACATTGGCCATGGCCCATGGATCGCGTCTTTCGGGTTCCCGTCAAGCGTGTCCAGACCATCGAGGTAGGCCACGAGGGAGAAGAAGGAAGTGGCCCTGAGAACGTGCTGTGGGCCGTCGAACATGCCGCCAACGAGTACACGCTGTTGCTCGGGAATGGCCGGGATCTGATTACCATCGACGCCACCGTGCAGTTCCGCATTGCCGATGCGCGCGCCTGGCGCTACCACTCGCAGAACCCCGCCGAGGCTTTGAAGGCCATCGCCTACCGCGCCGTCATGCGGAACACCGTGAACCGTACCTTGTCCGAGGCGCTATCGGAGAACATCGCCGCCTTGACGGCGCGCATGCGTGGAATGGTGCAGTCGGATGCCGATGCCCTCGGTCTGGGAGTGGAAATCGTCGACTTCACGGTGGGTGGCATGCATCCGCCCGTGCCGGTAGCGGCTGACTATGAAGCTGTGGTCTCCGCCGAACTCGCGAAAGCGACGGCGATGGTGGATGCCCAGGTTTTCCGCAATCAGACCGTTCCCGCAGCCGAAACGGAAGTGCTGATGAGCGTCAACGAAGCCCGCTCGCAGGGTGCCGAAAGCCTGGCGCAGGCGGCGGGACAAGCGTGGAGCTTCCGCGTCCTGGAGTCGCAATTCCGCGCCGCTCCGCAGGAATACTACTTTCGCCGCCGCCTGGAGACCCTTGAGAAAGGCCTTTCCGGGCGTCCTTTCACGATCTTGGATAGCCGCTTTCAGCGGGATGGAGGTGAGTTGTGGTTGATGCCATGAGAACGCAGCGCTGGCTGAGGGCCGCCGTCGGAACGCTGGCGCTGGCCGCTATCGTCTTCAACGCTACGGCCATCATCGTGACCGAGGGGCAAACCGCTCTGGTGACCCGTTTCGGCCGCCCTATCCGCACGGCCGCCAACGCCGGCCTGCATTGGAAGCTCCCTTGGCCGATCGATAGCGCCATCCGGCTCGACATGCGGCGGCGCGTATATGAGACCGGTCTCACCGAGATGCTCACCCGCGACAAGAAGAATGTCATCGCCCGTACCTTCGTGGTGTGGCGCATCGGCGACCCGCTTACCTTTACTCAGGCCCTCGGCAACGAGGGCGCAGCCGGAGGTAAGCTGGACGGTCTGCTGGCCAACGCAGCCATCGGCATCCTGGGTGGGCACGATCTTTCCGCGCTGGTTTCCACCAATCCCAGCGATCTGCAGATGGACGCGATCGAGTCGGAACTTCTTTCCTCCACCGCGCCCGTGGCGATGCGCAGCTATGGCGTGGCTATCGAGCAGATCCGGCTGAATCGTATCGCCCTACCCGAGCAGAATGTCAGCGCCGTCTTCGATCAGATGCGCGCCGAGCGCCGCCAGTTTGCCGCCAGGTTTCAGGCCGAAGGCGACCGCGAAGCTAGCCGCATCCGTTCCGAAGCTCAGCTTGAGGCCGCTCGCATCCGCGCCAAAGGCGCCGAAGAAGAGGCTCGCATCCGCGGCGAATCGGCCGCCCAAGTCGCCCGGACCTACGCCGATGCCCACCGCATCGACCCGGATCTCTACCGTTTCACGCGCTCGCTCGAATCGCTCGACAAACTGGTTACCGGCAATGCCACGCTAATCCTTCGCACGGACTCCGAACCCTTCTCTCTTCTGCAAAGCAAGGACAAGCCGTGAGAAAGTCAGGTCCCCCCTCCGAAATTGGCCGGCTGGCCGCTCCCGTTGCCGCTCTGCTTGATGCCGCCTGGCAGCACATGCATTGGTGGGTCGCCGCCATGGCAGTCCTCTACCTCCTGTCGGGCATCACCATCGTGCGATCCGACGAGGTAGCCCTGATCTTGCGGTGGGGACGCCTCGTGGGAGACCGGCCTGGCTTGCAGCAGCACGGGCCGGGACTGCTCTTCTCCTTCCCTCGGCCCATCGATCGCGTGGTGCGCGTCCCGGTCAGGCACGTGTGGGAGGTCCCCGTCGATACCCTCGCCAGCATGGGAAACGGAATGTCTTTCGACCCTGTGATGCAGGGCTACGCGCTCACTGGCGACCAGAACATCGTGCACGTGAACATGATGGCTCGTTACCGCGTCCGCGACCCCGCCGAATGGGCGTTTTACGGCCCCAGAGCCGAGGACGTTCTGCGCGTTGAGATAACCGCCGCCATGGTTCGCTCCCTCGGCGAGATGGGCGTCGACCGGGTGCTCTCCGATGGCCGCCGGGAACTAGTGGCAACTGCCGCCCGGCGCGCGCAGGCCGGTCTCGATGCCGCCCATGCAGGGCTTGAAATCACCTCGCTGGAGCTCACCCGCCTGGCCCCTCCGACCATTCTGGCTAGCGACTTCGACGCCGTGCAAAGCGCCTTTATCGGTGCGGAGACCGCCAAGAAAGAGGCGCAAGCCTTTGCCGAAACCGCCATTCCCGAAGCCCAAACGTGGGCCGACTCCGCGGTGCAGACCGCCCGTGCCGACAGCGCCGCCGAGACCTCCGAGGCGATCGGCGCTTCCGAGGCATTCCTGGCGCTTGCCAAGGAATACCGCGCTAACCCCGTCGTGGTTCGCGAGCGTCTCTACCGGAATGCCGTGGAGACGGCCATCGGCCACGCGGGCGGCGTCCGTTGGATACCACCGCCGATTGGTGGCAGCTATCACGGCCTGCGGATCACCATCGGTCCCCGTAGCTCCCAGCCCAAGTCTGGCCTGGATCCAGACGAAGGCGGAGATGAGGGTCGATGACCTCGCTCGCAATCGACGCCACGCCTCCGGTCGACGAAAGCGGGCCAGGCGTTCTGGCGCCTGAAGAGCGCCGCCGCATCAGCATCCGGCTGAGCGCCGGGCTGGTGGGCATAGGGCTTCTTGGATTGGGCACGCTCCTGTTGCGCCTGGCTCCCGATCAGTGGCAGATCGGCGAATTGTTGCGGGGCGTGGCCGCGGCCGTGGTAGGCATTCCCACGCTCATCTCCGGCCTGCGCGGGGTAGTCACCGGGGACACCCGCTGCGCCACCGATCAACTGGTGGCCCTCGCTGTGCTTGCCGCCGCCGCTACCGGAGATTTCGTTACCGCTACGCTCATCCCGCTCTTCCTGGAGCTGGGCCGCCTCTTCGAAGAGCGCAGTTCCCTCGGCGCCCGTGCGGCGATCGACGGCATTCGCGCTCTCGGCGCCCGCCAGGCCGTGCGTTGGCGCAACGGTATCGAGGAACGCGTCGACCCGAACAGCTTGAGGCCGGGAGACGAGATCCTGGTTCGGCCTGGCGAAAGGATTGCGGTGGACGGTACGGTTCTCGAAGGACGCGCCGCGGTCGACCAGTCCGCCATCACCGGCGAGTCGCGCCATGAAGATGTGGGGCCCGGCAGCCCTGTCTTCGCCGGCACGGTAGCGTTGGATGGTCTACTGCGCATTCAGGTGCGCGGCGCCGGCGCCGACACTGTGCTGGGCCGCGTCGTGCAGCTCCTCGCCGATGTCGAACGCACATCGGTACCGGTGCTCCGTCTTTTCGAACGCCGCGCCGGAGTCTGGCTGCCGTTGGTGCTTACCCTGGCCGCCACCACCCTGTTCTTCACCGAGAATCTCTCCCGCGCCATTACTGTGCTGGTGGTCGCCGCTCCCACTTCGCTGGTGGTCGCGGGACCAGCCTGCATAGTAGCCGCCATGGCCGTGGCTACCCGCCTTCGCATCCTGATCAAGAGCGCCGACTTTTTTGAGCGGGCTTCCGACGTCGATACTCTGGTCCTCGACAAGACCGGCACCGTCACCGTAGGCGCACCGGTCGTCACCGAAGTTCTGCCGGCCGCGGGCCAATCCGAAGATCGGCTTTTGGCCGTGGCGGCTTCCTGCGGCTTCGGGTCCCTCCATCCGGTTTCCCGCGCCGTGGTAGCGGAAGCTCTGGCGCGTGGCATCGGAGCGGCTCCCCCAGGCGACCTTCAGGAGCGTCCGGGCCTGGGAGTCGTGTGCGTGGTCGACGGCCGGCAAGCCGTCCTCGGGCGCCGCGCGCTGCTCACCAATCTCGGCATCCATGCCGTTTCGGAGGACGACGCCGACGTATCGCAAGTATGGGTCGGGTACGATGGCCGCTGCCTCGGCCGCCTGGTGCTGCGCGATCAGCCCCGCGCAGAGGCTCGGGAGGCGCTTGACGCGATGCGGTCTTTGGGCATCGGCCGGCTCATCCTACTCACCGGAGACCGCGCCGCGGTAGCGCGCGAAGTGGGTCAGGTGCTGGGGGTAGACGCGGTCATCGCGGAAGTCCTCCCGGCTCAGAAACTCGAAGTAGTTCGCGAGGAGCAAGCCGCCGGCCGCACGGTCATGATGGTCGGCGACGGGGTCAACGATGCGCCCGCTCTCGGCGGCGCCGATGTCGGAGTGGCCATCGGCGCCGAACTCAATGAGGTAGCCCTCGGCGGAGCCGATGTGGCGCTACTCGGAGCCGATCTCGGCCGCCTGCCCAAGCTTATTGGTCTGGCGGACATCACCCGCAAGGTCATTAGCCAGAACGTCTGGCTCGCCTTCGGCCTTTCGCTGGTCCTCATCGGACTGGCGGCATGGGGCCTTCTCGATCCCCTCACTGGCGCTTTGTCCCAGAGCGGGGCGGTCCTGGTGGTTGTCGCGAACAGCGCCCGAATTCTGCAGTTCTCGCGCCCGCCCGTTGGGACAGACCGAGTCGTCCACCATGAATCCCAAACCGCCCCCTCCCAGTGAAGGCGAGAACACCAACAGGAGATCGGTCGAAATTGCCAACTCCGGCAAACGACGGTAGAAGAGACAAAAGCAGCACGGGACTTCGCTGTTGCGATCCTCGGAGTGATGAATACCCAGCGGTCATTTCACCGATATTTGATGCGAATCGCGCCGGGACGGTGGCCCACGGCTGGCGGCGCGTCGATCCCGGGGAATTCGCCGACGGGCACGCCCGCGTTCTCCGGCCGTCGGATGCGGCGACCAGCCTCCGGCGGTCGCCCCCCTCGCGCCGCTCGATCGTCGCCGGGCGCGACGTGGGTGACACTCCGGGCCGGCGACCCGCGGCGTCCGGCGCTTTCGCACCCCGGACTTCGGCGGCGGCGAGCGCGCCGGACCCACGCGTTCTCTTGGCGTGCGAGAGTTGGCGAACTGGACCGCAAGGCGCCCCCTCGCTTTTTCGGGCCCGGCGGACACGGTGGTTGGCGGCCGGGCGGTGGGCCAGCGAAGTGGGCGAAGCGCCCGAGACTTCGATCAGGCCGGCGGCTTGCGCGAGGATATCTGCGCGCTACCAGCATGACTGGAAGTTGGAATCCGCAAGGCCGGGATGCCCCTGCAGCAAGGGAGCGCCGTACGCCATGATGAAGCGGCCGTGCGGCGGTTGTACTCGGAAGTAACGAGTTTCGCGACGGTCGAGCATACGCGCCCTATTGGTTGCTGCTTTTCTGGTCATAGCTTGTCTGGCGCTCTCCGGACAAAGCTACACCACCTCTACTTCTGCCGGCGGAGGCCTGCCGGTTAATATTCCGGGGACCTCCGCCAGCCTGGAAGCATGGGGGAGCAAGGGAACTCACCGCGATGGCGCGGTTTCCGCGAAATGGAGTCACAGCCTGGCCGATTGTACCGATCGGCGCCACCCGAGCGAACGTGGGCGCGGAGGTGCGCAACGGCCGGCCAACCGTCGGGGTCCCCAAGAGGCCGCCCGGGGACGGGCGGCTGAGTGGGATACGCGGCCCGCGACGAGGAATGATACCCAAGCCGACGCGATGCCGGCACACGCGCGCACACGGCGCGTCTGTTGGCCGCTGTGGTCCTGGGTGGCGGTATAGGTAAACCCGGCCTGTCTGGTGGGCCGTGGCGGCGCAGACGCGGCAAGTCGGCCAAGGCTTGGGTGGCCGGGCACCATTTCAACGGATTTCTAGCGAGGCTCTGCCTCAGACCGACGAGATGTATTTCCGGTCGGGTCTGAGGAAGAGGCATAATCGGAGAGATGGCTCCGGTCGACAGTGGAGAACTGCAAGCAGTTCTCGCCAATGATTTAGGCCGCCGAAGCGGCG
>DATJRE010000080.1:0-12602 GCA_035505095.1 Bryobacteraceae bacterium | reverse complement strand
GCCCGGATCTGCTCCAGGCTGGTTGCTTGAGAGTCGTCCATGTTGATGAGCAATCCCCAGCATCCCGTGTTCTCCCTTCAGGCTCATCTTGCATGAGAATCCAATCCCCAGTTCAGGCTCATCTTGCATGAGACAAGAGTCTCCTCGGCCTTGTCCGCGGCGGCGTATTACAATAAGCCATTCCTATGCCGGAATCTTCCAAATTCCTGCTCGCCGATAGCCAGATTCCCACGGCTTGGGTCAACGTGCTGCCGTCGCTTCCGGAACCGTTGGACCCACCGCTCAATCCGCAAACCCGCGCGCCGCTGACGCCGCAGGATTTGCTTCCGCTGTTTCCGATGGAGCTGATCCAGCAGGAGTTTTCCCCGCAGCCCCTGATCGATATTCCGGGCGAAGTGATGGACGTGTATCGCCTGTGGCGCGCCACGCCGCTCTATCGCGCGCGCCGCCTGGAGAAGGCGCTCGACACGCCCGCGCACATTTATTACAAGTACGAAGGCACCAGCCCCGCCGGCAGCCACAAACCCAACACCGCCGTGGCGCAGGCCTGGTACAACAAGCGCGCCGGCATTCGACGCCTGGCCACCGAAACCGGCGCCGGACAGTGGGGCAGCGCCCTTTCCCTGGCCTGCCAGCTTTTCGGACTGGAGTGCACCGTCTACATGGTGCGCATCAGCTACGACCAGAAGCCGTATCGACGCATGATGATGCACGCGTGGGGCGCGGAAGTTTTTCCCAGCCCGAGCGACCGCACCAATTCCGGCCGCGCGGTGCTGGCCGCCACGCCCGATTCGCTGGGCAGCCTGGGCATCGCCATCAGCGAAGCGGTGGAGGATGCCGCTACGCACTCGGATACCAATTACTCGCTGGGCAGCGTGCTCAACCACGTGATGCTCCACCAGACCGTCATCGGACAGGAGGCCAAGCTGCAGATGCAGCAGGCCGGTGAAGATCCGGACGTGGTGATCGGCTGCTTCGGCGGGGGCAGCAATTTCGGCGGCATCGCGCTGCCCTACGTGCTGGACCGCCTGGCCGGCCACGGCCCGCGCCTGCTGGCGGCGGAACCGACGGCCTGTCCCAGCCTGACCAGGGGCAAACTGGCCTACGATTACGGCGATACCGCCAAGCTCACCCCGCTGATCAAGATGTATACCCTGGGCCACGATTTCGTTCCGCCGGGCATCCACGCCGGAGGGTTGCGCTACCACGGCGCCTCGCCGCTGCTGAGCCACCTGCTGCACCTGGGCCACATTGAGGCGCAGGCCTATCCGCAATTGCGCTGTTTCCAGGCAGCCGTGCAATTCGCCCGCCACGAAGCCATTCTGCCGGCGCCCGAATCCTCGCACGCCATCTGCGCGGCGGTGGATGAAGCCCTAGCCGCGCGCGAAGAAGGCCGCCCCCGGGTGATTCTGTTCTGCCTCAGCGGCCACGGCCACTTCGACCTGGGATCTTACGAAAGCTATCTGGGCGGTAAGTTGCAGGACTACGAGTACACGCCGCGCGAAATTGAGGCTGCGATCCTGGCCAACTAGCTATCCGTTGCCCACGGCGTTTTTCCTCGATAGCGTGCGCTGCCAATAGCCGGCGCGCCGCTATAACATCAACTGGCCGCCGTTGACTTCGAGCGTCTCGCCCACCACGTAGCTGGCGGCATCGGACGCCAGGAAGGCGATGGCCGTGGCGCACTCATGCGAGTTGCCCACGCGGCCGAGCGGGATGCCTTTGACGAAATTGCGCATCATCTCGGGGGTGGAAAAGACCTCGTGGAACGGCGTATCGATGACTCCCGGGGAAACCGCGTTCACCCGCACGCCGTGGGGCGCCAGTTCCTTGGCCAGCGATTTGGTATAGGCGATGAGGCCGCCCTTGGCCGAGGCGTAAGGCCCCGCGCCGGGACCTCCGCCGTTCCGCGCGGCGATGGACACGATGTTGATGATGGCTCCCCGCTGCCGCGCGATCATCTCGGGCGCCACGGCCTGGGCGCAAACCATGGCGCTGGTGAGGTTCAGGTCCATTACCTCGTGCCAGCTTTCCTCGGTCACCTGGGGCAGCGGCATCCGCCGTACCAGCGAGCCGGCGTTATTCACCAGAATGTCGATGGCGCCAAGCGCCTCGGCAGCGCGCGTGACCAGTGAGCGGGCCTCGGCGCTGTGGCGCACGTCGGCGCGGAGCACCACCGCCTTGCCGCCCGCGTTCCGGATGGCCTCGCTGACGCGATCGGCGCCTTCCTGGTTGGCATGACAGCCCAGCGCCACGGCTGCGCCGAGATCGGCCAGCACTATGGCGGTGGCCGCTCCAATGCCGGAGGAGGCGCCAGTCACCAGGGCCACTTTACCTGTAAGATCCATGTAGTTTTGCATGCAGCTTTTAGTCTCGCAAAAAATTGGGGAAGGGGCGGCGCCGCGGGCGTGGGGGCCGCAGGAATGGACCTGAGCGGAGGCGCGGAGACACGCAGGTCAGGGCCAGCCGTACCTCACGGCACCGGATTCCGCGGAAGCCGGATGCAGCCAGGAAGCCTGCTCCGCCTCTTCCTCCGCGTCTGCGGACCCCTTACTGCACGGGATTCCGCAGAACTCCAATCCCCTCAATCTCCACTTCTACCACGTCGCCGGGCGAGAGGCGGCGGGTGCTGCCGGGAGTGCCGGTGTAAATGATGTCTCCCGGCAGCAGCGTCACCCAGCCGCTGACCCAACTGACAATCGCGGCGCAATCGAAAACCAGATCGGCAGTGGATTGTTTCTGCACGACTTCGCCGTTGAGCCGCGTCTGGAGCAGCAGATTGCCGTAATCGAGGCCGGTCACGATGGCGGGGCCGAGGGGGGCGAAGGTGTCGGAACCTTTGGCGCGCCACCATTGCAAGTCCTTGCCGGGGCCGTGCTGCCAGTTGCGCTCGCTCACGTCGTTGCCGCAGGTGACGCCGAAGATGGCCTCGCGCGCCTCCTCGGGCGTGGCGCTTTTCACCTGCTTGCCGATCACCGCCACCAGTTCGCCTTCGTAGTGGACATCGGTGGCGTCGCGCGGAATCACAATAGGGCCTTCGGGATGCTGCAAGGCGGTCACCGGCTTGTAAAACATCTCCGGGTGCGCCGGCTGCGGGCGACCGCCCAAATGGCTCTTATAGTTCAACCCCACCGCCAGGATCTTGCCGGGATGCAGCGGATAGAGGATCTGCACCTCCGACAGGCGGAAGGTGACGCCCGATTCGGAGTGGCTGCCGAAAAGGTCGCCCGCAATGGCGCGCACGGTTTCGCCGTCGAGGATGCCATACCCGTCGACGGCCGGGGAGTGGAAGCGGATGTATTTGGTCACGACCGGATATTGTATCCGGGTTCACCGTTCGAGCGGCGCCACGATCAGCGGCGTGGAAGTGGGCTGCGGCGCGCCGCCCTGGTTTTCGAGCGTCACCGCCACCGCGCCGGTGGCCGCCATATCCACCGGGCCGTGCTCAATGTGCATCGCGGTGCCGTCGGATTGCGATTGGAACAGGCCGGCCGGCGCCGGTTTGCCGCTTTTGGGAATCACCCACATCTCGTAGATCTTGCCGTTGGGAGCCGGCGGCAGATTGGAGGCGATGAGCAGCACACCCTGCCTGGCATTGAGGAAGACTTTTCCTTTGGGCGGCGCGGTGCGGCCGGCGCCGAACGAAGTTACCGTCGTATCGGGGCCGCTCAGAATGGCGAAGGCCTCATTGAGGCGGGTCAGATCGATGGTCTGGCGGCGAATCTGCTCGCGCAGGCCGGCCGATTCCAGGGCGTACTGATTCTCGCGTCCGCTGAAGTAGACCGCCGCGAAGCAGGCGAGTACGGCCGTGGCCGCGGCGAAAATGGTCCAGCCAAACTGGCGCTGTTCGTATCCGGCGGATGCCAGAATCCGGCGGCGCAGTTTGGGCGAGGGCGCGGCGGGGGCCGCGGTGGCGCCGACGAAGGCCGTCAATTCCATCGCCTTGCGCATTTCCGCCGTACAGACTTCACAGCCGCGATTGAGATGCGCGCGGATCTCGCTCCTCTCCGGCTCGTCGGCCAGGCCGAGCGCGAACAGTTCGTAATGGTCGCGGAATTCCGGACAGTTCATGCCGGCACCGCCGTTCCCAGCTCGTCGCGCAGGCTGCGCAGAGCTGTGCGCACCCAGGTCTTCACCGTGCCGAGCGGCTGGCCCATGCGCTCGGCCATTTCGCTCTGGGAGAGGCCTTCGAAGTAAGCCAGCTCAATCGCCTGGCGCTGATTGGGCGACAACTTATCCATGGCCGCCTTGACGCGCCGGATCTGGTCGCGGTTGAGGAGGCTCTGTTCCATGTCGCTGGCCAGCGCAGGATGAACGGTTTCCTCCAGGTCCATGGCGTTCCGCTCGCGGCCGCCGGCCGAGCGCAGGTAATCGATGGCCCGATTGCGCGCCACCGCCAGCAGCCACGGGCCGATGGATCCTTTACCGGCTTCAAAGCCCTGCACCCGGTTCCAGACACGCAGAAAAGTCTCCTGCACCAGGTCTTCGGCGATGCCCGCGTCGCGCACCACCCGCAGAATCAACGAGAAGACCAGGCGGCCGTAGCGATCGTAGAGCTCCGCCAGCGCC
Organism: Bryobacteraceae bacterium; assembly: GCA_035505095.1. GTDB lineage: Bacteria > Acidobacteriota > Terriglobia > Bryobacterales > Bryobacteraceae > JOPF133. The sequence continues at coordinate 8,033 of DATJRE010000080.1, read as the reverse complement.
TGCGGATCGCGCCGCTGCAGGCGGAGGACCAGGTCTCCGTCGCCTTCGGCAACGCGCAGGGCCAGCAGGATGGGAAGCAGCAGCATGCGAAGCCGTCTCATTGTATATACGAGTGCAAGCCGCAATCAAGTTTGCGCGCAGCAGTAGAAATGCGGGAGGGTTGGTGGGAGCGGTACTGGTCGGGTACCGCGCCAAGGGGACACCAAGAGGCGTGGCACTTTGACACGGAGGGTGCCCTCTGGGTCCGGAGACGCGGAGGAAAGCCAAGGAAGGGCGAAATTCTTCGCCGCGAATTTCTCCGCGCCTTCATCACCAGAGGGCATCTCCCGTGTCAGGCTTTTCAGGGCGGTTGGAGATGTTTTTGGAGAGAAGCTGAGACGCGGAGACGCGAGGCAGAAAAGCCGGAGCGGGAGAACTTTCGAGATCGTCGCTTGCGGCGTTTGGCAGGTGGCGGCATGAAAATGGAACTCCGAGGGGCACTTGCGTCTCCGCGTCCGGTGCGGCGCCCGCCGGGAGATGCTCGCGCGTCGAGACTCAGCGCGTCCATCACCGGCGTGACGCCGCGCCGCGGACCGGCGAGCGCGCTTCCGGAACTCGCTCCCGTCGCATTTTCTCCGCGCTTCCGCGTCTCCGCGCAGGGTCGCGTCGTGTTCCGCGCAACAAAGTGAGCGAATCGTGGCGCGCCGCGCATTTTTTCCTTGACTTTCGACGCGAACAAATTTATATATGAATCACATTGCGATTTTCGAGTCGCAAAATTTGATGTTAGGGAGAATCAATCGATGAAGAGCGCAGCCAAAAAAGCCGCCCCGAAAAAGCCCACCAAGAAGAAAAAGGCGAAGTAGGTGGCCGCCCCAAAGGGGCGCAGAAATGTTTTGGACTCCAAGGCCCCGGTTTTCGGGGCCTTTTTCATTTTCCAGGCTCTGTTTCCGGTTCTCCCTCCCCTTCCTTCCGCTGCAGCAGCACCCGAAACGTCTCTCCCAGGCCGAATAGCAGCGTTTTGAGCTGCATGCGGCGGCGAAATTCCTCCGCCGGGCCGGCCGCCTCCAGGGCGCCCGCGAAATGGTCGTCCTCACCCGCCGCCAGCAGCGTGCTCGCCAGCGTCTCCAGGCGCAGCGCGCCCAGACCGCAGCGCGCGCCGTGCTCTTCGAGCGCGGTGAAGTTGACGTGTGCGGTGATGTCGCGCTCTCCGGGATGCTCCAACACATTCTCCCGCGCCGTGTGCCGGTGGTATCCCATCAGCGTGCCGGCCGGGAAGCGCACGGATTCGGCGCGCGTATAACCGTAATCGATCGTAAGCACGCAACCCGAGCGCAGCGCGCGGCCGATGCGCTCCATCCAGCCAAGCGCTGCGAGGTTCGCCTCGTACCAGCGGCCCTCCTCGGGCGGCGGGAAGTAGCGCCGCAGGTAATCGGCGACCCGCTCGGGCGCGGGCCCCGCCTCCAGCCACACGAACGCGCCGGAACCGTCCAGCGCCACACGCTGCTCACGGAAGGCGCCCTCTCGCCACACGGCCACATCCACCGGCAACGCGTCGAAGAACTCGTTCGAAAAGACCACACCGGTGAAATCCGAGGGCAGTTCACCGGAATCGAGTTCCAGCGGATGGTAGCGCCACTCCGAGAAAGCCGCGGCCATCTCCGCGCGGCCGGCGCCGGGTTCCACCACCGTGAAGTCGCGCGGCTCGCCCATCTCGCGGTACAACTGGCGGATGCGCGCGGCCATCAGGATGCCGAACACCGGCTGGATCTGCTCGGCGGTGAAGAAATCGCCGGACTTTCCGAACGGGTCGCTGGGGTGCGGGCCGGTCTCGGGAGACCGATGGGCTTTCTTGCGGTAGTAGCCAGCCTCTGGCGCGTACAGCGCGACTTCCATGAAACGCCGGAAAGGGATGGGTCCCTCGCGCCGGATTTCTTCCGCCAGCAGGTCCGCCGCGGTCATGGGCGCGATTCCCGGCTCTGCGGGGTGCGGACGAACATCTCCACCAGGTAGTCGTGCATGCAATCGTAGAGATAGCGCTGAAACGTCCACGGGAATTGCGGGTGCTCAATATCGCGCGCGTGCAGCGGCGCGTAATAGGTATGCATGTCCTGGACCGGCTGTTTCAGCTCGATCACCAGCTCGATGGAGCCGCCATGTTCGCGCGCGGAGAAGCGCAACAGGGCGTGATCGTAGCGTGCGATTTCCGCCCGCACCTTTTCCAGAGGCGTCACGGACCTATGCTAGCGTGAAATCAGGAATGGCGCTGCCCGAGAGAGTCCGCGTGAAACTCAGCTCGGAGACCGCCGAGGCGATCTCCATTACCCCGGTGGTGGTGCAGGAACTGGCGGTACGCGAACTGGTGGAGCACATGCTCGGCGTGGCCGGCAAAGATGAGGCGCGAATCCGCGACATCCTGCTGCGCGGCACGCTGGTGAGCGGAGCGTCGCGGTTCCGCTGGGCGGGATGGGCGGCCGAGCCGGAAAGCCTTCGCGCGCTGCTGGCCACCTTTCCGGACGCCGAACCGGACCGGCCCTTCCATGCCGGCGGCTGCATAAGGGCGGTGTTGCGCGGCGCCCGGCAGACCATCGACCTGCCGCGCGAAGCCCTGGCGCGCAAGTCGCTCTTCCAGCGGACCACCTTCTGGGACGCATTCCTGGCGGTGGTTGCCGAGGCGCGCTGCGAGTATGCCGGCTATTCCTACCGCGACCGCGCCGACCGTTACCTGCGGGAGTTGAGCACGGCCGAGGCTGCCCGGGTGCGGCAGGCCGCCGGGAAAGTGAAATTCAGCACGCTGCGCGATCGCATAACCTCGGTGCCCTTCGCCACCGTCGAGCTGTTCGCCACGCGCTGAAGGGCGCCGGGCGGCGCGCGTCACTCTTCGGGCAGCTCTCCGGTATCTTCGGCGCGGTTCTCGAACTTGGTCTGCGAATGCAGAAAGACCAGGTTGACCGTGCCCACCGGGCCGTTGCGCTGCTTGGAGATGATCAACTCGGCCAGGCCGCGAAGATCCTCACGGTCGCGGTGGTAGACCTCTTCGCGGAAAATAAAGGCCACTACGTCGGCATCCTGCTCGATACTGCCGCTCTCGCGAAGATCGCTGAGCTGCGGCCGGTGGTCCCCCTGGCGGGTCTCCACGGCGCGGTTGAGCTGGGAGAGCACCATCATGGGCACGTTCATCTCCTTGGCCAGCAGCTTCATGCCGCGCGAGAGGGCGCTGACTTCCTGAACCCGGTTCTCGAACCGGCCGCGGCCGCTCATCAACTGCAGATAGTCCACGATGACCAGGCCGATTTCTTCCCGGTGCTCGGCCTTCAGGCGGCGCAGCTTGGCGTGCATGTCCATCAGGTGGAGGCCGGCGGTGTCGTCGATGAACAACGGCGCCGAGGCCAGCTCGTTCATGCTATGGGTGAGTTTGCGGCGCTCGTCGGCGGTAAGGTAGCCGGCGCGGAACCGCTGGCTGTCCACCCGTGCCGCGGCGCACACCATGCGCGTCAGCAGCGATTCGCGCGACATTTCGAGCGAGAAGACCGCCACCGTTTTGCGCGCCTTGAGCACCACGTGCTGGGCGATATTCAGGGCCAGGGCGGTTTTGCCCATGGAAGGACGCGCCGCAATGATCAACAGGTCGCCGCCGTGCAAGCCGCCGGTGTATTCGTCGAACTTGGTGAATCCGGTGCTGATGCCCTTGATGCGCTTGCTGGGGTCGAGGAAAGCGTTAACGCCGCCTTCATAGCCCTCCAGGATCTGCCCGGCCTGCACCAGCCCGGATTTGACGCCGGCCTCGCCCAACCGCAGCAGGGTCTCTTCGGCATCCGCCAGAATGCTGTCGGGTTCCTCTTCGCCCATCAGGCAGCGGTTCATCATGTGCTGCGAGGCGAAGATGATGCGGCGCAGCACGGCCTTTTCCTTGACGATCCGGATATAGGCGTCGATGTTGGACATCTGCGGCAGGCCGTCGTCGAGCGAAACCAGGTAGCTGAGGCCGCCGCAGGCTTCCAGCTCGTTGAACTTCATCAGCTCATTGGCCAGGGTGACCCGGTCAACGCGCTCGCCGCGCTCCTGCAACTCGCCCATGCGCTTGAAGACGCGGCGGTGCTTTTCCAGGCTGAAGTCGTCGGATTCGAGGGTGCCGGCGGCCTGAACATAGAGGGCATCGTCGAGCAGGATGGAGCCGAGCACGAAACGCTCGGCGTCGATATTGGTTGGTAACCCCTTTTCAGTGGCTTCTGGTGCGGACATGACAATGCTCTAGAGTAACGCCGCGGGCAAGGCGGCGGAGCGGCAAGAAATCGTGCCTGCTTTTGAACGGTTTAGCCTCCGGATAAAACATGGGCGGCGAGGGGCGGCCGGTGGGGATCCGAAGTGCTTTGCGCTCATAGGCTGCGGACCGATTTGCCGCAACCTCTCTATGATATGCACAGAATATTCACATGGGAAGCACGGGGGAACGGGTTTACCGCGCAGGAGGACCAAGAGAGGTCCAAGTGCCCTCTCCCCGAATCTCTCCGCGCCTCCGCGCCTTCGCGGCAGGTTTTTGGGGCCGGTTGGGGATGTTTCTGGCGAGGGGGTCGGAACGGTAGGAGGCCGGTGGAAACGGCGGCGGCCGGAAGCCGCCAACTCACAGGCACGGGCTTCGAGCAGGCGGACGGCGGCGGCCCCGTTGCTCGCGGGGCCGCCTAACTTGACGGTTGGCCGGGCTATTGACTGACCGGCTCAACCGCGATGGTGACTCGATTGCTTGAGACCAGCTTGCCGTCCGGCGTCGAAACTTGGATGTGCACCGGCAGGGCGTCGCCGAAGTCCAGCACCGCCGGTACCCGCACCTGAATCGTATACACGCCAGCATGGCTGGGCACGGCTTGGATCGATTCCACCGCGGCATCCATGCCACCCACTTCCACCTGGAGGGTCCCGGCTGTCACCTCCGAGGGCGAGCCCAGCCCGCTGCCCCAGATCAGAAGTTCGTCTCCCGGCTGGGCGGGATGCGCGGGCACCTGGTAGTTTCGCGGCATGGCCAGCTCGGTGCTCCGGCCGCTGGCCGTGGCGAACGAGATCACGCCCTGGTTCCGGCCCGACCCGTCTAACGACAGAATGGCGGGCGTTGCCAGGCGCATGAGCGCCGTTACGGGAGTGCTGGCGCCGGCTTCCGTCTCGACGGTGGCCGCGAGCGGTGTGCCGGGATCCGCCGCCGGGCAGAGGAACGTAACCCGGGCTTCGGAGGCCGCCAACACGGGGACGGGTTGATCGTTGATTATGACTCGCGTGCCGCCCAGGGCCAGGCTCTGCCCCGATGGATCGGAGAGGAGCGATCCGGGCGCCGCAAAGCCGCTCCCGCTGAGGGAGGCAATTGCGCCGGGGCTGCACGACAATCTGTCCGTGCCGCCCACCGCGGGAGTTCCGGAACCGACGTTCACCGTAACTTCGGCCGTTGAGGATTGCCCTGCCGGGTTGGTGGCGCCGAAGGTGACTTGGAATCGGCCGCTTTGAGACGTAGACGGCGTCCACTCGAAGATGCCGCTGGCTGCATCGAAGGAAGCGCCCGCGGGGACGTGGGAAGCCGTGAGCTGCACCGGCAGGTCCGCCGGGTCGAGGGCCGCTACTGTGAAGCGGAGAGCTTTCCCGAACCGCGCAGCCTGAGTGCCCGGAACGGTGATCACGGGAGCGGAGGACGCCGTCACCTGGATCGTATCTTGAGCGGTGGTGGTTCCCGCCGTGGCGCCGATGGTGGCGAACTGCTCTTTGGCGGCGGCATCAACGGCCACCTGGAAGGTCAGACGAGTCTGGCCGGTGCGAGGGGCGACCGCGGAAGGAGCTTTCACCTGTCCGGCGCTTGTAGTGACCTGAATCGGCGAGGCCTCGTGTGGGGAGAGCGTGCGCAGTTCGCAGGTTACGTGGCTGCCGGCGGGAATCACCTTCGGAGTGCAGGTGAGACCGGTCACGGTTTGGGACTGGACCGGTGTAGAGGCGCCGGGCGTCCGGGAGGCTGGTTTGCTTGCCTGTTCGATGCCCGAGAACTGGGCGGCGGTGCCGGCGCCGGGGGCCGCATGGGGAGTTCTCGCAGCTCCGGTGGTGGCGGTGACCGCCGGCCGTGCGCTAATGAGCGCCGGTGCGGCTGCCGAAGCCGGCCGGAGCGCGACCATCTGCATAGTCCAGCCGCTGTTGGCGGTTCCGGTAGCGGCGTAAGAGCCGGCGCTGCCGGCAGTCATGTCTTCAATGAGGTTGCTGTTCATCGTGGAGCGGGCCGTGAAGCCGGATCCCACCGTGCAGGCATTGTCGCCGACGCAGTAGCCGTAGATCATGTCGCCGGCAGCAGTGGTTGTGGCATTGCCGCTCGAAACCGACTTCGCGCTCCCTGACTTTCCGGCTTGGACGTCCACCGGAGCGGCTTGGTTCACGCCCGAGTATTCGGTGAGATAAACCTCCAGGATCGAGGTCTTGGCCGCGAGCGTGATGGTTACCGTGTCGGCACCTCCAGTCGGGCTGATGGCGTAGTAGACCCGGCTGTAAGCGCCGCCCGGAGAGACCAATTGGCTTCCCACCTGGAGGAAGCTGTTGCCTTGCGAGTCAGTGACCGACACGGTGGTGTTGGTTTCGTAATCGAACCCCACCAGAAGGAGGTCGCCCGCGGCGGTCTTACTTGCGAAGGCGACGGACATTGACTTGGTGCTTCCGGAAGCAGCCTTGGCGGTTGTCTGTACGAAGGAGATGGGCTTGGACGTGGCGTTGACGGTTAGGGCAAGCGTGGCGCTGCCAGTGCCGGCGGAGTTGGTGGCGCTGAGGGTGATGGTTGACGTGCCGGCCGTGGTGGGAGTGCCGGAAATGACACCGGTAGAGGTGTTGATTGCGAGACCGGCGGGAAGTCCCGTGGCGGCGAAACTGGTTGGGGAGTTGCTGGCCGCAATCTGATAAGAGAATGCGGTGCCGACAGTCGCACCGGCCGTCACAGGGCTCGTGATGACGGGCGGTGGAGGCTGAATCGTGAGGGTCAGCGTGGCGTTGCCGGTGCCGCCGCCGTTGGTCGCGCTGAGCGTGACGCTGGACGTGCCGGCCGTGGTGGGCGTGCCGGAAATCAAGCCAGTGGATGTGCTCACCACCAGTCCCGCCGGCAGTCCCGTAGCTCCGAAACTGGTAGGAGAATTACTGGCGGCGATCTGATAGGAGAACGCCGTGCCGACAGTCGCAGTGGCCGTCACAGGGCTGGTGATTACGGGCGGTGGAGGCTGAATCGTGAGGGTCAGCGTGGCGTTGCCGGTTCCGCCGGCATTAGTCGCGCTGAGCGTGACGCTGGACGTGCCGGCCGTGGTCGGAGTGCCAGAAATCAACCCAGTGGATGTGCTCACCACCAGGCCCGCCGGCAATCCCGTAGCTCCGAAACTGGTAGGAGAATTACTGGCCGCGATCTGGTACGAGAATGCGGTGCCGACAGTCGCACTGGCCGTCACAGGGCTGGTGATGACCGGTGGCGGCGGCTGAACCGTGAGGGTCAGCGTAGCGTTGCCGCTTCCGCCGGCATTGGCGGCGCTGAGGGTGACGGTGGACGTGCCGGCCGTAGTGGGCGTGCCGGAAATCAAGCCAGTAGAGGTGCTCACCGTAAGTCCCGCCGGCAGTCCCGTAGCTCCGAAACTGGTAGGAGAATTACTGGCAGCAATCTGATACGAGAACGCCGTGCCAACGGTCGCACTGGCCGTCACGGGGCCGGTGATCACGGGTGGCGGCGGCTGAATCGTGAGGGTCAGCGTGGCGTTGCCGGTTCCGCCGGCATTAGTCGCGCTGAGCGTGACGCTGGACGTGCCCGCCGTGGTGGGAGTGCCGGAAATCAACCCGGTGGATGTGCTCACTGTAAGTCCCGCCGGCAGTCCCGTGGCGGCGAAGCTGGTTGGGGAGTTACTGGCCGCGATCTGATACGAGAATGCGGTGCCGACAGTCGCGCTGGCCGTCACAGGGCTGGTGATCACCGGTGGCGGCGGCTGAATCGTGAGGGTCAGCGTGGCGTTGCCGGTTCCGCCGGCATTAGTCGCGCTGAGCGTGACGCTGGACGTGCCGGCCGTGGT
>DATJRE010000079.1:0-26703 GCA_035505095.1 Bryobacteraceae bacterium | reverse complement strand
AGCCGCAGCACGAACCATACCAGCCCGAAGACCAGCAGGGCGGGCGGCACCGCTCTCGCCAGTTTGCCGGCGCGCGCGAACACCAGCGCCATTACCGTAACGGCCACGATTTCCGCCGCCGCCGCCCCCGCCAGCACGTATCCCGCATGGTACCCGGCGGTCTGCAAAAACAGGTGAAAGTACAGCCCGTGGAATGCGCCCAACAGTCCCGCCAACAGCCATCGCGACCCGGCTTGCGGAAGCAGCACCATCTCCGCCGCCAGGTAGGCGATGGTCAAAGCCCCGGCGGCTTCCACGAACCGCGGCACCGGCTGCCAGCCGGTATGCGGAGTAATCAGCACGGCGGCCACCTGTCCCGCCAGGAACATCGCCACCATGGCCAGCAACTCCCGGCGCCGCCGCGCGGCGATGGCCAGCGCCGCCAGAAACAGAATCTGCGCGGGGCCTCCCAGCGCCTGCAGAAAACCAGCCCCCGATTCCGAGGCCGCGATTTCGGCCGGCGTCGGCGGGCGGAAAAGCAGCGTGGCGCGCGGGAACGAGAGATCGAAGATAGCCTGATCGGGGTGGCCATTGAGCGTGGCGCGCAGCAGATGCACATGATTGGGGACGGTGGCGGCGTACAGCGTACACTCCACTTCCACGCGCGTGGGCGGCTTCTCGAATTGGTAATCCGCCTCGCAAAGGTAGGTATCCTGGGCCGGCTCCGCATGGCACGCGTGGGCCGTCAGCCGCGCGCCGGCAAAGCCAATGTGCGCCAGCAGCGCGTCTTCGGGATGCGCCGTGTGCGAGATTTCGTAAAGCGGCATGCGCAGCGTGTAGTGGGCGTGCGCGCCTTCAATGGTGAGGTCCCCGGAACTCATGCTCACCGCGTGGCCCCATGCACTCGCCGCGCCCACCACCGCCAGCAGCCAGGCGCGGCCGCTCATAGCACCACGGGCGTGACAGGACCGGACCGCGCTCCCACGCGCGACCTGCGCATGCGGTGATACAGGATACGCACCATCGCCAGCACCGGCACCGACAGCAGCGTTCCCGGAATGCCGGCCACTTCGGCCCCCGCAAACACGCCGAACAAAACCAGCAGCGGATGCACTTCCACGCCCCGCCCCATCAAGTGCGGCGAGAGAATGTAATCCTGGAAAAGCCGGTACGCCAGCAGAAAGATCAGCACTCCCAAAATCGGCGCGCCTCCCACGGCCGCCACCAGCAGGATACACAGGCCCGCGCCCAGCGGTCCCACCATAGGGATGAATTCCAGGATGCCGGCCAGCGAGGCCAGCAGGATGCCGTAGGGCACGCCCATAATCGCAAAGGCGATGTTATAAGCGATGAAGGTGGCGGTCGAGAGCAGCACCAGCGCGCGCATGTAGTGGGCCAGCAACACATTCACGTCCTCCATCACGTCGTCCAGCAGGATGCGCGCGGGGCCGGCGTTCACCAGGTCCAGAATGTGGTCGCGCATCATGCCGCCATCCTTGAGGAAGAAAAACGACAGAATCGGGATGATCACCAGGTAGATAAGCTGGCTGGCGACGCTGAGGAATTTCAGGCCGGCCTGCGGCAGGGCAGTGATCAGCTCGCCCGCGCGGGAATTGATTTCGTCGCGGAGCTTGCTCAGCATTTCCAGGCGTGCGTTGTCGATCATCGGCGGAAGCTCGGTGTCGGGTGTCTCCCATGCGGCGATTCGATTGGGCAGGTCGGTCACAAGCTGGCGCGCCTGGTCGGCGATGCGCGAGCCGATCTGGATGGCGAACACCACCACCAGGCCCACGAAGATGATGTAAGCCAGGGTCAGAGCGAGCCCTCGCGTCCGCTGTCCCGGAAGGAAGCGGTTGAGCAGGTTAACCAGAGGCGAAAGCAGGTAGGCGAACAGCAGCGCCAGGACGAAGACAAACAAAGTCACGCGCACCAGGTAGATGAGATAGACCCCCGCCACCACCAGAACGGCGGTCCACGTGAAGCGGGCGGCTTGCCGGTCGAAGCCCAACATAACTGTGCCAATTCTAGCAGCACCCGTTAGGGGTGCGCGTGCCTAAGAAAGCGTTCGGAGCGGCTACCGCGGATTGCCGCGCACCGAGGCGCCTTCGGGGTACAGCAGATACGGCGCGCGCAGCCGCTCGAAAGCCGCCAGCGGATCGACCAGGCTTTGCTCGATGGCCCGTGGATCTTCGCCGGATTGCAAGCGCCGGATCACGTCGTCGCTGCCGATCAGCCGTTTCCCGGCGCCGAAGTCGATCTTGCCGGGATACAGCTTCTGCAGCGCCGCGGCTACTTCCAGCCCCAGGCGCGCGGAATCCATCAGTTCGCGGTTGGTGATGATAAAACGCACGCCCTCAATCCGCACGCCTTTGAAGTTCGATTCCGTTGGGGTGAAGCTGGTGGGATAAACGCGGATGCCCGGAATCTGCCGCCCGTTCAAATACCGGGCCAGGTCGCGGCCACTAAGGAAATCGCCGCCAATCTGCTCAAACGGCGCATCCGTGCCGCGGCCCATCGAGAGATTCTTCGAGGACTCCAGCATGGCCAGCCCTGGATACAATGCCGCGGCGTTCAGGCTGCGCATGTTGGGCGAAGGGTTGATCCACGGCAGGTTGGTAGAATCGAACCAGTCCCCGCGGCTCCAATCCTGCATCGGAATCACCGTCAGCGCCACGCCCAGTTTGCGCTCTCCGTTGAACAGCCGCGCCAACTCGCCCATGGTCATTCCGTGCCGCAACGGCAGTCCGGCAAACGACCCCACGAAGGACGTGTTGGCCGCATCCAGCAGCGGTCCTTCCATGCGCGCGCCGCTGATCGGGTTGGGCCGGTCCAGCACATAGAACGGGATGCCCGCCTTGGCCGCCGCCTCCATGGCGTAGGCCATCGTAGTCTCGTAGGTGTAGAAACGCGCCCCCACATCCTGGATATCGAACACCAGCGCGTCGAGGCCGTGCAGCATCTCAGGCGTCGGCCGCGTGGTGCCGCCATACAGGCTATAGACCTTGATACCGGTGGCGCGGTCCGTTGAATCCGCGATGCCGGGCCGGTCCAACGCGCCCGCAAAGCCGTGCTCGGGCGAAAACAACGCGGCCACTTGCACGCCCGCCTGCAACATCACATCCACGTTGCGGCGGCCCGTCCGGTCCACGCCGGTCTGGTTGGTGATCAGCCCGATGCGCTTGCCGGCGAAGGGCTGGAACTTCTCCTCTTCGAGAACATCCAGCCCAGTCCTGGTGTCGGCATTGCGGTCCACCTCGCGGTGGATGCCCGCCGAGGTGAAGGTTTCGTTGTAGCCAGTGAGGCTTACGCCGGGCCCGGTGATGCCCACCGCGGCCGCCGCGATGGTCGCCACCTTCGAGCGCAACGGCGTAATCGCGGGCCGCTGCGTCGGGTGCACGCTGTTGGCCAACAGGATGACGTAAGTTTGCGAAACCGGATCGATCCAGATGGACGTGCCGGTGAACCCCGTGTGCCCGAATGAGCCGATGGGGAACAAATCCCCGCGATTGCCCGAGAGCGGCGAATCGATGTCCCATCCCAAGCCGCGCAAAATGGGCTGATCGGGCGGACTCTGCGGCTCAGTGAACTTCTCTACCGTCATCGGACTGAACACCCGCACACCATCCAGTTGTCCGCCGTTGAGCATCATCTGCGCGAAGCGCGCCAGGTCCGCCGCGGTGGAAAAAAGTCCCGCGTGCCCCGCCACACCGCCCATATTGCGGGAGGTCGGATCGTGTACCACGCCGCGCAGGGGAGCGCCGCCGTTGAGGCGTTCGGTGGGCGCGATGCGCGGAATCAGCGCCGCCGGCGGCAGAAATTGCGTGTCTTTCATCCCCAGCGGCAGGAAAATATTCTGCCGCGAGTAATCCGAAACCAACTGGCCGCTCAGCCGGTGCACCAGTTCGCCCAGCAGGATGAAATTGATATCGCTATACACAAACCGCACTCCCGGCGGCCCGGCGGGCTTGGTGGTGCAAGCCAGGCCGATGCCGGTCTGGTAGCCCGTCCACGGCTCTTTCAGCGGAACGTCCGGCGCCAGCCCCGAGAAATGCGTAAACAGGTTGCGCAGCGTAATCGGGCTGTGTCCGTCCTGAAATTCGGGGATGTACTCGGTAACGCGATCGTTCAGCCGAAACCGCCCCTGCTCGAACAGCTTCATCAGCGACGGCGTGGTGGCGATCACCTTGGTGAGCGAGGCGCAGTCGAAGATGGTGTCCTCGGTCATGGCCTCCACGCGTGGCTCTACCGAGCGGTTGCCATAGGCCTTGTGGTAGACAATCTGCCCCTTGTGGCCGACCACCACCACGGCCCCCGGCAGACGGCCCTGCTGGATAGCTTCCTGGATGGCCCGGTCGATCGCCGGCCCCCCAGAAAAGGTCTGCGCAGCCAGAGTTGTGGCGCACACCGCCGCGCACACGAGCAATTTCATAGATGATTCTATGATAGAGCCTTCGGCAAGGCGGTGCTGCCATTCCGGCCGGTGGGCCCGGTGCGTCTGCTTGCGTGTATTCTTGTAATCCTCATAGTCCTCATGGCTTGACCGATTTGGTCTTGAGTTCGATGCGGACCTGCTCCAGCGCGCCGTCCTCGCAAGATAGAACCAAGGGAAAGCCTGCGGCGCCTTCGGAATGGGACTGCCGTCTTTGGCGGAAGAGGCCTGGTAAACTCCGCGAGCCTGTCACACATTTGCCCCGAGCCGCATCTTATCAATAGCGACTATTTATTCGGCGGCGGGACTGTGGATCAGTAACAAAGGTTTGAGAGTCGTGAACCAAAAGGTTAAGGATCTTTGGTGTTACAAGAGATACAATCGTACGACGTGGCCCTACCAAACCGGGACCCTTTTATCTGGCTGTTGCCCCGTTTGGCGGATGATTCGCCCGCACATCAAGCGTATGCGGCTCGTGTTATGGGTGACCTCAGGTGCTTTTTCGCGGGTAATCGATGCGAGGCCGCCGATGATCTTGCCGCTGAAGTAGTACTGCGCTTAGTCCGAAAACTCGAAGCCAGTGGGCTGCCGGAATGCGAGTCTGAAGAAGCGAGAAAGAAGTACATGTACGGAATTGCACGAAATGTTCTGCGGGAGTGGAAACGCGGTCCCGGCACCCGAGAAATCTCGTTAGATGAAAAGGAAGGACACGAACACAGTATTCCGGCGTTCGACCTGGCAGCGGCGCAATGTCTCGAGTTGCTAGCGGAAATGGTGAAGGCGGGCTTGGCTCAAATGAGCCCTATGGAGCGGGACATCCTACTCGACAGTGAGTTGAATCCAGATTTCTCCCCAACCCTGGCGCAGTTAGCCAGGCAGAGGGGCGCAACGGCGCCGGCCATGCGGCAGAAAGTTCACCGGGCACGGGTTAGGTTCCGGAACCTAGTGCTCGGATCGGACCGCGTGGGCGATTTGCTAAGGTGCCTGGGGATTGATCGAGGTGGCGTGTGAGCGCGGAGCATAACGAAGATTACACCACTCTCGTCCGCTATTTCCTGGGCGAACTTGCGGAAGCGGAACAGGGTCGTGTCGAAGAGCGCTACATGCTCGACGAGCATTACTCCGACTTTCGCGACCAAGTAGAAATGGATCTGATCGACGCCTATGTCGGTGGTTGTCTGACGGATCGTCAACGGAACTCTTTCGATAATCGTTATTTGATCACTCTGGACCGTAAGCGCGCGGTGCAGGCCGCCTGGCTTTCCAGAGCGTATCGGGAGCGTGCTGCGCAGCGGGCGTTGGAGCCGAAACGGCATCTGTGGTTCGTGCCGCACCTTGAGTTCCTAGGGCACAAACATCTGATTACCGCGACGGTGGCCGCCATGGCGATCGTGGTGATCTGCATTGCGGAGTCCTGGATTCATCTCCATCCACACCGGTGGACCGCAGAGAGCAACACGAAATCCCTGGCGCGGAAGAGGAGTCAGGCGGCGCCCTCGGTAGAGAATTCACCGGCAGCAACCGCCAGTGTCCCACCGAGGCCCAAGCGGGGAGCGGAGGTCCATCTACAGTTGCCATCCGCCGGTAGTCGATCCGAGCGACAGGCCGATCGATCGACGCCCCTTTCCAAGGCGACTGCTCCTCCAAACAAAAGCCCCTTAGTTGCGCGGCTTCCCGAAGGCGGCCGCCGGGGAGTGGCCATGAGCCCCTTCGGGTCTTCTGGTGTCGAGATCGAATCGGCTCCGTTTCCGCCAATTGAGGCGCCGGCTCCTCCCCCCTGGGAACCAGTCGTAATTAGAGCGGGAACGACAATTGACGAGGTGACCCGACTTCTCGGGCAGCCAAACGAGCTAATTGATCTCGGTACGAAGGTACACTACATCTACACGGATTCCCACCTTATAGTGACATTTACTAATGACAAGGTTACCGACGCCCGGTAACGACCCTCCGGCAGAGCCGCAGTCCTTTGCAGGTGCTGGCGCCTCAACAGGGGCCTGATCGGAACCGCATCAAGACAGATCCGACGCACCGCAATGTTGATCGTGTGGTTTGCGGCCGACAGTGCACTAACGGCGTACCCCATATACGTCAAATGACGTCAAGTTTCTAATCCTTCCCAGGCAGAGCTGGACATCTCCAGGCTCATTACCATCCGATAGGTCTCCGCTGGTGGCTTGTGAATTGTAGGCAGGTCCCATTTGTTTCCGTCACACATTTCACACAGGCCGCATATATCATGCAGAGGGGGATACAAGGGATGCCAAAGCTCACAACTCCCAGGGCCTGCATCGCACTGACAGTCGCGATGTGCGCCTCAGTAAGCGCGCGAGATACCATAGCCGCCATCCAACAGCGGTTGGAGGCGCGCTATCCTCTCACCAAAATGACTTATGATCGAACGGCCATAGTATCCGCCGGGGCCGTACTCACCCTCAAGAAGGACAACCTGGTCATGGTTCCGGTCAGTTCGCCGGATGTTTATCAGAATACCTACACGCAAGGACGGATCCGCCAGAACAGGCTCTCCACAGTGAAACAGGCGGCCGGTGCGGCCTGCCGTCTTCTTGGAAACTGCCCTCAGGCTCCCGCCGCTTCCGCAACACGGTACTTCGTTGCGGGGGAAAAGATGTGGGTTACAGCGATCAAAGTGACCGATCAGAACGTGGTTTTCGAATTGTTGACAGACCCCTACCCGGCTTTACGCTACAAGGCATCGCTCACCATCCCGTACGCCGACCAACCCGATCAGTTGGTAGGGGAGGTGTTTGCGGTTGAGTCTGCTCAGCCCGAACCCACGGCAGCCGGCCCTTCCCAGCCTCCCACCGAACCGCAGCCAAACCAGCCGCAGGGCGGGTCGGAAACTCAGTTTGAAGCCATTGTCCCGCCGCCACCCCCACCGCCGGACCCCGTCGGTCCCCCGCCAACACCACCCCGGCCCACGCCGGCACGTGATGGCGACCAGCCAACAGGGCCAGCGCCCTCGGACCCTGACGATTACCCGCCCTTGTTACACCACACTGCGCCGGCGCGTGAGGGCGATCCAGCGACCATTCCAACACCGCCGGACACAGGCGATCAACCGCCCGTTCCAAGCCGACCCACGCTGAAGCGCGGCGATGATCAGGCAACTGTTGCCACTCTCCCATCCATTCCTTCCAACGGTGCTTCCAAGCAAGTCGCAGTGGGCGACACGGTGGATCGGGTCTTGGCCGTACTGGGACAACCCTCGGTGATCGGCAAGCTTCTAAGCAACAAGGAAATTTACTTCTATCCTGCCCTCAAAGTGACATTTGTCGATGGCAGGGTCGTGGCCTTCAAGTAATCGTTGTTGTAAGTGGGCGAATCTTCACAACCGGAGATCACTATGCAAACTTCGCAGATTCGAAGGAATTCTCGTTCCAGACGCCATCCGGAGCTCCTGGCAGCACTTCTGACCGTATGTTGCCTCGCCGCAGCTCAGGAAACCAAGGCCCCAACACTGACGACGCCACCGGCAAAAGCCCAGACTCCGGCCAAGCCCGTGCCGGTGCCCGGACTCAATAATCGTATCCCCGGCATCGGCCCGGCACCGGGAATCGGCGTCCATTCGCCTTCCCCCAACGCAATGCCGCCTACTTACGGTCCGGCCCGTCGTCCGAACGGCGCGACGACCATCAGAACCCGGGAGGGCACCGAACTTACCAGGCGCCGGGATGGAAAGCCCGCCGACGTGCGCGTGCCCGGGAGGGGAATGGCTATTCACCACAACCTAAACGGAAACCGGCACGTTGCCGTCGAGTGGCCTGACCATTCGCGCATCGTCGCAGAGCGCGGTGGACGCAGTTATGTACAGCGGCCCTACATCTATCGGGGCCGCGAATACGCCCAACGTACTTACTACGTTCATGGCCGCGTTTACGACCGTTTCTATGCCCGCTATCCGTACCGTGGCGCTTACCTGGAGATGTATACGCCCACGGCGTACTACCGGCCGGCATTCTACGGGTGGGCTTACAACCCATGGGCGGCGCCCGTGCCCTATGCGTGGGGCTGGTCATCGTACCCTTGGTACGGCTATTACAGTTACTACCTCGTGCCGTATCCTACCTATGCGGGTCCCGCATACTGGTTGACCGATTACCTGATTGCCACCTCGCTCGCCGAAGCCTACCAGGCCAGGGTGGACGCCGGCATGCCCGTGCAGGCGCCCTTCGGTGCTGTTCCCCTGACACCTCAAGTGAGGGACGAGATTGCCTTGGAAGTTCAGCGGCAGATCAGCATCGAAAATGCAGAGGCCCAGGCCGCTGCGCTTAACGGCCCTCCGAACCCCGCGTTGAGCGGGGTGCCGGCTCTGCTGTACGATAACGCTCCCCACGTCTTTGTTGCCGCGCGCGACCTGGATGTAATCGATACCGCCGGCGAGGAGTGTGCGATCAGCGAAGGGGACGCGCTCCAACTTCCAGGGCCGCCTCCGGCCTACGCTACTATGGCGGAACTGGTCGTGCTCTCGAACAAGGGTGGGCCGGAGTGCCGGCAGGGCGACGCGGTTACGGTCGGATTCGCGGATCTGCAGGAGATGGAAAACCACATGCGCGAAACGATCGACCAGGGATTGGCCGAACTGCAATCGCGACAGGCAACCGGTGGCTTGCCGGCGATTCCTGCACCATACCGAGCCGCCGCAGTACAAGCCCCGTTTGCGTCGGACCCAGACGCTCCCGGTCCCGACCCCGCTGCCGGAGCTCTGATCAAGCAGCAGGCGCAGCAGGCGGATCAGGCCGAGAGCCAGGCTCTGGGCCAGGCGTCGGCGGATGACGGATCGGGTGTCCCGATGGTTTTCGTAGGCCAAAGCCTAAGCGAGGTGCAGGCGCGTCTTGGCAGCCCTATGAGCCATGTCGATATGGGCGCCACGCAAATCTACCTGTACCCGAACAGAGTGAAGATCACGTTTGATCGCGGTGCGGTTGTCGATATTGAGTAACTCGGAAACGGTCAAAAGAGGTCGGCGCTATGAGAAACGCTTCCTTAGTCTCCGCTTCCCGCGGTTATCTCGCGCTGTTGGGACTCCTGGCGCCCCTATCCTGTTTCGCGCAACAGGCGCCGGGGTATACCGTTACAACCGTCGCTGGCTGCATTGCGAGTAGCTGTAACAACAAACTTGGCGGGCCAGCCACGAGTGTCTACCTGTATTACACTCTGGGCATTGCCCTGGATTCCGCTGGCAATCTCTATTTTGGAGCACAGTCCCTGAGTGGGGGCGATGTCATCGCCGAGGTTTCGCCGGCAGGCGTGATTTCGGTCGTTGCCGGAGGCGGTCAGGATACACAATTCCTGGGCGACGGTGGCCCTGCCACCAGCGGGTACATCGGCTCAGCCCATGGTGTGGCCGTCGACGGAGCCGGCAACCTCTACATCGCGGACTACATGTATAATCGAATCCGCAAGGTGGCCAACGGCACCATCACCACAATCGCGGGCCCCGGCTCGGGTCCTCTGGGCGATGGCGGACCGGCTTCCGATGCCACCCTCTCTGAGCCAAGCGGTGTTGCTGTCGATGCCGCTGGCAATGTGTACATAGCGGATACCGAGCACAACCGGGTCCGCAAGATTTCCCTGGACGGTACGATCTCGACCGTGGCGGGAAATGGCGAGACGACCTCGAACGGCGGCGTCCTGGGCGACGGCGGACCTGCCGTAAGCGCCACCGTCACCTCCCCCACCGCGGTCGCCCTGGACAGCCAGGGCAACCTCTACATTGCCGATTCGGCGCACTTGATTCGCAAGGTCTCGCCGGCCGGCACCATTACAACGGTCGCCGGCAACGGTTCCAGTCTTTACTATGGCGACGGCGGTCCTGTTTCGCTGGCCGGCTTGGGGGAGCTGGTTGACGGTCTGGCGGTGGATTCGGCGGGGAGCATCTACCTCACCCAAGGGAATGGACTGGTTCGCATGGTGACTCCTGACGGAATCATCAACACCATCGCCGGAGGCGGTACTCTCACGGAACCCGCGCTCAACAACGCCCCGGCCAACAGCGCTGCCATTAGCGCCTTTGGCGTCGTAGCCGGGCCCGGCGGGACCATTTACATAACCAGCTACCAGTATACGGGGCAGGTTCTGGCGCTAAGCCCTTCATCAACTCCTGTTTTGCCCAAGCCATCCGTGGTCACCACAATTGAAGCGAGCGGCTTCGGTGGATACCAAAGCCTCGCTCCGGGCGCGTGGGTGGAGATTTACGGCTCCTATCTCGCCGGCCAGACGCGCCCCTGGGGCGGTTCCGATTTCAACGGCTCGAACGCTCCCACCTCGCTCAGCGGCACTTCCGTTATGATCGGGGGACAGCCCGCCTTCGTCTCATACATCAGCCCCTCGCAGATTAACGCCGAAATCTCGCCCGCTATCGGAACCGGCCCGCAGCCTCTGGTCATTACCACTGCCAACGGAATCAGCGCCACTTACTCCGTGACAGTACTTTCAGTCGAGCCCGGCTTATTGGCTCCGGCGGCATTCAAGATCGATGGGATCAGCTATGCGGCTGCCGTGTTCAGCGATGGCACTACCTACGTTCTGCCCACCGGCGCGATTGCCGGCGTGCCGTCGCGGCCCGCCCAGGCGGGCGACACGATCACCTTCTATGGGGTCGGTTTCGGTCCCACAACCCCGAGCATCCCTGCCGGTCAGATTGTTCAGGCCAGCAATACGCTCATCTCGAAACTCCAAGTGTTCTTTGACGATAGCAGCTTCCCGGGCACCGTAACCTATGCGGGACTGGCGCCGGGGTATCTCGGTGTGTACCAATTCAATGTCACCGTCCCCAAGCTCCCAGCCAACAATGGACACCTGCCGATCTACTTTGAGCTTGGTAGCTCGCTAGTCGGCCAGTCGCTATACGTCGCGGTGCAGTGAGCAAACCGTTCGCCGGTCCGGTGCCGGTTCTCACGCCTTGGCCGTCAACCGGTCCACCCGCCGGAGCGCTGGGAAGAGCAGCGCCCACGCGACCACCACGGCGATCGTACCGAAGCCGCCGCCGATCACCGCCGGGGCGGCGCCCCACCATTGCGCCGTCAGGCCCGATTCGAACTGCCCCACCTCGTTGGAGGCCCCAATGAACACCATGTTCACGGCGCTCACGCGGCCGCGCATTTCGTCCGGGGTGCCCAGTTGCACCAGGGTGTGGCGCACCACCACGCTCACCATGTCGCAGGCACCCACCAGCAGCAGCGCGGCAATCGTCAGCGGCAGGTTGCGCGAGATGCCGAAGACGATCGTGAACAGGCCGAATCCAAAGACGCACCACAGCATGATGGCGCCGGCGCGCCGCCGCAGCGGGCGATAGGCCAGCACGATGGCCATCAGCACGGCGCCCGCGCCCGGCGCGCTGCGCATCACTCCCAGGCCGATCGCGCCGACGTGCAGAATCCGGTCCGCAAACACCGGCAGCAGCGCCACCGCGCCGCCCAGCAGCACGGCAAACAGGTCCAGGCTGATGGCGCCCAGGATGAGTTGGTTGCGCCAGATGTAGCGCAAGCCTTCCAGAACCACAGCCACTCGCGCCGTCCCGCGCGGCCGCTGCGGCTTGGCCAACCGCAGCCCCGAAACCAGCACACTGGCGATGACGCAATTCACCGCCGCCAGCGCATACACCGGCACGGGGCTCGCGAAGAATCCATAGAGCAAACCGCCCGCCGCCGGCCCCAGCACCGTGGAGGCCTGGAAAATCGAGGAGCTCCACGCCACCGCATTGGGGAAGTCGCGCTCTTCCACCAGCAGCGGCAAGAACGCCTGGCTGGCCGGACCGTTGAAGGCTCGTGTCACGCCGTTCAGCACCAGCACGCCGTAGATCGGAAACACCGACGCCACGCCTCGCAAGGCGAAAAACAGCAACAGCCCCGAGCAGGCCGCGAAGCCCGCCAGGCAGACTTGCAGAATGCGTTGGCGCGGCACGCGGTCGGCCGTCTGTCCGGCCACCAGGAACAGCAGCACGCCCGGCAGAAACTGGGCCAGCCCTACCAGCCCCAGGTCGAGCGGCCGGTGCGTGAGACCATACACCTGCCAGGCCACCGCCACGGATTGCATCTCCGAAGAGGCCGTGGCCAGAAACCGCGCCAGCATGTACGCGCGGAAATTCGGATAGGTGAAGGCGATGCGGCCGGAAGTCTGCATGCGCGACGGGCGGTCCAGTCTCCCATTGTAAGGGGCCCGCCCGTCCGGCTTCTTACGCCGCTGCGAACCGCCCGGCGTCGAGTGCCCCGGCAAGGTCCTCCGCCAGCCGGTCCAGCGCGGCGCGGTCCTCGGCCCGCACCAGGGCGCCCTCGGTGTCAAACGCCTGGGCCGCGCTGCCCACCGTAAGCTGCGCCGGCAGGGTCTCCACGTGGATCATCTCCAGCAACTCGCGCACGTGCCGCAATCCCCGCTGGCCTCCATGAGGGCTGGGCGAGGCCGCCATAATCACCGCCTTCTTGCCTTGAAAGGCCGCCAGCCGCGGTTCGCCGGGTTCCGGCCGGGTGGCCCAGTCAATAGCGTTCTTCAACAGCGCCGCGAACGACCCGTTATATTCCGGCGAAGCGATCGCCAGCGCGTCGTGCGTCCGCACCAGGCTCTTGAAAGCCCGGGCGCTCTCCGGCATCCCGGCCGACGCTTCCAGGTCGCCATCGTAAAGCGGCATGGGGTAATCGCGCAGATCGGCCAGAGTCACCGCCAGTCCGTGGCGTTCCAGTGCCGCGGCGGCGGCGCGCGCCAGTTTGCGGTTCAGCGACCCGCTCCGAGTGCTGCCGGCAAATACCAATACGCGGGGTTGAGCGTTCATTTATCTCTCCGTCAAGATATTCGATGCAGAGACACATCCAAAGATGCGAACCGCCGCCGGTTATCCTGAAGTATGAGCTTCCGCGCGATTTTCGGCTGCCTGGCCGCCGCCGGCGCCCTCCTGGCGGCTCCCTTGCAGCGTAATTTCGCGGTGGAGCACTACGACGTTTCCCTCCAGCCGGACTTGGCCGCCAAGACCCTCACGGGCGAGGTTTCCATCCGCTTCCACAGCCGCATCGACCGACTGAGCGCCCTGGAACTGGATGTCGGCGCGCTCGAAATCGCTTCGGTTACCGATAGCGGCGTGGCACAGTATACCGAGCGCCGCGGCGCCCTGCTCATCGTGGTGCTGGGCAAGCCGCTGAACTCCGATGAGCAGGGCACCATTGTCATCCGCTACCGCGCGCCCGCGCCGAAAGCCGGAGCGACGCCGGGAGGGCTGGTGTTCGCTCCCGGCCAAGTCTATGGCGCGTTTTTCACCAGCGACTGGATGCCCTCCAGCGACCGCCCCGACGAGCCTGCCACGCTGCACCTGCGCCTCTCCGCCGATCCGCGCTGGAAGGTGGCCGCCAGCGGCAAGCTGTCCGGAACCACCACCGAGAACGGCCGCTCGGTGACCGAATGGCACATCGACACGCCCACCGCAACCTATCTTTACGCCTTCGCGGCCGGAGATTTCGCCGAATCCACGACCCAGCATAATAAGGTGGCGCTGCGCATTCTGGCGCCCGCCGGCATGGCCACCGCGCCCATCGCCGAGGCCACGGGCTCGGCCTTGCAATTCCTGGCCGACCGCACCGGCGTGGCCTATCCGCTGAACACCTACACCCAGGTTTTCGTTCCCGGCGACGTGCAGCAGGAGGCCGTGGGTATGTCTCTGTTGCCGGCTTCCTACGGCGCAGAACTCGCCAAACAACCCGACAGCTTGTTTGTGCTGGCGCAGGCCCTGGCCCATCAATGGTACGGCGTGGGGCTTCCGTGCGCCGACTGGTCCGACTACTGGCTCAGCGCCGGGGTGTCCACTTTCATGGCCGACGCGTTTCTCGAAAAGCGCTTCGGCAAAGCCCGCTACGAGAAGGAAATCGAACGCGCGCGCGGCCTGTTCGAGTCGCTTCAGTCCGACGGCAAAGACCGTCCCCTCTCGTGGGGCGACTGGCAGACTCCCCGGCAGGCCATGGGCGATCTCCCGTATTACAAGGGCGTGGTAGTGCTGGACCTGCTCCGGCACGAATTAGGCGACGACGTCTTCTGGCGCGGCTTGCACCGTTATACCAGCCAATATTGGGGCAAGCGGGTGACCAGCGATAACCTGGAAGCCGCCATGGACGCGGCGTCGGGGAAGGCCAAGAGCCTCACCAAGTTCTTCGAGCGCTGGGTGACGGGCTGCTGCGCCACCCTGCCGCCCGGCCGCGGGCATTAAGCGAGCCGCGACCGGCGGGGAGTGCCTTCTGGCCCTGCGGGCCACGCGCGAGGTGTGCATGCAAGACAGTCAATGGCTTGCGGCGCGTATTCCAAGGAGCGAACCGCAGGGTCGTATACCCGGTCCCGCCATTCAGTTTTCCGACGCTTTGTCCGCCCGATCCACAATCAGCACCTCCACCGGGCCTTTGCCGGGTACCAGCTTGAGGCCCAGTTGCTCGCGGAGTGCGCGCATCAGGGTCGGCCCGGCCGGATCGGGAGCGCTTCCCACTTCGCCCGGATCGCCCGGCCTGGCTGGCGGGTTGTCATCGGGAGTCCAGTCCATCGAGAAATCGAATTTCCCCTGGATACCGGTTTCGTCCAATACCGGTCCACCCATTTGCCCTGTGAGAAAGACCTTTGCGAAAAATTCCATGGAGGCCGCCTGGCACGTCACATGGTGCCCGTTGGTAAACAAATCCGGCGTGTTGCCTTTGGGCGGCTGGAGATGTTTGGGGCCGCCGCTATCCACCACCAGCCGGAAAATCGGAAGCTGCCTGGTTTCCTTGTGCAGCGCCAGCTTAAAGCGGTCGGCCAGCAGCGCCTGGGTGCGCAGGCGTATGGCGCCCATGGATCGATCCACGGCTTGACCGCTCCCGGCATCCGGTTTTGCCAGAATGTCGTATCTCTCGGAATCGAGCCAGCCCGGCCCCTGTAGAACCCGATCCTGCGGAATGTCATAGGCGAAGGCAATCAACATCCTGAGAGGGATATTCGTGGCGTCCAGTTGGCCTCCCGTGAATCTTCGGAAGCCGCTGTTGCGGGCGCCGGTCCGGTTCGGCTTGATCGATGCCACGCCAAATGCCGGTGCGCCCCCAGCCAGGCTTTGCGATTGAGCGCGGATCGAGCGCACGAACAGCGCACCGGTGAGGAGCGGGCCGCCCAGCGCCGCGGCCGCCGCAGCCGCCAGCAACAGCTTGCGGACCAAGCCCAGTCGCCCCATGGCGCGATATCCCATGATTCCTTCGATGCGTTTCCTGAGATCGGAACCCGCCACCCCGGAAGCGCAAACCGGCGAGGGCTGCAAACCGAACCGGCAGACGGCCAGAATCCCCTGCGCATAGGCTTCCGGGTTGGCGAGCATGCGCAGCACTCCTTCGTCGCAGGCCTTCTCGCGTTCGTCCATCAGCCGCCGCCCGATCCAGTACGCCAATGGATAGAACCAGAAGATAGCCTCCACCAGCAGATGGACCGCCGCGGTCAGATTGTCCCGGCGGCGAACGTGGCAGATCTCGTGCGCGCAAATCGTCTCCAGTTGATCGGGCGTGAGGCGCTGCCGGATTCCCTCGGGCAACAGGAGCACCGGCCGCAAAATGCCGAACACGCAAGGCTCCACGAGTGCCGGCGATGCCATCCATCGAACGGGCTGGCCGCCGAAGCCGAGGTCCGCCCGAATGGGCGACGCCCCGCGCACCGCCGACCGCATGCGCAGCCAGGCGCGTAGCCAGCCGCCCGCGCTGGCGGCAAAACCGCAAAACCACAGGGCCATGAGCACCGTGGGAAGCTGGCTTGGCGCGGTGGGAACGGCCGCCAGCAGCGGCGCGGGCGCCCGCAACGCAAACGGCTGGCCGATTTCCCGTGCCATCGAAGGGACGCGGTTTGCGGCGATCACCGGGAACGCCGGCGAGTCCACCAGGCCGCCGAGACTCACCAGGAGCGAAAAAGGAACCAGAAATTTCACCGACACGGCCAGCCACAGCCAGTAGCGTACCGACGCCCGGTCTTTGCGCATTGCCCAACACAGCACTCCCGCCGCTACGGCGAAGACACTGGATTGCCACAGGTGATTCGCCAATGGCATTAGATACGTGGGGAGGGTCATTGAGATTGGTCCTTTCCCGAAAGCCGCCGAAGAGCCTCTTCCGCCTCCTTCACATCCTCCAGGGTGAGTTTGCCGGACTCGACCAGGCGCGCCATCACCGGCTTCACGCGGCCCCCGAACAATCCCAGCAAGTCGTCGATCAGCCGGTTCTCGGCCACCCGGCGTGAGACGGCTGCCTCGAAAATATTGGCGTTGCCCACTCTCTTGGCGATGCGGACCGCCTTCTTGCCCTCCAGCCGGTAAACCGTGGTCTGAACCGTGGTAAAGGCCGGCCGCGTCTTTGCGGGAAAGGCGTCCTGGATTTCGCGCACCGAGCACGCGCCGCGAGTCCAGAGGATTTCCATGATCTGAAGTTCAAGCCTGGCAAGTTTTGGATGCGGCATATTGAGTCAACCACAGCATGCATCCATTAGACTATACCGGTAGTTGGGTTGGCAAGTTATATTTTGGGCATCGTCAAAAGAAATCGTGGGCCGATTCCAGGCGCGCGAGAGCGGCAGGATCGGTAAACGCCGGGCGACCAGGCAGGAGCGATCCTTCGGAACGAGCTTGCGGGCCAATGTCCGAGTTGCCATTCACCCAGAGCGATTCGATTGGCGAAGGCACTCAATCGGGCGCCGGTCAGACCATCTTCCGGCGCCCCACGGCGAAAGTCGCTCGCCTCTTCGATCTTTCATCGCTTGCCAATTTGGAAGCGCGGCAATTGCGGTCGGCGGGCGTTTGCGGACCCCGGCGCCGGCGCTACTGCCCACATACTCGCTCCGCTATCTGCGTCCCGGACCGGAGTCGCCAGGTACGCATGAATGTTACCGGCTAGATCGATCGCAATACCCGTGATCTGCCGGGCTCGATTAATACTGCAGGCCGTGAGTAGATAGAGGGGCGATCCCGCAGGAAGCAGGTCGTTGAGATCGAGCAGATTCTGACCGACGCGTAGAAACGCCCGCGGGTTGAAGTTCGCGTCGAGGGACGCGCCCACCACATCGCCGGCGTCATTGATTCCGATAGCCAGACTGTTCACATCGCTCCCGACCGTTCCTAAGTCCTGCATGCCCGTTCCCTTGGTCCACAGGAAGGCGTGGAAATTGGCATCGCCTTTCAGGTCCGACCACCCCACCACCTGGCCGGCATTGTTGAGGTACTCCGCCTCTATTCCGAAGAATTGACCCGTGCCCCCGAGATTGCCGAGATCGGTAGCGGTTCCGTTCTCCCACAGCAGGGCGTGAAGAGGCTGTAGATTGATCGCGGAAATCGGACTGGAAGGTGCGCAGGTGCCCGAGGCGCCCGCAGCCTGTCCGCCATCATTGATGGCCATCGCGCTTCCATCCGGGTCTCCCGGGTACGTCGGGAGTTGGTGCGGAACAGCGAATTGCCAGACCACGGGCAAGAACTGGTGCTGTATCATGCCCGACGGGCACGTCGCGTCGTACATGGTGTTCTCCGCCGTGCCGGCGATCTCGTCCGCATAGTTGATCTTGTTGGCGATTCCATTGTTGCCGCCCAGGGTCGGAAGCGCATACATCACGCCGTTCCGCCAGAGGAATGGCAGACAACTGCCGGAGGGCAGAAGGCCGAGCGCCGTGAAGCTGCAAAAGTCCTCGCCATCCGGATCGGGCTTGGAAGTTTGCGCCTCCCCTACTACGAGTCCCGGGCGGTACCCGGGCTGGTCCAGCATGTTCGTGCCAAACGCCTGGCTGTTCTCTCCTTTGAGTGTTCCGAGATCGTACATCTGGCCCTGGTACCAGGCCACCGCGTGCAATGCATTGCCCACCATTGCGGAGCCGACATCCAAGCCATTGTTGGTCGTTTGAAACGGTTGACCGTCCGCGCCCACGTTGCCGAGGTCGGTGACGGTGTACCGTGGTGTTTGAGCGGCCGCTACGAGAGCCAGCAGGCTGCCGGCGGCCAACGAAGTCAGCATCGGTTTCATATCTTCCTCCAATCCGGATAGGCGCCGGCCGTGCGAAAAAGCGATCATCCACTCGGATATAATTCATAAGCAATGGAAGGGGTGGCACAACCCGATCGTCAAGAGGTCACAGCTTTTCTCCGCGCGTGGAGCGGCGGGGACCGCGATGCCCTCGACCGTATGATTCCCATCGTTTACAAGGAACTCCGCCGTTTGGCGCACCGCCATATCCGGCGGGAACGCCCGGATCACAGCCTCCAGACCACGGCACTCGTAAACGAAGCTTACCTTCGCCTGGTGGAGTATAACCGCATGCAGTGGCAGGACCGGGCTCACTTCTTCGCGGTTTCCGCCCAATTGATGCGGCGCATTCTAATAGGCTATGCGCGGCGGCACAACTTGAAGCGCGGCGCCGGCATTTTGCATGTCACTCTCGACGAAGCTGCCATCGCCGTGGCGGGAGCCGGACGTGCCACGGACCTGATCGCGCTGGACGACGCCTTGAACGCACTGTCGCGGTTCGATCCACGCAAAGTGCAAGTCGTCGAAATGCGCTTTTTCGGCGGACTCAGCCTGGATGAAACGGCGGAAGTGCTCAAAGTCTCGGCCATCACCGTGAGACGGGATTTACGCACCGCCCGGGCCTGGCTCTATCGCGAATTGACGGGCGGCACAGACGATGGACTCCCAGCGCTGGAAACAAGTCGATAACCTGCTGAACGCCGCCCTGGAGCGTCCGCCTGCCGCACGCGCGGAGTTTGTGAGACAGGCCTGCGCCGGAGACCAGGCACTGGAGCGGGAAGTTCTTTCGCTGTTGGACTCCGATCGGGAGGCCGGAAGTTTTTTGGATGCTTCCGGGTTGCCCCGGATGGCCGCCGAACGCCTGCGCCAGATCGAAGCGTTGTACCAAGCAGTGCGAGAACGCGGCACAGCCGGACTGGCGAATTCCGACCCCGAGATTCGGCGCGAGGTTGAGAAACTGTTGACGCTGGATTCAAGCGGGCGGATGGCACATCGTGGAGCGCCGGAAACGCCGGAGGAATCCACCACCACGCTCCTGGCGGGTCAGGTGGTTTCTCACTTCCGCATCCTGGAAATGCTCGGCGCGGGCGGCATGGGGGTGGTCTACAAAGCCTTCGACACCAGGCTCGACCGCCACGTGGCTTTAAAATTCCTGCCGCCGCACCTGCGCAGTCACCCCGAACTGAAGCAGCGCCTGAAAGAAGAGGCGCGCGCCGCATCTACTCTCGACCATCCCAATATCGTAGTGATTCATGACATCGGCGAAACTCCGGACGGCGACTTGTTTATCGCCATGGCGTTCCACGAAGGCGCCACGCTGCGCGATCGCATTCGCGCCGCGCCCGGTGGGCTGCCGGTCGGCGAAGCCTTGCAGATCGCCCGGCAGATTGCCGCCGGGCTGGCGAAGGCCCACGAACGCGGCATTTTTCATCGTGACATCAAGCCCGGCAATATAATTGTGGCGAACGACGGGGTAACGCGGATCATCGATTTTGGCTTAGCCAAGTCCAGCGATACCACGGCAACTCTGGACGGCAAAGCGCAAGGCACACCGCTCTATATGTCGCCCGAACAGGCGATGGGAAAGCCGGTCGATCATCGCACCGACTTATGGAGCTTCGGCGCAGTTCTCTATGAAATGCTGGCCGGGCGGCCGCCGTTCCGCGGTGAGACGCAGCTTCAACTGATGCGCGCGGTGGTGGACGACCAGCCCCAGCCACTGCGCGACCTCCGGCGCGAACTTCCCGCTGAAGTCGAATCGATCGTCGGGCGGGCGCTCCAAAAGGAGCCATCGCAACGATATCAACTGGCGGGCCAGATGCTCCAGGATATCTCGGCGGCGCTGGCTGCACTGGAATCTGGAGGCGGTTCACGGACGGCTGCCCCCACTGCTTTGGCCTCGCGTCGCCGGATGGTGTTCGGGGCGGCGGCGCTGGCGGTCGTGCTAGGAGGCGCGGTGCTCGCGTGGCGTGTTGCCGGCCGGCGGCACCCCGTGACGTCCGCCGGTGAGTACGTTCAGCTCACCAATTTCAATGACTCGGCGCACGCTCCCGCACTCTCGCCGGATGGGCGGATGCTTGCCTTCTTCCGCGGCGGCTCCTCCTGGTTGGGTCACGGACAAGTCTATGTGAAGATGCTTCCGGACGGTGAATCCCGTCCTTTGACCGACGATTTAAACGCTAAGTACGATCCCGTGTTTACTCCCGACGGTTCGCGGATTACTTATACCGCGATCGAGCCGAAGACTTACAGTTGGGATACCTGGACGGTTCCGGTGCTGGGCGGTCCGCCAACGCGCCTGATGGTCAACGCGGCAGGACTGAGTTGGATCGGCCCGGACCGCGTACTGTTCTCGGAGATTATGGCGGGAAGCACCCTCCACATGGGTATCGTGACGGCGAAAGACAGCCGGGCGGAGGAGCGCCCGATTTACTTCCCCGCGCACGAGCGTGCCATGGCACATTTTTCGTGGCTCTCGCCCGACCGCAGTTCGGTTTTGATCGTGGAGATGAACGCCGCCGGCGTCTGGCAGCGCTGCCGTGTAACGCCCATCGACGGAAAATCC
This sequence comes from Bryobacteraceae bacterium, assembly GCA_035505095.1. Taxonomy (GTDB): domain Bacteria; phylum Acidobacteriota; class Terriglobia; order Bryobacterales; family Bryobacteraceae; genus JOPF133. The sequence continues at coordinate 5,732 of DATJRE010000079.1, read as the reverse complement.
GCCGGAATCACTGTCGGACCCGATGGCGCCTGCACCGCGGCCGCCTGGTCGCCGGACGGAGAGTGGATCTATCTCACCGTTACGGTAAGAGCCGATTCGCACATCTGGCGCCAGGGTTGGCGGAATCAAGCGCCCTATGGTCCCCCGGAACAGATTACCTTCGGTCCCACCGAAGAAGAAGGGTTGGCGATGGCACCGGATGGGAAGTCGCTGATTGCCGCCGTTGGGCTGCGCCAGAGCTCCGTCTGGATGCACGATTCCAAAGGGGATCGAATGGTCTTGCAGGAGGGGTCGGCATCGCTGCCGGTGCTTTCGGCGGACGGCAATCGGTTGTACTATGTGCTGCAGAGAAATAATCAATCGGCCGCAAGGGAGTTGTGGCAACGAGACTTGACTTCGGGCGCCTCGAAGATGGTACTCCCGGGGCAGCGAATCTTGGATTACGATCTCTCGCCGGACGAAACCCAGGTGGCCTTCACGGTGACCGGGATGGGGGGAGTATCGGACATCTTCGTGGCGGCAGCTGACCGCGCCACGCCTCCGCGGCTGGTGGTCCGAGCCGGAAGCAGCGTGAGCTTCGGCCCCAGCGGCCAACTGTTTTTCCTGCAGTTCAGCGACAAGGCGAATTACCTGGCGCGTATCCAAACGGATGGCAGCCATCTGGAGCGGATTCAGAACTTGCGGATTACCAGTAAGGAAGTCGTCTCCCCGGACGGCGAATGGGTGATCACCGGAGATGCCGACGGCGTAAGCGGAGCATTCGCGGTGTCGGTGAAAGGGCAATCCCGCCGTCAGCTGTGCTCGGGGGAGTGCCACTTTTCATGGTCTCCGGATCGAAAATATCTGTCCCTATTCATCGGATCGCAATCCAGCACGGAAGGTACGACCTACGTTATTCCGGTCCCACACGGCATCGGCTCGCTCGAAGCGCCAAAGGACGGGTTCGACGGTGTTGGCGGAACTTCCGGGCTTCGATCCATTCAGGAGGTGGGAATGGCGTTAGGCCCCGATGCGCAGTCATATGCTTTCACCAAATCGTCGTTTAGATCGAATCTGTTCCGGATTCCACTGCATTGAAGCCACGCGAATAGCGGTCTGCCGTCACCTACCGCCAAACCAGAGCGAGGATTGCCTCAAGCTTTTACCACAGCTTCTCCGGGATGCTTCAGGCAAATTACGCGCGACTCGTACAAACCTCCAGACCAGCGGGACAGGCCCGAAGCCGAGCATCGCGGCATCGCTCGCGGAGAACGGCGTAGTGTTTACCACGAACGGCAAACTGGTTCGAGGGGCAACTGGCTACGAGCGGTAAAAAGCTGAAGCGGAGATCGAAGTGGGCAAAGCACACGGCTCGCCCCGGGCGGCCAGTCTGGTAGGTGCGGAGCATTTCCCGGTAAACCGCGATGGAGAGCTTCGAGGAAGCCTTGCGGCTTAAGCCGGATTATGTGGACGCGCACAACAATCTTGGCGTGGTGCTGACGGGCGCGGGGCGGGTGGAGGCGATCTCGCATTTTGAAGCCGCGTTGAGAATCGATTCCAATTCCGCCGACGCGCACGTCAATCTGGGGATTGCGTTATCGGGGATACGCGGGCGAATGCCGGAGGTCATCCGGCATTTCGAAACGGCGTTGCGGATCAAGCCGAATCCGGAGATCCGGCAAATGCTGGATCGTCTCGGAAAACAGCGATAGCCACCGGTGCGGCAGGCGCCGCCCCGGTGGCCCAAGCTCCTTCCCGAAAAGCTAGAACGTCAACTTCGCCGCCAATTGGATGCTGCGCGGGCCGCCCGTGCCGGCGTTGACCGAGCCGGAGCCGCTGCCGACGGTGCCGGTTATGGCTCCGAAGTTGGCGTTGTTGGAAAGACAGCAACCGGCGTTCGGATTGCCGAACTGCGGGGTGTTGGTGGTATTTATGGTTTCCAGCCGAAGCTGCATGCCGACGCGTTCGCTGAAGTGCATGGTCTTGGCCAAGGCAGCATTCAGGTTGAAGAATCCCGGCCCGATCATGGAATTGCGTCCCACGTCGCCGACCTGTTGGGCGGCGCCGCCGATCTGATCGACCGCCCCGGTCGGGCAGCCCGCGCTAGGCGTCGCCGACTGGCAGGGTGGCGCGGCAAACGCGGTTGGATCGAACCACGGGCCTCCGCCGTTCGAGGTGGTGTTGATTCCGTGTAGAATCTTGACGCTTGGATCCACCTCGATGGGCGTGTTCGTGCCACCTTGGGACAGGTTCAAGTAGGTCGAGCTGTAAGTCACCGTGAAGGGAGTTCCCGTCATGACCGTCAGGATGCCCTCGATCTGCCATCCACCCGCGATCAGATCCACCGCTCGCGAACCGGAGTGCAGGAAGCGTTTGCCTTTACCGAAGGGCAGTTGGTATACGTAGCTCTGCACGAAGCTCACGGTACGATTGAAATCGTTCAGGCCCCAATTCCGGTGATATTGTCCATTCAGATAGAAGCCGTAGAATCCATCGTCGTCGCCGCCGTTGTAGTAAGCCATGCCCTTCTGGTAGCTGAGCGAGGAAGTGATGCTTAGCCCGGAGGCGAAGCGCCGGTCAATCTTCACTTGCAGGCCGTTGTACATGGCGGAGACCGGCACGAAATACTGGGTTACGGTGCCTGTGTGCGGAAAGTACGGCAGGTAGGCGGTGTCGCCCGCGGAGGCGGGTGCGATTACGTGGCTGGCATTGATGTTTTGCGACGATCCCATGTCCACGCCGTGATTGCCTACGTACGCAACGTCCATCGTGAAATGAGCCGGCAACTGCTGCTGGACCGAGAAGTTCCAGGCAATCACATGAGGGTTTTTGTAGTTTGTCGGGAAATAGTCTTCCGTAGACCCGTTGAAGCCCAGGGCCGCGACGCTGTAAATTCCGTTAGACGGGATGGGCTGCGGCGCGGGCACCGGGAGACCGCTCTCGAAGTTTAGAACGGACCCGTTGTAGAACGCGGAGGTATAGGCGCTGGCGCCTTGTACCGCTCCGATGTTGCCTTTTGTCGGATAGTTGTTGTTAATGTACGTGTTGTCCTCAAACGGCGTATAACTGACGCCGATACCCGTCCGGACAACCGTCTTCTCCGTCAAGCGGTACGCCAGTCCCACGCGCGGCGCAAGGTAGTTCAGGTGGTCGACCAAGCCCCCATTGTCGGGGTTGCCGCCCACACCGCCGACCACCAGCGTGTTGTTCGACGGAATATAGTTGGAAAACTGGCCGGGAAAGGCCGGCAGTCCTGGTGGATAGAATTCCCAGCGCAGCCCCAGGGCCACGGTCAGCTTTTTGCTGACTTGCCATGTATCGGAGACGTAGGGGAAGAAGTACCAGGCCCGGTAAGTCGGGAAGGTGCCACTGAAGTCGCGGCCGGTGCCGGACTGCCCGGGGCTGTCCAGCAGGAAGCTCGCCATGTCGTTGGCCCAAGAGGTGATGCTGTTCGGGGTGGTCGCCGAGCTGGTGGTGCCGTTGGGGAGCTGGCAGTCACCGGCGCAGTTCGTTTGGGAAGTGCCGAACTGGTAGACGCCGCGCGGGCTGTAGGTCTGCGTCTGCAGTAAGTCGTCGCGGATGCGGCGCATATCGAAACCGAACGTCAAGGTATGGTTGCCGTGCGTCTTGGTCACGTTGTCGACCAAATCGATGTTGGCCTCCGCACGGACCCAGGGCAAACTGGCGGAATATCCCACCAGCGGCTCGGTAAATGCGCCAATGTTGATACCCACCAAGCCGCTGTCAAACTGGCTGATATTGATGCCAGGGATTCCCAGGGCGGCGGAAGCGTTCGTTCCATAGTCGCTCTCCTGCGCCGTGTTGTTGTAGTGCGCCACGCCAAAGCGGAATTCGTTCAGCAGGGTGGCGGAGAAAATGTGGTCCCAGTTCATGCCGCTACTGTAGGTCTTCTGGACTCCCGTGCCCTCGAAGGCCCCGTTGGCATCGCCCCCGGCCGCGCCGAAAATGGGCGCCTGGTAAATCACTGGCCGCTGGAAGCTGAAGCGGCCGCTGAGGCGGTCCTTCTCACTGATGGTGTAGTCCACCTTCCCGTCGGCGAAGTCGTTGTCCTTGGTGAAGGGCAGGAGGGCGAAGTAGTTGTTGGACGGCGCCGCTGTACTGTAGTTTGCGATATCCGGGTTGGGCACCAGGGCCAGGATCTTGAGCGCGATCGGGTTCAGGCGCGAGGTGGGAATGATGTTGCCGGGGAACGGAGTCCTTCCCACTCCGGTGACCGGATCTCCGGTTGCCGGATCGTAAACCAAGGCAGGGCTGGAGCCACCCAGAGCCTCGCTCAAGTTGCCGGTGCGCGACAGCGGCGACGGGATCGTCTCGGTGTTGGCGTTGGCTTCGTGATCTTCGGTGCGCAGGTAATCGGCGAAGAAGAACAACTTGTTCTTCTTGATTGGTCCGCCGATGGTGCCGCCGAAGTAGTTGTAGTGAACCGCGGCCACCGAGGGCTGGAAGAAGTTGCGCGCGTCGAAATCGCCGTTCTGCACGAACTCGTAGAGGGAGCCGTGGAACTGGTTGGTACCCGACTTCAGAATCACGTTGGTGACCGCGCCGGTGCCGCGTCCCAAGTCTACGGAGTGGTTGCTGGTGGAGATGTCCACCGTTTGGATGGCTTCGAGCGGCGGGATCAGGATTTGCAGCAGGCCGGTGCGCTCGTTGTCGTCGATGCCCTCGATCTGGTAATTATTCGCCACGCGCGGGGCGCCGTTGACTTCAGTCTGCAGCGAGTCCGAGGCGTTAAAGAACTGGGAGTGCTCCTCGGTGGGCGGCGACGTGCCGGGTACCAGGGCCAGCAGGGCTTGATAATTGCGGTTGCTGACCAGAACCGGCAGTTGCGAAACCACCATCGTATCGATGTTGCGGCCGGTATCGGCGCGGTCCGTCTGCAACTCCGGTGCTGCGGCGGTGACTTCGACGGTTTCCGTCAGGCTGCCGGTCTGAAGCTGAACGTCCACGCGCTGGGTGGTGTTCACCAGCAGGGCAATACCCCGGCGCTCCTGTTTCTTAAAACCGGTCATCTCCACCGTCACAAAGTAGTTGCCCGGGGGTAGATCGGGGAAAACGAAATTGCCGCTCTCATTGGTTTTACCTATGCGGCTGACGTTGGTATTGGCCTCGGTAAGCGTCACCTTGGCGCCTACCACGACCGCGCCGGTTGGATCGGTAACGGTTCCAAGCACCGTCGAGTTGACGGCCTGCGAATAGCCCATAATGGCGCATAACAGCAGGCATATAAGGCAAAGCAAGATCGAACGCAGATCTTTCATTCGACTAACCTCTCTCTTTTCAATTATCCGAAACGTACCTCTCGCAACGAGGGCGCATTTCTCCGATGCCCTCGCCTGGACCGCGGGCTGAGACTTCCTCCGTCGCAGACCAATAAGGTCTCAGACTCCGGAATGTAGGCGGCTGTTAACGCTTCAAGCCCTTTCTGTCTGATGACACCTTCTGGCGCGAGTCAGACCCTTGTATAGGTGGATTATATTAGCGCTACAGCCGTATGGCAAGCCCAACCTGCGAGAAAACTTCACCAGAAGTACGTAGCCAGTACTCGCGGAGGCCCCGAATTACCGTCGATTACCTGTAGCGATTACCACTTGCAAACTCTGGTGCTCCCGGTTGGCCGGGCCATCGAGGAAAGCGCTCCAGTTAGCGCGGATCGGCGAGCGGGTCGGCGACAAGCTCTTCTGCCGCCGAGACCATCGTGCGCCCGGCTTCCGGGCCCTTGTACCGCGAAACGA
>DATJRE010000078.1:0-5641 GCA_035505095.1 Bryobacteraceae bacterium | reverse complement strand
GTTGTGGCCGTCCCATACATTGTGATTCTATAGGTTGTGCCCTGGGCGATTGAGTTCGCGGGGATCTGATACGACAGCACGTTTAGGTTGGTGGTTGTCGTGGTTGATATCTGCGTTGAGGTGAGGACGGCCACCGGGCCGGCGGGTCCACCTGCAGCCGGGGTCGGCAGACGACCGTAGCCCAGCGTGCCGGTGCTAATGTTGGACGCGTTCGTTGCATCAGTCGAGCAGGAGTTCGCCGCATTACTCAAATCGCCGCACGCCGGTTGCAGGGCTGATGGCGCGGCTGTGGAGCCAGTGTTGTTTCCAAACCAGGTGTGAGCCGCAAAGTTAGTGCCGGTGCCGAGGCCGCCCTGAGCGAAGGGCAAGGGGGAGCTTAAGTGCGTCGATGTAACCTGATTGGAAGAGTTGATATCCGCGCCGGTTTGCGCCAGCGTTCCACCGCCGCTTTGGAATGCCCAGGTTGAGGATGAGGGGATGGAGAAGGTAGGGTTAAACGAGCCTGTAAAGGCGACGTTACCGCCAAGGGTCAAGGTCAAGCCAGTGTTGGCGACGCCGGTGCCGCCGTATTGGCCCGCGAGCACCGAGCCATTCCATGTGCCGCCCGTGATGGTACCCATGGCGTTCAGGGGCAGTTCCGCCGAGGTTAGCGCACACGGACCAATTTGTGTCGCCGACCCGCACGTCCCGACCACCTGGTGCTCAGTTTGTCCGGTGGCCGCTCCGATTATGAGTGACGGGGTCGTGGTTGGGGTCGCTATCGGACACGTAAGCCACGACAGACAACTCGCTGATACGGAAGTGACAGTGCCACTGCCGCTGCTTCCGTTTGTCGCCGAAGATTCGCCCAGAGCAGGATTTCCGGTTCCCGTGCGGCGATGGCTCCGGCTTCCCGCCCGAATCGTTCACTGAACTCCATGACGCAGAACTTGCATGGAAATGCTGCGATCGTTCCAGGCCGTTCATTGAATTGGCCGCATTTTGAGGTAGCTCACGGGCGGCCGGCCCCTACCGCTCTGTCGCTTGCGTCATCTTCCAGATGCTGGAACGCACCTCATGCGACCACGCCATCACAGATCCATCCGCCGTCCAGCCCTCGTAGTGAGTGTCGACCGGCAAATCGACCGGTATCCTCCTCATGCGCCCCGTGGCGAGATCGACTAATCCGGGCTGGTAAAACCACGAATCGAGCGACGCCAACGGCATTGCCAGCGTACCGTTTCGAATCCCGCTCGCTGTCATCGGGGACTGGACCAGATGGAACGGACCGTTGACCGGAATCTCTCTTTCCGCGCCGCCCTCGAGCTGAACCTCCACCAGCCTGGTCCTCGCGCTTTCCACGATGTGCACCAGGAGAGACCGCCCACCGGGCATCACCAAGGCCGATTCACCGGCGTGAATCTTCCGCGCCTGTCCGCCGGCCATCGCGATCGACCAGATGCTTCCGGCGGCGCCGCAGTATAGTGTGTTCCCGTCCGGGCTGGCGGCCAGCGACACCGGCTCGCCTTTATCGAATGCGATGCGCCGCTCGACCCGTCCGCTGGAAAGACTGGCGATCGCCAGCGTGCGGTGCGGCGCCCCTCCGATGGTAAAAGCCACCTGCTCCGCTCCCACAATCGCGGCCGGGGTCGAGGAGTCCTCCGAGGTGTGGATCAGCGGCGTCGCCTCCCTTCCGGCCTCCACCAGCATCAATCGCGTGCGGCCCGCGCGCCGCGCCGCCACCAGCGCACGGCCGTCGGGAAGGAAGACCGCTGTTCCCCCGTGCACCGCCTGGCTGGGTAAGGAGCCAATCACGCTCGCAGGTCCGCCCGCGGGTGAAAAGCGAAGGATGTGGTATGGAAAGTCGCGTTCATCCAGGTAGACGGCGCCGTCGGGGCTGCTATCCAGGCAGTTCACGAATTGCGGGGTCGTGAACAGGACTCGCGGTGAACCGCGTCCGGAAGCGGGCAGCGATACGATTTCCGTCAGATCTTCCGCCCTTATTGCCAGGAGCACCGATTTGCCGTCGCGGCTCACCGCCAAACCATCAGCCAAGGAGTCGTCGGCTGCTCCCGTGTAAAGCCGGTGCAATTGACCGCTGGCGAGATCCAAAATGTACACGTGGACGACGCCTTGCTGACCGGGGGCCAGCAGTTCTCCCAAGATGGCCGCCCGCCGGCCATCGGGAAAGACGCGAGCGTGCGCGAACGCGGACCTCACTGTGATCGGAAAACTCTGCACCCGCCCGCTTTCGGGCCAAACGCGATATACCTGCAACTGGCGCTCGGCGCTGCGCCGCGCCGCCAGAAGGCTGCCATCGGGCAGGGGTTCCGGTTGTTCCGCATCCTCCAGCACCCGTTGTTCGTCACCGCCCACGGCGGGCACGCTGAAAATACCGAGCGGAACGTCCGCCTCGCGGTCGAAATAAATCCGGTTTCCGTCGGCCGACCAGTTCAGTTCCGCCGGGGGCCCGGCGCCGCGTTTGTGAGTCAGCACGGTCCAATCGCCCGTGTCCGGTTTCATCACCGCGACCTGGGTAAGGCCTCGCTCCATTGCCAGGAACGCCAGGGTATGGCCATCGGGCGAAATGCGCGGCGTCATCGCGACCTCGGGACCGCCCAACAGCAGCCCGGACCAGGAGCCTCCCGGACTGCTCCCAAGCTGGCGCCACCCCCAAAGCGCGATCGCGGCCACGGCCAGCGCCGAAGCCCCAATCCACGTGGTGCGAAACCAAACCGAGCGTCGCGGCCTCCCGGGTGCGGCTGAAGCGGCGGGTTGTTCTACCGCCCATAACAACGCAGTTCTCAGATCGCGGGCAGTCTGGAACCGGTCATCGGGGTCCTTAGCGAGGCATCGCTTGAGGATTCGATCGAGCGGCAGCGCCGTCGCCAGGGGCGCGGGCTCGTGCTCCAAAATCGCCGCCATGAGGCCTGCCCGGCTCCCGCCCTCGAAGGGATGCTTCCCTGCCAGCATCTGGTACAACACACAGCCGAAGCTGAACAGATCGCTGCGGGCGTCCGCGTCCTTCCCCTGCAACTGCTCCGGCGCCATGTATTGCAAGGTCCCTACGATGTCTCCCTGCTTGGTCAACTCCGTCACCGTGGGATCGGCTTCTTTGAGAACGGAGCCGGTTTTCTTTGCCAGCCCGAAATCCAGCAGCTTGATTCCTTGCTTGGTAAGCAGGATGTTATCGGGCTTCACATCGCGGTGGATGATGCCTTTTTGGTGCGCTGCGTCGAGAGCATCCAGAATCTGCGTTGCGTATTCGATGGTTTTCTCGAGTGAAAAGGGACCTTTCAGCGGCGCGCCCTTAACGAACTCCATCACCAGGTAGCCCGCGCCGTCCGGCAAGTTGCCCACATCGTAAAGCTGGCAAATATGCGAATGATTCAGCGTCGCCACCACCCGCGCCTCACGCTCGGCGCGTTCGGAGAATCGTTCCTTGGAAACCTTGATTGCCACCACACGATCGAGACGTGTGTCGCGGGCATGGTACACGTCGCCCATGCCACCGGCGCCGATAGGGGCGACGATTTCGTACGGTCCGAGCATGTCGCCGGCGGAAAGATTCATCTTTGGAGTTCGCTCCATTGTATCTGATGATGGAACGATGGCCCCGAAATACGGCGGCACGAGGGGCTACACCAGGATTCCTGTCACCTCCGTAACAAGCGCTCGAACCATGGTTTCTCTCTGGGCGGATCGAAGCCTTCGAGCATCCAGATGTCGTAGGGCCATTTCGCGATGGAAGTGAGGAAGCTCTTGCCATCCGGATGGATACTGAATCCAATCGCAGTGCTTGTGGAAACGGGAAAATCCAGCGCCGCGATCATCTTGTCCGTGTCGCCCTTAATGCCGATCAAGTGAAGCTGCCACTGCGGGCCTTCGCCCGTCGTATTCCGGTAGATGCCGTAGACTTGCTTACCGTCCTGGGAGAATGCGTAAGCCCGAAGATTGCGAGCTGTTAATTTGCCGGTCACGATGCCATCCGGCGAAATCATGGATATGCCCTCGGCCGATGGGTACAGGATCCACTCCCCGGTCGGGGACCATTCAATTGTGGAGTAGCCGGTCGCCACGGGAGCAGCCTTAGCCAGAACCACCGGGGTGGCGCCTGCCACCGGCTTAATCTTCTCCAATTGCTGTTTCCCGCCTGCGTTGCTTATGAAAGCGACCCATCGGCCGTCGGGAGACCATACGTGGGGGTGCTCGAGAATGGAGTCCGCAATCGGTGTCCAGTTCCCGCCGGAGGCGTTCGCAATCGTCAGCTGCTGCCGGTCCACCGGGCCTTGCGTAAACAGGAATCGTGTGCCGTCCGGAGACCAACGCGGCCCCTCGGCATAAGTATTAATGCCCGGTGGAGCGTTGGTGATGCGGCGCGAAAAGCCCTCTGTGGGGTACCGGTCCTCAATGCCCGCGACGGAACTGGTAACGAATGTCGAATACAGAAAGTGAGTGCCGGACGGCGCCCAATCCGGTTGCCAGGAGACCCCGCCTCCTCCCACTAAGGTACGGACGCGCCCCCCCGGCAAGGAAACTTCCAAAATATCCCATTCCGCGGCGCCACCGCTATAGGCAATCTTCTTACCGTCGGGTGAAACCGCCGCCTGAAAGGTATCGGTGCCTCTATAAATCACTCGGCTGCTGCCGTCGGTCGAGTCGAGAACGGTTAGCGTGTTGTTAAAGTTGCCGCCGGAGACGAGGACGTGACGGCTGTCGGGAAACCAACTGACACTCGTGGTGGCGCCGTGGAGGTCGCGGGGAGTGCCTGCAGGATAAGGCAGAATCCAAAGCTCCTGATTGACAATTGTGGCGAGCTTGGAACCATCCGGGGAAAAAAGGAACGCGGCAACGTGACCGCGGGGAATCCCGGCGAGTTCCCGCGGCGGGCCACCCTTGAGCGCACCGGCCCAAGTCTTGCCATCGCGTTGGAACACTATGGTCTTCCGATCCGGATCGAGCGCCACAACTGCGGCTGTCTTGGACTGGGCCACTGACCCTACCTTCTTCATCACCAACTCCGCCGTGCCTCCCGATGCTCCGACTGACCAGAGATCGCCGCGGGAAATGTAATAAATGGTTGTGCCATCCGGAGACCAGAGGGGGGCGTAACAGTCTTCGGCTGCGTGAGTGAGCTGCGATCTTTCCGATGAGTCGATGGCTTTCGTGAACACCTGGTAGACGCCTTGGATGAGTGCCGTGTACGCGATACTCTTGCTGTCAGGGGACCATGCGGGGGATCTTTCCGTAGCCTCATCGCGTGCGATGGGCGTGAACTTGTAACTGGACAAGTCCGCCGGCGCCGGGCGAATCAGCAGGGCCGCCAATCCTGCGCCGCACGCCAGGGCCGCCGCGAGACCGATTCCCAGAATGGCTCGCCACCTGGCCGCCGAACCATCTCTGGGGGATATGCCGGCGGCCGTGGGAATCGCGCTGGCCGACACCGATTCCGGCAGGTGGTCGCGTAATTGGCGAAGCTCGCGATACAGGTCGCCAGTGGAATCGTAGCGCTCGGCGGGCTCTTTTTGAAGCAGCCGTTCGACGACCCATCGCAGCGGGGCAGGCACCGTGGCCGGCAGTCGATCGGCATCTTCGCGAATAATGGCCGCCATCGTCTCGGCCTTGGTGCCGCGCCGAAACGCCCGTTTCCCGGCAGCCAGTT
>DATJRE010000077.1:0-5888 GCA_035505095.1 Bryobacteraceae bacterium | reverse complement strand
CGGCCACGGCCAGCGGGTCCATTTTCCCCCGGCGGAAATGACCCGCCAGATCGCCCGCCTGGTTGAGGCAGTCGCCGCGTAGGCGCAGGTCCCCACGGCAACCTTTCGGCAGGCGCACTGAGCAGCGCCATAGACGCCGCGCTCCGGTAGCTTCGCCCCAAGCACCCACTCCTTTGGTCGTTTTGGCCCGGCGGGCATCTGCAAACACGAGATTCCCGTACGCCGAATTCAGCAGGCCCTCCTCGGCGTACCGCACGGTGGCCGGGGGGATGAGCGCACTCCGCTCATGGCAGATTTCATTCGGAAAGGCCGTTCTTGGCCTAAAGAATCGGATGCAAACATCCGATAAGAGTAGTGGGCGTGCCGGGGTCCGGACCATGCTATGGGATGGTAAACGGCGCGCCGGCAGGGGTGAAAAGTGACCCAAAGGAGCTATCGGCCGTGGCCGGACAGATTAAGCGCATGATCGGTACTATCATCGAGAAACGTGCAAAAGGGAACGCCACCATCTCGCTCATGACGGAAACAAAACTCATTTTAAAGGGCATCGATCCCAATCGCTATGGCGACACCTCTCCCGACGACCCGCAGGTCCTCGCAAGACTGAAAGCCGTTGCCGTTGAACTTGGGGTAACGGTGTAGTCCCATACGCCAAAGGAGCAACTCTCTATGCCAATCACAACAGGACGTTCCACCAAAGAACTGGCCGATGCAGTCGCGGATCTGAAGCGCCAGTGCACCGATGCGGACCCGCGGGTGGTGATCTTCTTCGGCTCGGCCCGCTACGAGGCGGCGGCCCTCAGCCGGCAGATGCGCGAGGCCTTTCCGGGTGCCTGCACCGTGGGCTGTTCCACGGCGGGCGAAATTGCCGCGGGGGAAATGCTCACCGGATCCGTCGTGGCCATGTTTCTGGGTCGGGATGTCGTGGCCGAGGCTGCCTGCGTGGCAGTCGAAAAAATCGGCGCTGGTCTCCAGGTGCAGCCCGCGCTGCGAACCCTGGAGAGGCACTTCGCAGCGCCCCTGGCTTCGCTGGCGATAGACGAGTACGTTGGCGTGGTGCTCGCCGACGGGCTCAGCGGCGCCGAAGAGCGTCTCATGGAGCAACTGGGAGATGCGGCTGACGTGTTCTTTGTGGGCGGATCGGCCGGCGACGACTTGAAGTTTCAGCGTACCCACGTTTTCGAGAACGGCAACTGCTATACGGATGCCGCCGTGCTGTTGTTGCTGCGGCTCCCCCGAGGGTTCGAAATCGTTAAAACCCAGAGCTTTCGGCCCACCGGCAAAGTCCTGGTCGCCACCAAGGTGGACCAGGCCCGGCGCAAAGTCATCGAGTTCGACCACAGGCCGGCACTGGATGCGTACGCCGCGGCCTTGGGTGTGAACCCCGAGGACGCTGCCGCCCAATTCTTTCAACACCCGCTTGGCCTGATGGCGAATGGCGAGCCGTTTGTTCGCAGTCCCCAGCATGTGGAGGACGGAAGCATCGTATTCTATTGTCAGGTGAAGCAGGGCATGGAACTCGCTCTGCTCGAAGCCACCGACATCGTGGCCGACACTCGCGCTGCAATCGAGGCGAAGATGGCGCAGTGGGGCCCTATCGCCGGTTTGATCGACTTCCAGTGCATTCTGCGGACCCTCCAGCTTCGCAATGAGAAGCGTTGCAGCGAGTACGGCAAGATCTTCAGTGGCATGACCATGGCCGGGTTCAGCACGTACGGGGAGGCTTACTTGGGCCACATCAATCAAACCTCGACCATTCTAATGTTTCGGTAAAGCAAGAATGGACCGAAAATTTCCTGGGCAACTCCGCCCTCGCCTCTGTCTTCTCCGCGCTTTCTCCGCGCTCTCCGTGTCTCTGCGGTGAAGCGGACCGGCTTGCGCTCCCCTTCCACCGCGTGGTGTATTGAAGAATGCCTCTCGCATGATGAGCGAATCCTCCGTCCGGCTCGCGGTGATCATTCCGGCCTACTGCCCCTCCGCGGGTCTGGTGGAGCTGGTCCGCACGCTCAGCGCCCGCCCGTTCGCCGCCATCGTGGTGGTGGATGATGGCAGCGGCGCGCCTTACCGGGAGATCTTCGCCCAGGTGGCTGCGTTTCCCAAGGTCCATCTGTTGCGCCACGCGGTCAATCTGGGCAAAGGCGCCGCGCTGAAGGCCGCCTTCAATTACGCCCTCTGCCAGTTCCCCAATCTCATCGGTGTGGTGACTGCCGATGCCGATGGCCAGCACCATCCCGAGGACATCCAAGGCGTGGCCGCCGCCCTGGAGGCGCATCCCGGTGCGCTGGTGCTCGGCTCGCGCTCCTTCGCGGGCGACGTTCCGCTGCGCAGCCGTATCGGCAACGTGGCTACCCGCGGCATTGTCCACATGCTGTTGGGCAAGCGCATCAGCGATACCCAAACCGGCCTGCGCGGCATCCCCGCCAGCCTGCTGCCGCATCTCCTGCGCATCGAAGCGCGCGGCTACGAGTTCGAACTGGAGATGCTGATCGCCGCGCACGGCATGGGCATTCCGCTGATCGAAGAACCCATCCGCACCATCTACGAAGCCGGCAACGCCTCCTCGCACTTCAACCCGGTGATCGACTCGATGAAGATCTACTTCGTCCTGCTGCGCTTCGGGGCGGTATCCTTTCTCACCGCGGCGATCGATAACCTGGTCTACATCCTGGTCTACCACCGCCTGGGCCTGGTTTTGCCCTCGCAAATTCTGGGGCGCCTGGTCTCGGTCTCGTTCAACTACACCGCGGTGCGCCGCTCGGTGTTCGTGTCGCATGCGCAGCACACCGCCGCCCTGCCCAAGTACCTCCTGCTGGTGCTGGCCAGCGGAACCGCCAGCTACGGCGGCATCATGTTTCTCTCTACGCGCTTTGGCGTTTCGGCGGTCTCCGCCAAGCTGCTGGTGGAGACAGCGCTCTTCTTCCTGAACTTCGCCGTCCAGCGGCTGTTCATTTTCCAAAGCGAGAGCGGCGAGGAAGAGCGCCGCGCGGTGGCCCCGGTGGTCTTTTCGCTAGGCGCCACCGCGGCCCTCATCGGACTCGGCGCGCTGGAAATCTACGGCTTCTCCACCGCCCATCTCTGGGCGCAGGATATCTGGTTTCCGGTGGGCTTCACCCGCTTCCTGCGCTACGGCGGCGTCTTCCTGGCTCTCGCGCTGCCACTGCTGTTGCTGGTCCCCTGGACCCTGGCCACCGTGCTGGTGGTGCTGCTCCTCGCCCTGACGGCCTTTGCCCTGGGACCGCTGCCGGTGCTGGCGGCGGCCTTCCTGTTGGTCTCCGCCTGCGCGCTGGGGCGGCTGCTGATGGACCGCGGCCATAGCGAGCCAACGTCCGAATCCGGCCAGGATGACCTGCTGGCCATGCTCCTGGGCCTGGCCCTCTTCATCCTGCTGATGTACGGCGTGGCCCGCGTGCCGGTGAATTACCCAGCCGCCTGGGCCGCGGTGCTGGCGCTGCCGGTGCTTGCCGATTTCCGCGGCGTGTGGCGGCGTCTCCGCCGTTGGGCGCATGCCGTCACCAGCATGGAACTGCGTGCGCCCGCCGAGCGCGCCGCGTTCGCCCTGCTGGCCTTCGTCCTGGGCGCGCACTGGCTGGTGGTCCTGAAGCCCGAAGTCGGCGCGGACGCCCTGGCCACCCACCTGGCGCTTCCCATCGAAATGGCCGCCCATCACGCCCTGACCCTTCAGCCGGCCCGCTTCATCTGGTCGGTGATGCCCATGGGCGCCGATTTCGCCTACAGCATAGCCAACCTCCTGGGCGGCGAGTTCGCCGCGCGCCTGCTGGATTTCGCCATGCTGCTGGCCCTGGTGGCCCTCCTCTACCAGGCCGTCCGGCGCTTCACCGGGCGGGCCATCGCCTTTCTGCTGGCGGCCCTCTTCGCCACCACTCCCATGGTCCAGTTGGTCACCGGCTCCTTATTTATCGAGAACACCCAGGCGGTCATGGTGTTTGGGATGCTGGCCGCGCTCTGGCGCTTCGACGACACCGCCCAGCGCCGCTACCTGAATCTCGCCATGCTGCTGGGCGGCGCCGCCGTGGCCATCAAGTTCGGCAGCGTGATTTTCGTGCTCGTGGGGCTGGCCTTCGCCGTCACCCTGATGTTCCGCCACCCAAAAGCCCTGGGCCGCCGCCCCGCCGCCTCCATCGCCATAGCCGCCTTCCTGCTGCTCGTCACCGCCCTGCCGCCCTATGCCATTGCCTATGCCAAGACCGGCAACCCGCTGTTCCCCTTTCTGAACCCACGCATCCATTCGCCGCTGCTCGATCATAGCGTCCTGATTCAGGACTTCCGCTTCGTCCAGCCGCTCACCTGGACCACGCTCTACGACCTCACCTTCTACACCACCAATTTCTGGGAGGGCCAGAAAGGCTCCTTCGGTTTCCAATACCTGCTCTTCGCGCCGCTGGCGCTGCTGGGCCTGCTGGTGGTGACCGGTCGCCCTGCCCGCAGCGCCGCCGCGGTGGCGCTGGCCGCCTCCATCGTGGTGCTCGCCTCCACCCCCAACGCGCGCTACGTGTATCCGGCACTCCCGCTGCTCATGGTCCCATGCGCCGCCGTGCTGGCCTGGATGCTGGCCCACCAGCGCTGGATGGCCCGCGCGGTCATCGCCGCCGCCATCGGCTGCGTGGCCCTCAATCTGTATTTCCTGCCCTCCGCCAGTTACTACGACAAAGACTTCTGCCTGCGGTCGCCGTTCTCCGCCCTGGAACGCCAGCGCTACGTGCACGGTTCCGCGCCCATGCGCGAGGTGATCGCCTGGTTCAACCGTGCCCACCCCCAGGCGCCCGTCCTGCTGGCCGATGACAGCACCTTCGCCGGTCTCACCGGCGACGTGTACGAGAATCATTGGCACCAATACAACATCATGGATCGCCTGGCCCACGCCGACACGGTTCCGGATGCAGTGCGCCTGCTGGAATCCTGGCATGTGCGCTACCTGATCGCTCACCAGCCTGTGGCCGATGAGCCGCTGCATCCCGAGGCGCTGGCCAAGCTCCTGGAGGGCTGTACGGCGCTCGAATACCAATCGGGCGACGTCTACCTCGCGCGCCTCGACCCCACCTGTGCCCGGCAGCCCGCGCTGGCGGCCGCCTTCGTCGCGCAGCCGGGAGTCTACGACGATTTCGACCCCGCCCTCCGCTTCACCGGGGAATGGGTCCACGACCGCAATTTCCAGCAGCCCGACCTTCAGACCATCAGTTATGCGAATGCGCCTGGCGCGGAGATATCGCTCACCTTCAATGGCCAGGCGCTGACCTATGTCTTCACCATGGCGCCCAACCGGGGCGTTGCCGAGGTGTTTATCGACGGAGCCAGCCAGGGAACCATCGACTTATACGCCGGCGCCATCCAGTGGCAGACGCGCCGACGCTTCTGCTGCTTCGCCTCTGGCAAACACGTCGTCTCGATCCGCGTCACCGGCCAGGCAAACGCCAGGTCCGCCGGCCGGTTTGTGGATGTCGATTCGCTGGTAGTGGAGTAAGTCAGCGGCGTCCGGAGGCCGCTTGCGCCAGCCCGGCGCGCGCGCCCATCGCCAGCACGCCCGCCAGCACCACGCACAACACCGGGATGGCGTACATCGCCTGGTGCAGCCCGTAGGCCCTGGCCGCTTCCGTCACCGGTCCCGCGCCGGCGGCTGCGCGGGCGAAGCGGTCGCTCATTCGTCCGGTTAGCAGCGGCCCGAAGGACGCGCCACACAGGTACATCGCCACAAAGTAGACCGCCATGGCGGTGGCGCGCAAACGTGGCTCGACGAAGTCCTGAATCGCGGCGTACACCAGGCCGTAATACATCTGCAGCAGGCCGTACGCCGTCATCGCCAGGACCACCGCGCCGGCGGCGTTCCCCGCCGGAACCTGCAGCGCCGCATAAGCGGGTAAAGCCGCCGCCAG
>DATJRE010000076.1:0-9009 GCA_035505095.1 Bryobacteraceae bacterium | reverse complement strand
GGCATCTTGTCGGCGGCCTTCAGCAGATAGCTCTTGACGTTGTTGTAGGAGTTTCTGGACTCCGTGATCAACGAGGCCAGCGGCTGCGCGAAAAGCCCGGGTGCGGCCGACAACGCGGCGGCCAGGGCGATCATGGCGGAACGGTTCACAATGTTTTCTCCTTTGATGTTGTGGGGCCTTTGTCATTCTACTCTCAGAGGGGCGGGCGTGAGGGTACGGCACCGGTAGGACTCAGTTGGCGGAAGGACTCTCGAGGTGATCGATGACCAGAACGTCCACCGGCCCTTTGGCCGGCTCAAGCTTCAACCCAAGCTGCTCCTGGATGGCGGACAGGAGCGACGGGCCGTTGGTATCGACCGGTGGCGGCGGTGGGCCGGGAACGACCTGGGCGTGGACCGCAGTCGCCGAAACCGGATCGGCGATCCACTTCAGGTGGACGTCGAATGTGCCGGCCAGTCCGGTCTTGTCGATGATGCGGGTTCGCAGTTCTCCCGCGGAGAGGCTGGCCGCCAATTCCGCCATGGTGACGCCGGCCATCTCCAGAGTGCGGTTCGGCCCATCGAATCCAAACCCGCGGAAGCCGCAGAAGACCGGGGCACGCTGGCCTGGCGCGGGCATGGGCGGCAGCGGCAGGTCCGGATTATAGGTCAGACAACCGCCCGGCCGCGCACGCGGCAATTTCGCGCCGCGCCGGGAGATGGCCAATTCGTA
Source organism: Bryobacteraceae bacterium (assembly GCA_035505095.1). Taxonomy (GTDB): domain Bacteria; phylum Acidobacteriota; class Terriglobia; order Bryobacterales; family Bryobacteraceae; genus JOPF133. The sequence goes on along the minus strand of DATJRE010000076.1, from coordinate 8,298 downwards.
AACCGGCAGTTGCCGGATCTCGCGATGGACTTTCAGCCGGAACCGGTCTTCAAGAAGCGCCTGCAGCATCGGCCCGGCAGTCTGTTTGGCGGGGACGATGCCTTCGGCCTTGGCCTGAATATCGTAGCGGTCGGAAAGCAGCCATCGGGGACCGTCCGAGAGCTGATAATCCTGGATGCCGTAGGCGGTTTCGATGAGCGACCGCAGCGGAGCGTTCTCCACGATCAACCTTCCGCCGGGCTGGGGCTGAACCCGAACCAGATTGCCTCCGGTGATGTGGAGCTTGATGGCGGCGACATCGAAATGGGGCCGTGGTGGAGTCTGGGCGACCGCCAGTGCAGCCCAACCGGCGGTAACCCAGACTTTCCATGGAAAGGGCATCGGTGCCTCAGGTGAGATCCTGGGGCGGCGCCGCGGCCCGAATGCGATACTCCTCCCACTCCGGCCCGAGGATGCGGACCAGTTCCGGCGAGGCTTCCAGGCAGTTGATGGCGGGGTGCAGATTGCCCGGCTCGGAGAAGTGCGCCAGCACGGTTTCGGCGGGGATGGCGCTGTGGACCACGGCTTCGCGCTCGGCCCAGCCGTGTTCCACCAGGCAGCCGCCGGCAGCCAGGAAATCCAGGATGGCCTGCGCGGCCTGCGGTCCGGCGCCGGCCGGGACGCCCAAGCCTAGCCAATCCTCCAGCAGCCGGTAGGTGAAGCCCCACAGCGGCGCGCCGCGCAGAGCGATGCCGGGAAACAGCGTGCGCGCGGGGCGGCCGGGCACCGGACCGAGCGCGTGCCGGCGGCGGTCGCGCAGCATGGCCAGCGGCGCCCAGAGCGCCTCCACCGCCTCGCGCTGGTCGAGCGTGGTGGGCAACTGCAACGCCACCCGGAATACGAACGGCGCCACGCTAAGATACGGCGGTGCGCGGCGGCGCGCCACGCGCTCGGGCATGGCTTGCTCCATCTGCTCACGCCGCAGCCGGATGCCACACTCCTCTTCCAGCTCGCGCAAAGCAGTTGCCAGCAGATCCGGGTCGTCAGGGTCGCGGCGGCCGCCGGGCAGCGACCATTGGCCCGACCACGAATCGCCTTCGCGCTCCGAGCGGCGCATCAGCAATACGGATTCGACCGGTCCGAGCGCGTGCACAATGGCCACGGCGGCCTGAGATTCGACTTCCTCCATGCAACCATCATTACGCATTCCACAGCCGGCCGTGCACCGTCGATGCGAGGTTGGCGGCCGGCAGCAGGCGATTCTCCCCGCAGCGGCACGGGTGACGTAGCGAGCCCCGGGGCCGGCACCCATTCGGCCGCGGGCAATTGCTTTACGGCCGCCGACCCGCACTTCCGGACGTGCGACAATACCCATCCGGCCACCGGTCATCGTCATCCGGCCACCGGGATCAGGGCCGGGGCGCATTTCCCAAACCCCGCCCGGACCGGTACTATGAATCTTTAAGGGGGGTGTGTTGGACACTATCGAACCAAAAGCAGCGCCGATTTATCCATACGAAGACAAGATTCTGCTGGTTCTTACGTTGATTATCGGCGCGGTAGTGGGCCTGGTCGTGGTGGCCTTTATTCTGCTGACGGAGAATTGGAGCGCCAAGCTATATCCCGCGGGAGGCGCGGCCTGGCGGCGCCTGGTGCTCCCGGTGGTCGGGTCGGTTTCCACCGGCCTGCTGTTGTTTCGCTATTTTCCGAACGCGCGCGGCAGCGGCATTCCGCAAACCAAGACAGCCCTGTATGTCCGGGATGGCTACATCAGCATGCGCACGGTGCTGGGCAAATTCTGGCTGTGCGCCGCGTCGCTCGCCAGCGGCGTAGCACTGGGCCGCGAAGGCCCGTCGGTGCAGGTGGCCGGCGGCATCGCCTCGGTGTTGGGACGGCGGCTGGGGCTGAGCACGGCAAGCGTCAAGGCGCTGGTTCCGGTGGGCGCCTCGGCGGCCATCGCCGCGGCTTTCAACACGCCCATTGCGGCGGTGCTGTTCACGCTCGAAGAGGTGATGGGCGACATGCACGCGCCGGTGCTGGGGTCGATCGTGCTCGGCTCGGCCACTTCCTGGATCGTGCTGCACCTGCTATTGGGCGATGAGCCGCTGTTTCACGTGCCGGCTTACCAGCTTGTGCACCCCATCGAATTCCTCTGCTACGCCGTGCTGGGCGTGGCCGGCGGCCTGATTTCAGTGGCCTTCGTGAAGCTGCTGTTGTGGCAGCGCAGAAAGTTTCTGGCCATGCCGCAGTGGAGCCAGTGGTTCCTGCCGGGCGTGGGCGGCCTTACGGTGGGGCTGCTGGGCTGGTACTTCCCGGGCGTGCTGGGCGTGGGCTACAACTTCGTGGGCGAGGCGCTGAACGGGCAGATGGTGCTCAAGACCATGGCCTTGCTGGCGATCTTCAAAGTCATCGCCACGGCCACCTGTTACGCCTCGGGCAACGCCGGCGGCATTTTCGGTCCGGCTCTCTTCATGGGCGCCATGACCGGCGGAGCGGTGGGCGGCGTGGCGCACCTGCTGCTGCCCGATTACACCGGCAGCGTGGGCGCTTACGCGCTGGTGGGGATGGGCGCGGCCTTCGCGGGCATCATCCGGGTGCCGCTCACCAGCGTGATCATGGTCTTCGAAATCACGCGCGACTACTCCATCATCGTGCCGCTGATGATCGCCAACCTGATCAGCTATTTCATCTCCAGCCGGTTGCAGGAAGAGCCGATTTACGAAGCCCTGCTGGAGCAGGACGGCATCCGCCTGCCTTCGGGCGCCAAGGCCCGCGAACAGTTGCTGATGGTGGGCAATGCGCTGCGCCGGCCTTCCATTGTATTCGACGCCAACCAGACCGTCTCCCAGGCAGTGGCCGCGCAAGACGATCTGGGAGCGTGGCCGGTGATGGACGCCATCGGCCTGCGCGGCATGGTGACCGCGCAAATGTTGGAAATGGCCATGGATACGGGCCGCGGCTGGGAGCCGCTGGGCGAACTGGTGCCCGATCCCGGACCGGTGGAAGAGATCACCGAAGCCCGCTTCCCGCACGTACACGCCGACCACCTGCTGGACGAAGCCCTGCGCCGGATGGCCGCCAGTTCCCTGGACGTGCTGCCGGTGGTGAGCCGCACCAATGTGCGCGACCTGAAGGCGGTGGTTTCGCTGAAAGACATCCTGGCGGCCTACGGTATCGGCAAAGCGCCGGGCCCGTGGGGGACTCAGGCCGTTACTCCCGCCGCCAAGACACCTCGCCCCCAAACGCGGCTTCTGGCCGGCGTGGTGACGGTGATGGTGGCGCTAGCCATGTTGATCGCCTTCCTGAATTACTCCTATCGCGCCGAACGGACCACGCGCGCCGACAATTTTTTCAAAGCCGGCAACGAATACATGGCCAAGGACCGCTACGAAGAGGCCATTGAACAATACCGCGACGCGCTTTCGATTTCCCACAGCCTGGAGAATCGCATGGCGTTGGCCGAAGCGCTGACCCAGGCGCACAGTTGGGACGAGGCCAAGATCTATTGGAACGAGGTCCTCCGCGAGCAGCCTTCCAGCGGGCCGGCCAACCTGGGCCTGGCGCGGGTGCTGGCGGCGCAGGGCGACACCGCCAATGCGGTAACGCACTACCAGCGCGCGATTTACGGAATGTGGCCCGATCAACTGGAGCAACACCGGGTGGCCGCGCGCATCGAGCTGATCCAGACGCTGGAAAAGGCGGGCCGCAGGACCGAAGCGCAGGCGGAATTGATGACCCTGGTGGCCAACAGTCCCACGGACGTGACCGTGCGCAAACAAATCGCCCAGATGTGCGCGGACCTGGGATTGTACAAGCAGGCGGCCGATCTGTATAGCGAGGTAGCCAGGAAGGATGACCACGATGCCGCGGCCTTCCACGGGCTGGGCGACGCCGAGTTCGCGCAGGGCGATTACAATGCCGCGCTGGCCGCCTACCGCGATGCGGTGAAGGTCAACGCCGCGGACGCCACGGCCGGGCAGAAGGCCGAGTTGTGCCAGCGGATCCTGGATCTCGATCCGACCCTACGCAGCCTCTCCGCGCGCGAGCGCTTCGAGCGCAGCCGGGACCTGCTGAGCCAAACCGTGGCGGAATTGACCGCCTGTGCGAGCGCGCCAGCGGCGCTGCCGGACGACGTCAAGGCGGACGTGCAGGCCGCCCAAACCACGCTGGCGCACACTGCGCGGCCCGGCTCCTGGAACGAAGCCGAGGAAGCCAACCTCGCCGCCGTCGAGAAGCTGTGGCCCGAGCGTTCCAAAGTCTGCGGCGCCGGCCCTTCTGCCGACGATCCGCTCGGCTATGTGGTCACCAAACTGCAACGCCGTTGAACGCCGGACGGCCTGGTTCCGTATACTCTCTGTATGAGATTTGCGGCCAATCTGCGTTTTGCCGTTCGGACTCTCGCGAAGTCTCCCAGCTTCGCGCTCATTGCCATCGTATCGCTGGCCCTGGGCATCGGCGCCAACACCGCCATGTTCAGCTATGTGGATGCCGTGCTGCTCCGCCCGCTGCCGGTTCCCGATTCCGGCAGAATTGTCGAAGTGGACTCGACCGCGCCCGACACGCGCCTGGGGTCCATGTCCTATCCCGATTACCTCGACCTGCGCGACCATAGCAAGACGCTGCAAGCCCTGGCCTGTTATGAATTCTTCTTCGCCGGAATCGCTACCCACCTGAATCAGGTTCCCAAGTACAGCCTCAATGCCGCCGTCAGCGGGAATTTCTTCAGCGGATTGGGCATCCGGCCGGTGCTCGGCCGCGGGTTCCGCGCCGACGAAGACGCCGTTGCGGACCGGGACCTGGTGGCGGTGATCAGCTTTCCCATGTGGGACCGCGACTTCGCCCGCGACCCCGCGGTGCTGGGGCGGAGCATTCGCGTGAACGGTTCCGAATTCACCGTCGTCGGCGTCGCCCCGCAGTATTTCACGGGGCCGCAGGCGTTCCTGAATCCCGACATTTATATACCGATGCATGCCTACCAGCAGGCGGTTCCCGGCGCGAAACCCGACCATTTCACTTCGCGCAAGACCCGCGGCGCGACTTTGTTAGGCCGCCTCAAGCCGGGCGTGAGCGCCGCGGAAGTGCAGGCGGAACTGCGGACTCTTGCGCGCGGCCTCGCGGCGCAATACCCCGAAACGAACCGCGACCGGACGGTCACGGTGCTCGGTTACGTACGCGCGCGCTTCGAGAACGATCCTACCGATGCCACGCTGTCGCTCACGCTTTTGGGCATCACCGGACTGGTTCTGCTGATTGCCTGCGCCAATGTCGCCAACCTGCTGCTGGGGCGCGGCACCGCGCGTGCCAGGGAGATCGCCATTCGCATGGCCATCGGCGCCTCGCGAGCCGCCCTGGTCCGGCAACTTCTCACTGAAAGCCTGCTGTTGGCGGCAGCAGGAGGCTTGGCCGGAATCGGAGTCGGCTACCTGGGCGTGCAGTTCCTGCGGGCCATTCCCATCCCCTCGGATTTCCCAATCTCCCTGGGCATCCAGATGGACACGCGGCTGCTCGTGTTCAGCGTGATGGTTTCACTGGCGACGGGCGTGGCTTTTGGATTGATACCGGCATTGCGCGCCACGCGCGGCGACCTGGCATTGACTATCAAAGCCAGCGACAGCGGTCCGGCGCGCATTTCGATCCTGCGAGGGCTGGTGTCCGGCCGGAACGTGCTGGTGACCGCGCAGCTCGCCTTGTCGGTCGTCCTGCTGGTGATTTCGGGCGACTGCATCCGCGGATTTCAGGCGGCCTGGCGCATCGATCCGGGCTTCCGCATGGATCACACTCTCTTCTTCTCCCTGGACACGAGCATCCAGCGGTATGACGAAGCCAAGACGCGCGACTTCTACCGGAAGCTGACGGACCGGCTTCGCGAGAGCGCCGGCGTGAATGCGGTCTCGATGTCCTCTTCGATTCCGTTCAGCACGGGACAGACCACCCGCAAGTATCTGGCGGAAGGGGCGCAGCCGCGGACATCCGGAGATGCGCCCAGCGCGACCTCATACAAGGTGGATAACCACTTCTTCCCGCTGATGCAGACGAAGATTCTTCGCGGGCGCAACTTCGATTCGGGCGATACGGCGAAATCGCCGCGCGTGGCCATCATCAATGAACTCCTCGCCCGCAAGCTGTTCGGAAAGAGCGATCCCATCGGCCGGCGTTTCCGGTTGGACTCGGCGGACGGCCCCGAGTTGCAAGTGATCGGCGTGGCCAAACAGGGACTCTATTTCTACTGGGCTGAACCGGCGACTGAAGCCGTGTGGACTCCCTATTCGCAGGATTACAGCTCGCAGATGTACGTGGAGATGCGGACGGCGGCCGATCCGGCGGCATTCGCGGCTGTGGTGCGCCAACAGGTTCGGGCGCTCGATCCCGACATGCCGATCTTCCGGATCAGCACCATGGCCACATTTTTCCATGATCGCGCGATGTTGGGACCGCGGCTGATCGCCCAGATTGTGACGGCCACCGGCGTGATGGGGCTGTTCATGGCGGTGATCGGGCTGTACGGAGTGGTGGCCTACGCGGTAAGCCGGCGGACCCGCGAAATCGGAATCCGCGTGGCGGTGGGCGCCACGCCCGCGCGCATCACGCGCATGGTGCTGAACCAGGGGGCCATTTTCACCGCGGTCGGGCTGGCGATCGGACTGGCGATGGTGATTCCGATTGCGCGCCACATCGTTCCGAACTTTGTGATCGGAGCCGACCCCCTGGGCGCGGTGGTCCTATTGGGCGTCCCTACACTGCTAGCCGCGGCCACCATGGCCGCCTGCTGGATTCCCGCGCAGCGCGCCGCCAAGGTGGACCCGACGCGGGCGCTGCGGCAGGAGTAGGACGAGGGAGACGCCTATTCAGGCTCGATGCCGCCGAACTCTGCTTCGATGATCCGGTTGATGCGTGCGGTCTCCATGCGCCGCCACGTCCGCCCCTTCACGGCGTGAAGAAATACCTTGTCAGGTGAAAAAAGATCGGCGCGGAGAAGGCCACCGAATCCAGCCGGTCCAGCATGCCGCCGTGTCCTTCGATCAGGTTGCCCCAGTCTTTCACGCCGCGGTCGCGCTTGATGGCCGACATCACCAACCCGCCCAGAAAGCCCATCAGGGTCACGACCAGCGCCATAGCGGCGGCCTGCCACGGGCGGAACGGCGTGATCCGCCAGAGGCAGGCGCCCAGGGCGGTTGCCGAAGCGACGCCGCCGACGAAGCCTTCCACCGTCTTCGAGGGCGAAAGGGCGGGCGCAATCTTATGCCGCCCCAGCAGCTTCCCCCAAACGTATTGCAGCACGTCGCTCGATTGCACCACGATCAGCAGGAAGACCATCAGCAGCGCGTTGCGGCCTCGGTAGCCGGGGATGTCCAGGGTCAGCAGCGCCGGCACGTGCGAGATGCAATACACGCTGACCATCAACCCCCACTGGGTTTCCGCGGTCCGCGCCATGAACTCGTGGGTGTCGCCGGAAAGCACCGCCACGATCGGCAGAACCAGAAACGCGTAAACCGGAATCAGGATGGCGAAGAAGCCGTACCAATCGGCCCAGATGAGCCAATACTGCATCGGGAGAACCACGAAGAAGCTGATGAAGATGGCGGCATGGTCCCCGCGGCGCGTGCGGGTCAGGGTCATGAACTCGCGCAGGGCAAAGAACGAGACCAGCGCGAACAACACGATGACCGCCGTGCGGCCGGCCAGAAACGCTCCGCCCAGCAGGCCGATCATCACCCACCAGGCCTTGATGCGCGCGCTCAGGTTGTCCAGCACGGGGTTGGGTTGCGGCCCGGCCCGCAGCCGGAGAATCAGCGCCACCAGGCTGGCCAATACCAGCGCGCCGCCCAAACCGGCCAATGTGAGAAGCCCCTCGCGCGTGTTCATACTTTCCCCAATTCGACAAGCGACTGGCGCAGGCGATCCAGAAAATCCTGCCGGTGCTCCCCGGCCTCCAGCCGCAATGGCTTTCCAAATGCTACCGAACACAGCAGCGGGATGGGAAGCGCCAGGCCCTTGGGCATCACGCGGTATGAATTGGCAATCCACACCGGCACCAGTTCCGCCTTGGCGTAGGCCTGCGCCAGGTGAAAGATGCCGGACTTGAACGGCTGCACTTGCTCGCCGGTGCCGCGCGTGCCTTCCGGAAAAAGAATCAGCGACGATCCTTCTTCCAGGGCGCGGCACAAATCGGCAATCGGATTGTGTTCGCGCGAGATGTGCCCGCGGTCCACCAGAACGCCGTGAAACACGCGGTGAATCAGGTATCTTCGGATCGCGCCGTGCTCCCAATAATCGCTTGCCGCCACGGGCCGCGTCTTCCGCCGAAGCGCGCGCGGAAGC
>DATJRE010000075.1:0-33645 GCA_035505095.1 Bryobacteraceae bacterium | reverse complement strand
GAAAGAATTCCCAACGGCAGCCGCTCCACGTCCATGACCGCGAAGGAATTGGGACCCTTGCCGGACGTCGCCAGCAACAAGTCGGCTTGAATCATGGCGACAGCCGCGGCCAGAGCCACCAGGCAGGTGGTACGCAGGCCGGCAGGGCGGCCACGAGCGGTGCGGTTCGCGCCCATAAGCACACCGGCGCCCGCGGTCAGCGCTAACCGCCTGGCGATCTCAATCCAGTCCGGTACTGCGGTCATTCCCACAATCGATGCAATCCCTCTGCCACGTCACAATGGCCGACTGACTGCTGGCAGTTTTGATAGATGCAAATTACAAACGCCAACTTCCTGGTGGAAGACGAATGGAAAGATCTGTACGATTTCGAGAAACCGCTGGTGCGCTCCATTCCGAGAATTGTCAAGCCGCGACGTCAGAGGGAACCTCTCGAAGTCACACGAAATCAGGTACAGCGGATCGGGCAGGGATTGGAATCCGCCGCGCGGCGCGTGGAGCACTATGGGAGGGCCGCCGATGCCGCAGCGCACGCCGTTGCCGGTGGTTTTTGGCAGCAGAATCGGGAAGAGAAGCGGCAGGAGAGAGGATAAGCAGATGCCGGCAGCCAAACGATGGTCGCAAGCCGTCACGACCCATAGCAACGCCCTGGATCTGGACCCGGGGGTTTTCGAACTAGACAGCCCGACAGCCATTGCGGAATCGTTGAAACGCTCGGCCGACCGCAGCACACGCCGCAAAACCACGCCCTTCCAATCCGCCATGTCGATGCTCAACTTCTATATCAATCGCGCCGGCAAGAACCTGCCGGAGAAGCGACTGCACCTTCTGGAGAAGGCCAAGAACGAATTCCGCAAGTTATACGGAAGACCAACAGCGTAGCGAGCCGTGGGCGGCTCACGCCAAACGTAGAACGGCAGTACCGGCAGGTCCCTGACCGCGACGGCCGAAGCCCCAGGGGAATTAGGCTGACTGCGCTGGTCCCGGGCGGCGGCCAGATATGTCTGGGATTGGGCGGGGCACACAACTGGCTGACCGCCGACCGATTACCGGTTTGGAAAGGAACAATATGACTACTACCGAGCAACTTCACACCGTGTCCGTGCAACTCCTGCACGACAAGGCGACGCAACTACGGATCGACAGCGTGCGCGCGACTACGGAAGCAGGCAGCGGCCACCCCACCAGTTGCGCCTCGGCCGCGGAGATTGTCTCCGTACTTTTTTTTGCCATCATGCGGTACGATCCGCAAAAGCCGCGGCGCCCCGGCGCGGATGTGTTCGTTCTCTCGAAAGGACACGCCGCGCCGCTGCTTTATGCCGCCTGGGCCGAAGCCGGGGCCATACCGCGGGAAGGTTTATTGAGCCTGCGCAAGATTGGATCGGACCTGGAGGGCCATCCGACTCCGCGGCTGCCGTTTGTGGATGTGGCTACCGGGTCGCTGGGACAGGGCCTGTCCGCGGCAGTGGGAATTGCATATGACAGCGCCAAACTTCGGCCCTCGGAGCAGCGGGTATATGTGCTCATGGGCGACGGAGAATCCGCCGAAGGGTCGGTTTGGGAAGCCGCGCAGTGGGCTGCGTTCCGGGGTTTAAGTAACCTGTGCGCGACGATCGATATCAACCGCCTGGGGCAGAGTGAACCCACCATTCTGCAGCACGATCTGAGGACTTACCAGCGACGCTGGGAGGCATTTGGGTGGCAGGCGCTGCCGGTGGACGGGCACGATATTCCGGCGTTGTTGAACGCCTACGAACAAGCGGCTCGGACCACCGACCGTCCCACCGTAGTGTTGGCGTGCACCCGCAAGGGCCGCGACTTGGGGAAGGAAATCGAGGACGCGGAACACTGGCACGGGAAGCCGCTTCCCCGGGAGATGGCCGACCGGGTGGTGGCCGATCTGGAAAAGCGCATCACGGGGAAGGACGGCCACTGGCAGCCGGTCATGCCTGCCAGCGCTCCCTCCGGCGCGGGGCTGAGTGAGCCCACCGCGCAGAAACGCGCTTCGATACGCCCGGCGTATGAGGCCGGCGGAAAGGAGATCGCCACGCGCAAAGGCTTCGGGGATGGCTTAGCTGCTCTTGCCGGTATCGATCCGCGCATTGTGGTGCTCGATGGCGATGTCAAGAATTCCACTTATACCGAAGAATTCGAAAAGGCAGCGCCCGACCGCTTTCTGGAATGCTACATCGCCGAACAGAACATGGTTGGCATGGCGATGGGGCTGGCCGCCCGCGGCCACGTGGCGTTTGCCTCCACATTCGCCTGCTTCCTGACTCGCGCTTACGACTTTATACGCATGGCGGCCATTAGCAATCTTTCCGTCAAGCTGGTGGGAACGCATGCCGGCGTATCGATCGGCGAGGATGGGCCGTCGCAGATGGGTTTGGAGGATCTGGCGATGATGTGCGCGGAGCCGGATGTGACGGTTCTCTATCCGGCCGACGCGACCAGCGCATGGCGGGCCACCGGACTGGTCGCCGCGCAACCGGGGCTGTGTTACGTGCGCGCGGGCCGCCCGGCTTCGCCGGTTCTATACGGCCCGGAAGAGGTTTTCGCGATCGGAAAATGCAAAGTATTACGACGCAGCGAGCGGGATCGTGCCCTGGTTGTGACAGCGGGGGTGACTGTGGCAGAAGCGCTTCAGGCGCACGAGATGTTGGGCGGTGAAGGGATCGCCATTCGTGTGATCGACCTGTTCAGCGTCAAGCCGATAGACCGGGACGAGCTGGTGAAGTCCGCGCGTGAGGCCGGAGGGATTGTGATCACCGTGGAAGACCATTACGAGCACGGAGGGATTGGGGACGCGGTTTTCGCGGCGCTCTCGGGTGAGGCCTTTCGCGGACACAAGCTGGCGGTTCGAGGAATTCCGCGCAGCGGTAAGGCGGCCGAACTGCTGCAGAAATTCGGGATCGACGCGCGCAGCATTGTTGCGGTCGTTCAAACGGCGGTCGGATGAGCGCTCAAAGGCGCCGGCTTATGCGCTGCCGGCCTTGCGGTGCAGCCTTTGGCGAACAGCGATTAAATCGTTTACGAGCGCCTGGTAATCGAGATGGCGCCGGGCGGGGTCTGGGGAGCGCAGGATGGCCGAAGGGTGGACCGTGGCCGTGACGAATTCCGCTGAAGCATGGGCAAAGAATCGGCCGCGTTCCTCCAGAAGGCGGTGATGCGGGCCGATCACCGAGCGTGCGGCGGAAGCGCCGAGACAAACGATCAGCTCCGGTTGGACAATGGCGAGTTCCGCTTCGAGCCACGGCTTGCAGGCGGCGATCTCGGCGGCCGACGGTTTCTTGTGGATACGCCGCTTGCCGCGCTCCTCGAACTTGAAATGCTTTTCAAACTGACCCACTACCCCCATCCGTGATGATTCGGCCAATCACCAGGCGCGCGTGGCCGGCCGTTTGCATAAGATCCCAGAGCAATGGCGTATCGATTTAAGCACGGCCAAACCGTGCCCCAGAATGTGAAGCGGATTGCCGCGGAGCAGCTCGATTCGGCGATTGCTTTGCTGAAGGGTAAACGCGGCGTGAGGCGCGAAGATTCGGTGCACGGCGTCCGCAAGAGCATTAAGAAGACGCGCGCGCTGCTGCGGATGGTCCGCCCCGAACTGGGCGATTTTTTCCCGGAGGAAAATTTCCGGCTGCGCGACATCGGCCGAAAACTCTCCGATTTGCGCGACGCCGGCGCTTTGATTGGGACGGTGAACCATCTGCGCCACCGGCAGAACGGCGGCGCGCCCAAGAAACTGCTGGGGTTTGTCCGCAGGTTCTTCGGCCTGCAAAAACGGCAACTCGAAGAGCAGGCGGCCGCCCGAAAGCTTCTCCCCAACCTGGCGGTGGAGCTGCGCAAAGCACGCCGGTCGATCGGGCATTGGCCCCTGGAGACGGATGGCTTCAAGGCCATTGCAGACGGACTGGAACAGACGTTTCGCGCCGGCCGAAAAGCTCTGGCAGCGGCACGCAGGAGCGGCCGCATTGAGGATTTCCACGAGTGGCGCAAACGCGTAAAGGACCATTGGTATCAGGTGCGCCTGCTGAACAAGATTTGGGGCGAGGTAATGTCGGGATACGAGCAATCCCTTAAGGATTTGGAGGACACGCTGGGCGAAGACGTGAATCTCTGGCTGCTGGAGAATCAGGTTCAGCAATTGGCATCGGAGGACGGCGCGCGCCTGGCAATGTCTTCGCTGCATCGAGCGGTGGGATCAGCCAGGGACGATTTCGAGAAGCGAGCCCTTAAGATCGGCGCCAAGGTCTACGCCGAAAAGCCCCGGGAATTCACGCGTGAACTCAAGAGGCTGTGGAAGGCCTGGTGAGGGAAAGCCCTGCCGGCCGGGTCCCTGACCGCGAGGTCCAAGGCCGGCAGTACGATGACGTCGATAGGACCGGCTATGCGGGGCGGGATCGCAAGGGCCAGGAACTCATAAATTGGGGTGTAGAATTCAAGACGCGGGAAGAAGTTTTTCACGCGAGGAGATCTAGCCTATGACAGACTGGTTCGGCCGCCCCGTTCTCCACGTGAAGGACGTTGAGGCCTCGCTCCGCTTTTACGTGGACCGGCTCGGTTTCACCTGCCCTTGGCGCTACGGGGAAGACGGCAGAGCGCGCGTCGCGCAGGCGGAGCGGCAGGGCTGCGCGCTTATCCTGGCCGACCAGTGGCCCGAGAAGGTGGGCAAGGGACTGATATTCATTTCGGTGAACGTCGAGCAGGAAACGCGCGAAGCCGCGGCCGCCGCGTTGGACACACTCCGCGCGGAGCTCGAGGCCAAGGGGGTCCCTGTCAAGGATGGTTCGTGGGGCTACCGGCTCCTGGTGGTCGATGACCCCGATGGCAATCAGCTCTTCTTTAACTATCCGAACGAGACTGCATCCGGCAAGACTGATACAGCCACTGAGCGATGACCAATTGGCCCTTGCGCCCATCGGCATGGAGCAAACGGTGGCATTGACGCGGCGGAGAGTGGGAGAACCGGGAGTAAGGTTGCCACGGTGAGCAGCGACGCGCCGGTGGGGTGCTGGATTTTGTGCTGACGATGAAGTAAGGGGCGCGTGCCAATAAGCCGGGGCGCTCGCCCATTCTAAGAGACGTGAGCAAAGTTTCCAGGAGGGTTGCTCCGGCGGCATGCATACCGGCCACACCTTTATTCCCGGTGTATAATCGATGCACTTGGTGATACGCTCTCCTGCGGAGCGGCTGGCGCTAGGGGTGACGGCCGCACTGATTCTTGGGTTGGTTTGGGCGCGGCCCGGCGTTTTTCGGGCGCGGCCCTCCGTGCCCCATCTCCGCGTGGCGCCCGCCGAACTGGCGGCCGATGGTTACGATACCGCCGTGCTCACCATCGAATCGCCTTCGGGGGCCGCGCCGCGCATCGCTATCGACCGTCCGCACGCCGCGCGAGTCGCGGACCTCAGCCGCGCCGATGGACAGTGGGAGGGGCGCATCCGGGCGGGCGTGTTGCCTGGCCGAATCACGGTGCGGGTGCAATTCCCGGGCGCTCCCGCGGCTACGGCGGCGATCGAGATCCTGCCCGATGCCAGCGATTCGGCTGGTGACGGAACCCCCGATTTTCTGCGCCTGCAGGGGCGGCGCGATACGCAGGCCTTCCGGCGCTGGTTCACATTCGTGGCCGAGGCGCAATATTTTCAGGACCCGGCGCGGCGGCCGGCGGAGATTGACGATTGTGCGGCGCTGATCCGCTATGCCTACCGCGAAGCGCTGCACGCGCACGACGGCGCCTGGGCGCAATCGGCCGCGCTACCGCTGGTGCCGGCTTTCGATTCGGTGGCCAAGTACCAGTATCCGTTCACGCCGCTGGGTGCGTCGCTGTTCCGTGTCACGGCGGGGCCGTTCCAGGCGTCCGATGCCGGCGGCACAGCCTTCGCCCAGTTCGCGGATGCGCAGACGCTGTGCCATCGCAACAGCTTCTGCATCGGCCGCGATGTAACCCGCGCACTTCCAGGCGACCTGCTCTTCTTCCACCAGCCCACCGGCCACATGGTGTATCACAGCATGATCTATCTGGGCGAAAGCCAGTTACGGCCCGATGGTAACCGCTACCTGCTTTACCATACCGGTCCGGATGGCGCCAATCCCGGGGAGATACGCCGCTGGACTGTGGCCGAGTTACAGCACTATCCGGAGCCGGAGTGGCGCCCGGTGGATTCCAATCCGGCCTTCCTGGGCGTGTATCGCTGGAACATTCTGAGAAAGGTGGCTTACTAACATGATGCGCTCGGCCAGTAACTGGTGTTTTCGTGCCGCGCGGTTTGGGCTACTCCTGGCAGCCGCCGCGACGGGTCTCAGCCAGGGCGAAGAAGAGCCGTATTTCGCGCTCTCCACCAACCGCACCTTCGGCACTTCCGGTAAGCCCTCGGTGGATGTCAGCTCGTGGAACGTGGACGCCCTGGAGTTTCGGGTCTACCGCCTGCAGGACCCGGTTCAGTTTTTCCGGCAGATCGAAGAAGCCCACCGGTTTGGCGGGCGCGCGCCCACGCCGCCGCACGACCGGCCCCTGATCGAACGCATCCACACGTGGAAGAGCGGATTGCGGGCGAGCATCCGGCGGTCGCTGCGGGCGCAGTTTACGGAGCCTCCGAGCAACCACATCGCCGGCATCAAATCCACCGCCGCCATGCCGCTGGCGGCCGGCGCGGGCACGCCGTTCGCCGTCGCGCCGGTGCTCAATTCCGAACAACTGGTGCTGAAGTTTGTGCAACCGGTCCGCGGCCAGTCGCGATGGGACCGCGAAACCATCCCGGTGAATTTACACGAGAAAGGCTTCTATGTGGTGGAAGCGGTGCGCGGCGAACTGCGGGCCTACACCCTGCTGATGATCTCGGATATCGCGCTGGTCACCAAGACCGGCAAGAATCGCCTGGTGAGCCTGGTGGTGAACCGCGTGACGGGCGAACCGGTGCCGGGCGCGAAAGTGTGGACGATGACCCGCGATAAGGCGCTCGAAGAGGGCACCACGAACAGCGCCGGCTTTGCCGAGTTAGCCGTGAAAGATGAGCGGCCGAGCGACATTCGCGTGCTCACCCGCAGCGGCAAGGATTTCGCCGTGAACGCCCTGGAGGGTTATGCCTTCCAGGGTAACTCGCCCGAATGGATGGGCTATGTGTACACCGACCGTCCGGTTTACCGGCCCGGCCATACGGTGCATTTCAAAGCGATTCTGCGGTTGCGGTCGGCGGCGGGGTTTGCAGTGCCGGCGGGGAAACAGGTCTCGGTGCAGATCAACGACGCGGAACAGAAGGCTGTCTATCAAAAAATGCTCACCACCAGCGCGAGCGGCGCGATTCACGACGACTTAGTGCTGGCGGGCGGCGCGGCGCTGGGAGATTACTACATCCAGTTGCGGTCGGGCGAGAGCATGATGGGCGGCAACTTCCAGGTGCAAGAGTATAAGAAGCCCGAGTACGAAGTGCGCGTGCTTCCCGCCAAGGGGCGGGTGTTGGAGGGCGAGAAGGTGCAGGCCACCATCGATGCGCGCTATTACTTCGGCGAACCGGTAAACGGCGCCAAGGTGCAATATGCGGTGTATCGCGACCACTACTACTTCCCGCTATGGTACGACCCCGACGACGATTCCAGCGGCATGGCGCAACTGGCGCAGCAGGATCAGGACGACGACAGCAATCCCGGAGACCAACTCGACCAGGGCGAAGGCCAGCTCGACGCCGATGGCAAGATGAGCATCGAAGTGGAGACGGCGGTTTCCGGGCATAAGGCCGATTATCTGTACCGAGTGGAGGCGCGAGTTACCGACCAGGCCAACCGGGAGATTACCGGACGCGGTTGGATTGTGGCCACTTACGGCAGCTTTGTGCTCGACATCCGGCCGGAGCGCTATTTCTACCAGCCCGGCGGAAAGGCCACGCTGATTGTGCAGGCGCGCGATTACGACAACAAGCCGGTGAGCACCCGCGCACACGTGGAACTGCTGGCCTGGGACCGGCACGACCGCAAGGAAACCAAGGTGGAAGGCTCGACCGATGTGAACACCGGCGCGGACGGCTCGGTGAATGCCAGCCTCGATCTGCCGCCGCGGGGCGACTTATATCGCGCACGAGTTACCGCGCGCACACCCGAGGGGCGCGATATCGAGGACGAGACCTACTTGTGGGTTTCCGGCGGCGGCTACGATTTCGAGAGCGGCCAGAATGACTCAATCCCGATTGTGCCGGATAAGAAGCAGTACAAGGCCGGAGATACCGCACACGTGATGATCGTGACCGGCAAACCGAATACGCCGGTGTATGTGGCGGTGGAAGGCGCCGACCTGCACCAATGGCAGTTGGTCCGTTCGACTGAGAGCACGGCGACCTTCGATGTTCCGGTGACCGCGCAGGATGAGCCGGGAATCAACTTCAGCGCCGGCTTTGTGCGCAACGGCACTTACTACAACGGGACTAAGTACTTGAAAGTTCCACCGGTGGAGCACCAATTGAATGTAAAGGTGTCCACCGATAAGCCGCAGTACCTGCCCGGGCAGACTGCCGAATACAGCATCGACGTGACCGGCAACGATGGCAAGCCCGTGCCGCGCGCGGAGTTTTCGCTGGGCGTGGTGGATGAAGCCATTTACGCGATTGCCCACGACCTGACGGAAGACCCGGTGGCCTGTTTCTTCGGCAATAGCTGGAACGTGGTTTCCACGGAAACGTCGCTGGACTATTTCTTTACCGGCGAGGCCGGCAAGCGCCGCATGCGGCTGGCGCAATTGCGAGCGCCGTCGCGCCTGGCACAGCTCAAACCCGAGCGGCTGGTGCAGCCCAAGGTGCGCAAGGCGTTCCCCGACACGGCATTCTGGGCCACCGACCTGGTGACCGACGCCGCCGGGCACGCGCAGGCGAAATTGGAGTTTCCCGATACGCTCACTACCTGGCGGGCCACCGCGCGCGGAGCCACGCCGGATACCCGGGTGGGTGCGGCCACGCTGAAGACCATCGTGCGCAAGAACCTGATCCTGCGGCTGGCCGTGCCGCGTTTCTTCGTCCAGGGCGACGAAGTGGTGGTTTCGGCGCTGGTTCACAACTATCTGCCCGACGCCAAGACCGCGCGGGTATCGCTGGAGGTAAGAGGCCTCGACATTCTCGAAGGCGCCACTAAGGATGTGGCCATTCCCAGCCGCGGTGAAGCCAAGGTGGATTGGAGGGTGCGCGCGCAGAAAGTACGCGGCGCTACGCTCACGGGCAAGGCGCTCACCGATGAGGAGTCCGATGCGCTGCAGATGGATTTGCCCATCGACGTGCCGGGGGTGAAGCTTTCCGAATCGCGCGGAGGCGCGCTGGCGACGGGCGCTTCAGCGGCTTTCGACCTGATTTTCCCGGATAAGCTTGAGCCAGGATCGCGGAGTATGGCCATTCGCCTGGCGCCGTCGATTGCCGGGTCGCTGTTCGGCGCGCTGGAGTTTCTCACCTCGTATCCTTATGGGTGCGTGGAGCAGACCATGTCCAGCTTCCTGCCGGATATCGTAGTGACGCAATCGATCCGCGACCTGGGTGTGAAGACTACGCTGGATGAGGCGGCGCTGGCCGAGAAAGTCCACGCGGGCCTCGAACGCCTGTATAACTTCCAGCACGAGGATGGCGGCTGGGGCTGGTGGGAAACCGACGAGAGCCATCCATTTATGACGGCTTACGTGGTGGCCGGCTTGGTGCAGGCGAAGGCCGCTGGAGTGGAGGTGAAGCCGGAAGCCATCGGCAACGGAGTGGCTTGGTTGGCCAAGGATCTTGTCCGGAATTCCGATTTAGCGCCGGACTTGCGCGCCTACATGGCTTATGCGCTGGCGGTGGCCGGTAAGCCCGATAGGGCCGCACTTACCACCATTTACCAGGCGCGCGCCAATCTTTCGCCGTACGGCCTGGCAATGCTGGGGCTGGCGCTGGAAGCCACGGACCCGCAGGGGAGGAATGCGCTGGCCGCCGGAATCGCAGTCGCGCTGGAACAGGGCGCGCAACAGAATCCGGAAGAAGCCTGGTGGCCGGCCACGCGCGATGAGCTGCTGGATTTCTCCGAGGATGCCACGCCCGAGGCGACCGCTTACGTGGTGAAATTCCTCTCGCACCAGAGACCCGGCAGCCCGCTGCTGCCAAAAGCCGCACTGTGGCTGATGAACCATCGCAACGAGGGTTACTGGTGGACCTCGACGAAGCAGACCGCCATGGTGATCTACGGATTGGCCGACTATCTGAAAGCCACGCACGAGCTGAACCCGAACCTGAATGTGACGGTTTCGATTAACGGCGGACCGGCCATGGCGAGTAAGTTGGACCAGGCATCTTTGTCGGCGCCGGCTGAGCTGTTACTCGACGAATCCAAACTGCAGCCGGGGGCGAATCACGTGCGAATCACCGCCGCGGGCGCCGGGCGTCTCTATTATTCGGCGCGCATCGAGTACTACTCGAGCGAGCCGAGGCTGGAGAAGAACGGGACCATTTCGCTGAATATCCTGCGGGATTACTTCAAGCTGACGCCGGCGAAGGACGGCGATAAGATCATCTACACCACGTCGCCGCTGTCTGGGCCAGTGGCGACGGGCGATATTCTGGCCGTGCGGCTGACGGTGACGGGGTCGGAATGGAAATACCTGATGATCGAAGACCCCATTCCGGCGGGCACGGAGTTCATCGAGCGCGATAACCTGTACCAGTTCCGGGAGAAGCCGACGTGGTGGCAATACTTCTTCACCCGCCGCGAGTTCCACGACGACCGCATGGCGATTTTCCAGACTTACTTCGCGCAGGGGCAGAAAGAATACTTCTACTTACTGAAAGTGGTTAACCCCGGGGCGTTCCAGGTGAGTCCGGCGCGGGTAACTCCCATGTACAACCACAACGTGATGGCAACCACCGAAAGCCGCCGCCTGGAGGTGAAGTAATGAGCACGCAGGTAATGGCCCAGAGAGCCACGGGTATGGGCGTTCTGGCCGGCATTCACTTACTGGGCAATGCCGCGCTGCTTTGGCTGGGATACTACTGGCTGGGGCTGGCGGAATCGCGCACGGGCACGCTTTTGTGGAGCGCCTTGGTAGCGCTGGTGCTGGCGTGTCTGGTCTGCTGGCTGCACGGGGCGGCCTTTGCCAGGTTTCGCGGCGCACCGGTGGCCGGCGCCTTCCGCCAGGCGCTGCGGCATCTGCTACCACTGTTGGTGGCGGCGATCGCGATCGCGGTGCTGTACGGCTACCTGCAGCGCTGGGCCGATTACAGCCGCGAGCCGGCGTTCCGGATGGCGTCGTATTTCACCCTGAAGCTTCGCAAGCCGGTGAAGCCGGCCACCGTGCTGCGCGTCTTCGATGGGGCGCTGTGGCTGGTGCGGTGGATGGTGCTGCCGGTGTTCCTGCTGCCGCTGGTTTCGGGCATGGCGGGACGCGGCTGGGCCGGCTTCGCCGAAATCGCTCATCGTGCCCGCGCCTGGCGCTATTGGATTGCCGTGCCGGTGTTGCTGCTTTGCGCCTTCCGGCTGCCGTTCCAATTACTCGGTTGGACTCCCCGCATGGGCAGCTTTCCGATGGAGATGGTGAGCTTTGTAGCGCGCCTGCTGGCGGCCTACTTGCTTTTCGTAGGGGCCTGGCTGCTGCTGGTGTTCGTGACGGCGGGCGGAAGGCCGGTGCGCAGCCAGTCGAAGAGGGCGGTTTCGCCGTAACGCTGGGCCAATGATGCCACGGTGGCCGCGGCGTCGCGATAAGCGCGGCGCGCGCGGGCGGGGTCGGCGGTCTGTTGCAGGTCGGTGTCCAACGGAACGCGGGCGGGGGCTGTGGCCGCAGGCGGCGTCCCGTCCAGATATTCGACGAACCCCTCACGGAACCACAGCGGCAGGCCAGGCGCGGCGTGCGCTTCAATTAACACGTGCAGCAATTCGTGGCGCAAGGTGTCCTCCAGCGCGCCGCGGCTGCGCAACAGGTCGGCCGGTTGCAGATCGATGCGGCGGTTGGCAGTGTGGGCGGCCACCCAGCCCGGCTCGCCGGTGGCGTTGCGGAAGGTGTCGAGATCGGGATAAACGCGGATTTCGATTTTGCCTGGCGCGGCCAGGTGTGTGCGTGCGGCGGCGGCGCGAAGCTGGCGTTCGGCGGTTGCCAGCAGCGGGCCATCGGCCTGGGGGCGCGTGGTGGCCAGCGAGATATGTTCGCCGGCGATGTGCTGCCAGGGGATGCCGCGGGCGGTCAGCCCGGCCTCGGTGCCCGGATAGTAGAACGCCAGGATCTCGCGCCAGGTGTGGCCCTCCAGGCCCATCTGTTCGGCGCCATCCTGGCACAGGCCCACGCCGTGGCCGGAGCCGCGTCCTTCGAAGACCAGGCGGCCGCCGGCGGTGTGTACGCGATAGAAGTCGCTGCGCACGGTGTTCCACCCCACCTCGCGTCCCATGGCGAAGCGGAAGGAACCGGCGGCGATGCGCACCCGCTCGCCCGCGCCCGCCAGCACCAGGGTGCGCGCGCGGCCCGAAGGCGTGGCGCTCTCGATTTCGATGCGTTCCAGCCGATGAGGCGCGGTGAGCAGGGCGCGGCCCAGCGCATCGGCCACCTGGCGCGGGTCGGCATTCCATTGCCAAGCGGAACCGGCCGGGGCGGCGCGGAGGCAATACGGATCGTCGTGGCTGCGCAGGTAGGGCGCGGCCTGTTCGGGCCAAACCGCGGCGGCATCCTCGCTGCGGCCGCCGCAATCGCGGGTGTAGCAGGCGAAGGCCGGTTTGCCTTCGAACCATAGCAGTTGGCCGGCGGTCTCCTGGACGATGGCCTCCAGGCGCGGGGTGACGGCCGCCAGGTCGAGGCGCTGGCAGTGGGTGGTATCGCAGAAATCGAAGCCCTCGGAAGCGTGCCGGCCGCGCAGGCGCACGGCATAGGTGCGGGCCGCCACGGCCATGGCCTTGAGCGCCTCATTGGACCGGAAAACGCTGCTCTCTCCCGCGAGCACGCCGGCCACGTAGCGCTCCAGCGGCAACTGCACGGTGGCGGTGCCCACCCGAACCTTCACCTGCGGACCCTGCCCGGGTTCGGCCGCCGCCAGCGGCAGGGCCAGCAGGCACAGCGCCAGGGCGCGCTTCACAGCCGTCCCGCCTGCCAAGCCGCCAGAATGCGGCCGGCCACCGGCGCGGCATCCCCGCCACCTGAGCGCGCCTGTAGCATCACGGCCACCACTACGCGCGGCGCGCGGCTGGGCGCGAACCCGGCGAACCACGCCACCAGCTTGCCCGACTCGGTGCGCAGGCTGCCGGTTTTGCCCGCTATTTGCAGGCGCGGCACGGCGGCGCGTTGGGCGGTGCCGTATTCCACGGCGTCTTCCAGGCCCTCCAAAATCACCGGCGCCGCGCCCATGGCGAGCGAACGATAGGCCATGGCGAGCCCCGCAACCGTTACCGCCACACGCCGTTCGCCGAGCGCCTGCAACTGGCTCGGCGCTCCGGCCGCCGCCGGCTGGATGCTGCCCGCCGCGCTGGCCGCGCCGCCCCCCAGCCAGCCAGCCGGTGAGGCGATGCCCGAGCGCTCCAGGTACCGCGCCAGTTCGCCGGGCGCGAAACGTTGGGCAAAGTGCGCCACGTAGCAATTGCACGAATACGCCAGCGCCGTGCGCGGCACGATGGGAGTGGGCACCGGCGGATGCGAACAGGGAAACGGCTCGCCGGCGATGGTCAGCCGGCCGGGGCAGGGGAAGGCCTCCTCGGGGCCGAGTTTGCCCGCGCCCAGCAGCGCAGCCAGCACCAGAGGCTTCACAGTGGAGCCGGGCGGATTCAGTTCCGCGGCGGCGACTTCCAGGCGATGGGCGGCAATCAGCCGCCGCCCGGGGATATCCACCAGCAGGGCGCAGCCGCGCTCGCCATCCATGAAGGCGTCCAGGCTCGCGCCGGCGTGCGCCACCCCCGCCGCCAGGAGCGCCGCCAATGCCTCCCGCCGCGAGGGTGGGTATTTGAGGTTGCCCAAGCCGTCCTCTTTAATGCAACTCGTCGAAGCGGTAGCGGAGGTCGCGGTCAAGGACCATTTCCACGTTGGTTCCTTTGGGCAGCACCGCATCCGGCCGGCCTCTGGACATCACCCGGGCCAAACCGGCGGCGGCGCCCACGGCCCCACCCACGCCCAAACCGGGCACGGGATGCCCCGCGGCCGATCCGGCAATCCCTCCGATAGCCGCGCCCATTCCGCCGCCTTCGATGGCGCCGCGCGTTTCATTGCCCTTGTTGCCGGGACTGGTGATCTTGCCCTCGTCGCGGTCCACGTCGCCCTCGGCGCCGTTGGCGCTCCCCAGCCGCGCCAGAAAGTCGCGGGTCACGCCGTTGGGCAGGGTCAGCGAATCGAAACGGATGTACAACTCGCCCTTGGTCTTGCCCGGCGCCTTGGCCTGGGTGACGGTGCCCATCACCGTGGCCCCCTGCGGAATCACCAGCCGGTTGCTGGCATACACCGGAAAGGCGGTGCGCAAGTAGACGCGGTCGCCCTGTTTGGAATGCTTGGTGTCGAGGCGATTCGCCAGTTCCAGCAATACATGCGTTCCGGCCGGCACCACAAATTCGGCGTCCGGCGAGGGTTCCGGCCGGCGGATCAAACCGGAAGCTGCCGGTGCGCCCTGCCGGCGGTAATCAAACTGGGCCTCGGCGATGGGAGCATTGCGCCGCACTACCTGCCGGGTGACGATCAGCAAGGCGCGGTTCCGCGAAAGCTCCCAGCGGTCCATCACGGTGTAGTTTTCGGGACCCGCGACGAGGGTGTTGATGAGCAAAGCGTCGCCTTCCCATTTCGCCACGCTGGTCCAGGTCTCGGCGCCCACCAGTTCCTTGCGGTCGCTGCCGTCGAGCGCATACGACCAGCGGGAGGCCGGCGACACGCATTCCACGGCCGCCGCGGTTTGCGACACCGACAGGGATTCCGGCGGCATGGGGTGCATCGCACGGCCGGCGGCCGAAGGCGGTTGGAGAACCCAGTGGCCCGAAAAGTCGCGATCCGGGTCCGCGCCCGAAAGGACGGCGGCGCACAGAAAAACAGCCGCCGTGGCGGTCAGACTTGCCCGCAACATATCTGGATCGTACCACTACGGAAGCGGAAACCGCTGTTGGAAAACTGCCCCGCGAACAGGCCGGCCGGCTTAGTGGCGCCGCGGCTTTCCGCCCCTACATGTAGGGCGGAATCGGAATCCCCAGAATGCCCGCGGTCGCCTCCAGTTGGCGCTGGAAGAAGCTGGTCATCCACAGCAGGAACACCTTCTTTTCACGGTTCTCCTCGTGAATCACCGGGTACTTCTGGTAGAAATTGCTGAACGCCTGGGCAAGCTGGAAGGCGTATCGCGCCACGTGTGCCGGCTCGCCCGCGGTGACCGCGCTCTCCAGGGCCGATTCGGCTTTCGAGGCCGCCAGCAAGACTTGCCAGAAATCCTCGCTCAGAAGCTGCCGCCCGAGGGCTTCGGGGGTCAGTTCGGCTTCAAAATCGGGCAGCGCTTCGCCTCTTTCCTCGAACTTCGCCAGAATCTTGCGCGCGCGCACCGCGGCGTACTGCACGTACGGACCGGTCTCGCCTTCGAAGCTCAGAGCCTCCTGCAAGTCGAAGGCAATCACCGTATTGCGGGTGTACTTCAGCAGGAAGTAGCGCAGCGCGCCGATGGCGATCTGGGTCGCCACCGTGCGGTTCTCTGCGGCGCTGTCCTCGGGGTGGCGCGAGGCTACCTCGTCCAGCGCCTTCGCAATCAGGGTGTCGAGCAGGTCGTCGGCCTTCACGCCCAAACCTTTGCGGCCGGAAACCTCCACGTAGGGCCGTTTGCGGTCTTCCTCCGAAAGCGGAATCCCCAGCTCCGCGCAACAGCGCGGCGAGAGGGCCACCATCTCGTACGAAAAGTGGATCGACCGCTCGGCCTGCTCGTAGTACCCCAGGCCGCGCAGCCCCGCCGCCACCACGTCCTGCAGATACGACTGCCGCGAATCGATCACGTTGTACACCCGCGAGCCGTGCCCGAAGCGCACCCCCGATTCCACAGGTTCGTCCGTGGTCACCCAGAGCGTGCGCCCATCCGCGTAGGTTTTCAGCGGCCGGTAGTAAAAATCCTTGCCCAGCAGCCCGAATTTCCAAAGCTGGTAGGCGATGTCCTTCCCGGTGTACACCACCGTGCCATCCGACCGCACGATCACCTTGCCCTCTTCGGAAAGCCCCGGCATCACCCAGCATCCGGCGTGCTTGCCTTCGGTTTCGAAGAAGATGGCCTGGCGCGCTTTGAGCAACTCGAACGCCGCCGCCCAGAATTGCAGGTGCAGGATTTCGCTTTCCCGCGGCAGCACATCGTACTCCACGTCCAGCCGCAGCATGGTGGCCAGGTGCGCGTCCACAATGGCGTCCGCCACCAGGTGCGCCAGCTCCGCCACCTCGCCTTCGCCGGCTTCGATGGCGTGCAGCGTGCGGGCGCGCCAGCCCAAATCTTCGGGATGGTTGTTGTACCACGCCGAGGTGCGGGCGTACAGGTCCCAGCAATAGTAATCGAAGCGCACGGCCGGGTCGGCGATCAGCGCGCGGACGTCGGCCGGTGTCTTGCTTTCCAGGTAATGGAAGCCGGCCACCACGTCGGCTACCTGCACGCCGGTGTTGTCGATATAGTTCTGCACCTCCACGTGGTGGCCGCGCGCCCGCAGCATGCGCACGAAGGTGTCGCCCAGGGTGGCGTTGCGCAGGTGCCCGATGTGGGCGGCCTTGTTGGGATTGATGTTGGTGTGCTCGACGATGATTTTCTCGCCCGCCCCGGTTGCGGGGGCCGCTTCGCCCGCCAGGAGGCTCGCACCATACGCGCCCCGATCCAGGCGAATGTTGATGTACCCGTTGCCGGCCACTTCCATGCCCGCAACGCCCGAAATCGGGCCGATCTCGTCCACCAGCTCCGCGGCGATCTTGCGCGGCGCCTGGCGCAACTGCCTGGCAAGCTGGAAAGCCGCCGGGATGGCCATTTCGCCGAACTCGCTCTGCCGCGGCTGCTCCACCGCGACCGCCAGATCGATGCCGTAGCGAATCTGAATGTGCGCGTGGAAGGCCTGCGCGACCTGTTTCTCAATGGTATGGAACACGGGACTTACGAGTATAACAAGCGGCCCTGTCAGATCTCGTATTCGGGCGGTTTGGAGCGGCCGAAGTCGATGCGGTCCCAGATCCGCTCGTGCACGAAGTAGGCCCCGATCTTGAGTACGATATCAAGTGCCCCGGCGCCCACCGAAAGAGTGGCCTTGCCCGTCAGCACAAACACGATCAACCCCGTCACCGTCGAACCCAGGATGCGGTAGCTGACGGCCTTGGCGATGCTGCGGGTGCTGGTCTCCATTCCCCTCCGGGCCTCGTAACGCCATTGTACCCTATTTCGATAGGGTTTATGGTGATTGCGGTAGGCAACCGCCTTTCCAACGTGCCGAACTGTACCTAGGCTTTAGGCCCATAACTAAGGGAAGCGTAGTAATGCTTCCGACAGGCGCGGATACTCAAATTGGATCGCGTGGAGGGCGACCGTATGTACCTGTTGATGAGATATCCGGCCGGGATCACCAGGGAAGCTGTGATACTCGCCAAGGGAAGGAACCGCATGCGCATCGTCGTGGCAGGCGAACCCGATACCATCGAATTAAAGCGCTTGGGCCCAGAGTGGCTCGCTGGGGAGGGCCAACCGGTAGAATTCGACTTCCTGATGGCGTCCGTCAGCCAGAGCGACGCCGTTTCGGTTTCCACGCGGGCGTGTGCAACCCGTACCGCCGCCGGATAAGACCAGGCCCGGCCGCCGGTAGACAGAGCCGGCGGGCCTGCCTCACCGCGGAGACGCGAAGCAAACGGAGAAGCACGCGGAGACAACCAAGGCTGAGGGCGGGGCGCGGAGCCTCGTGAGCGCATCCACCTTCTTTGCTTAGGAAGCCGCCCGCACCTGCACAATCACCGAAGTGGTAATCGGCTCAAAGGCCGGGTGGTTGAACTCCAGGCACATGCCGCGCCCGATAAACCCCTGCTTGATCATGGACCCGCCCCACGTGGACCCCTGGATGGTCACCAGTACCGGCTCCGGGCAAAACACCGGGTGCCCGGAGATGAGCGCCTTCCCCATACCTTCGTAGCGCAGTTTGTAGGCGCGGTTCTGAGTCAGTACCTCCAGTACTGTCCCTGGTTGGACGTCGCGAAGGTGAACGCCACCCTCGATCTCCGACTGCACAATCCGGCTGTTGACAAAGTCGGCCAGGTGCGGACTGGGCTGGAAGAGAACGGGGCTCTCCATTTTCTTTTAGCTTAGTACACCTTGGCGGACCCCGCTGGCTTTACCGGACTCCCGCCCCGGGCGAAGGGGTACTGAGCCTTACGCAGCCGCGCCACCGGCGCCCGTGCAGCAAAGCCGGGCAGAGCGCGCTAAAATCAACAGATACAGCAAATCCGGCCCGACCGGCTTTACGAACGCTTCTCATGACCACCGCCACCAGCAGCCGCGCCCAGGAATTCCGGCAACAGTTACAGAGCCGCGTCATCGTCGCCGATGGAGCTATGGGCACGATGCTTTACGATCGCGGCATCTTTATCAACCGATGCTTCGACGAGATCAACCTGTCCGCGCCCGACCTGGTCCGCCAGATTCACCAGGAGTATGTCAGAGCCGGCGCCGAGATCCTGGAGACCAACACCTTCGGCGCTACCCGCCCGCGCCTGGGGGCTTTCGGACTGGCGCCCAAAGTGCGCGACATCAACCTGGCAGGCGTGCGGCTGGCGCGCGAGGCGGCCGGCGGGAAGGCTTTTCTGGCGGGCGCCGTGGGGCCGCTGGGCGTGCGCATCGAACCGCTCGGCCCCACTTCGTTCGCCGAAGCGCGGGAGGCTTTTCGCGAACAGATCGACGCCCTGCTGGAAGCCGGCATCGACCTGCTGATCCTGGAAACTTTCGGCAATCTGGATGAGTTGCGGGAAGCGGTGCTGGCGGCGCGCGATGCCGGCGGCGATGAGATCCCCGTAATCGCCCAGGTGACCATCGACGATTTCGGCCACCTGCCGGGCGGCACCAGCACGGAGACTTTCACCCGCGAAATGGATTCGTGGCCGGTGGATGCGATCGGGCTGAACTGCTCGGTGGGCCCGAAGGCGACCCTTGAGACCATCGAGCGCATGATCCAATTCACCTCCAAGCCGCTCAGCGCCATGCCCAACGCCGGCGTGCCGCAGCGCGTGGAGGGCCGCAACATTTATTTGTGCTCGCCCGAATACATGGCGCAATATGCGCGGCGATTATTGTGGGCCGGGGTCAAGGTGATCGGCGGCTGTTGCGGCACCACGCCGGACCATATCAAGCTGATCCGCTCGGAGACCCGTTCGTTGCAGCCGTTAAGGAAGAAACTGGCGGTGACGGTCAGCGAGCCGGAGGTCCGCGCCCACTCGCTGGAGCCGCTGCCGATGGCCCGCAAAAGCCAGCTTGGGCAAAAGCTGGCAGAGGGCAAGTTCGTTGCGTTCGTGGAGATTCTGCCGCCGCGCGGCGTAGACGCCAGGCGGGAAATCGACGGCGCCCGCCTGTGCGCCCAACACGGCATCGACTGCATCAACGTGCCGGATGGCCCGCGGGCCAGCGCGCGCATGAGCGCGCAGGTCACCTGCCAGCTCATCCAGCAGCGGGCCGGAATCGAAGCCGTTAACCACTTCTGCTGCCGCGACCGTAATATCCTGGGCATTCAATCCGAGCTCCTGGGGGCACATTCGGCGGGCATCCGCAACCTGATTTGCATCACCGGCGATCCGCCGCGCATGGGGTCCTACCCGGACGCGACGGCGGTGTTCGACGTGGACGCCATCGGGCTGGTCAACATCGTCAACAATCTGAACCATGGGCTGGATATCGGCGGCAACCCCATGGGGTCGCAGACGGCGCTGCTGATCGGCGTGGGCGCCAACCCCGGGGCGCTGAATATGGACGAAGAGATCCGCCGCTTCGAGTGGAAGGCGGAGGCCGGCGCGGAGTACGTGGTGACCCAACCGGTGTTCGACCTGAACCTGCTGGAGGCCTTCCTGAAGCGCATTGCGCACGTCAAGATCCCGGTGATCTGCGGCATCTGGCCGCTTACCAGCTTCCGCAACGCCGAGTTCATGGTCAACGAGCTGCGCGTGCCCGTGCCCGAGGAATTCATGGAGCGCATGCGGCGCGTGGACAATGCCGAAAAAGCCCGCGAAGAAGGCGTCGCCATCGGCCGCGAAATGGTTCAGCGCGTCCGCAGCCTCGTGCAAGGGGTCCAGTTGAGCGCGCCCTTCGGCCGCTACCAGATGGCTCTGGATGTGGCCGAAGCCATTGGCCCCCGCTGAGAATCGTCACTCATGGCAACCGACCTGATCGAGATCAATCCCGAAGATCCGCAGCCTGCCGATTTGGAGCGCGCCGCCGCTGCCATCCGGCGTGGGCTGGTGGTGGCTATTCCCACCGATGCGCTGTATACGCTGGTGGCTGACCCGTTTAATCTGCGCGCCGTCACCCAGGTGTTCACGGCCAAGGGGCGCGAGCCGCACCGGTCGCTGCCCATCCTGGTGCGCGACATCCTGATGGCCGAAGAACTGGCCGGCGAGCTGAACAACCGGTTCTTCATTCTGGCGCGCCGGTTCTGGCCCGGCCCGCTGACCATTATCGTGCCGGCCTCGGCCAAGGTGCCCCTGAAGGTGACGGGCAATACCGGCCGGCTGGCGTTGCGCCAGGCGAAATCGCGAGTGGCCGTGGAACTGGTGAACCTGCTGGGCGCACCGCTGATTTCCACCAGCGCCAACATTTCGGGCCATCCCACCTGCCGCAGCGGCATCGAAGTTTTCGGAATGATGGATGGCCGCGTGGACCTGGTGGTGGATGGCGGCGTGTGCGCCGGCGCCGGTGCCACCACCGTTGACATCACCGAACCGTACTGGCGGCTGATCAAGACCGGTGCGATCGACGAGAAGGAGATCGCCGAAACGCTCAAGGGTTAGTCTCAAAGGTTGGTGGAGGAGTGGAGGAGGGTTTTCAGGGTTGAAGGCGGGACCGGCATTGCTGGCGGTTTCGGCGGCCGCTCTGGTCCTGGGCTTCGTCGCCCACGTGGGCGCCCTTGACCGGGCGGAACTTTCTGCGGTTTCAGGAGTCTAACCCCACAACGGAGGGAACTCCCATGAGAGGATTTGTGTCGCGTCGCGCCGGCAACGCCCTCGTGACGGCTCTGCTGGTGGCGGCTGGGGCCGCGGCCGTGGCCATTCGGGTGAGCGCCCAGCAGCCGGCCGATGGCAACGGCAAGGAGCCGATGACTTTCGACGTGGCTTCGATCAAGCCGACTCCTCCCGATACCCGCGGCGGAATCGTGCACCAGCCGCCCGGCGGCCAGTCGTACGAAGCCATCGGCGCTTCGCTGCGGGTGATTATGACGGTGGCTTACTCGGTGACAGACCGGCAGATTTCGGGTGGGCCGGAGTGGCTGAACTCCGCACGCTGGAACATCGAGGCCAAGGCGGACCACCGCGGCACCAGCGATGAACTGCATGATGCACTGGCGCGTCTGCTGGAGGATCGTTTCCAACTGAAGGTCCGGCATGAGAAGCGCGATCTGCCGGTTTATGTCCTGACGGTGGATAAGAAGGGCGCCAAACTGCCGGCGCACGACGCGGCGGACCTGGCGCACGAGCCCATCATGGGGGGCTTCAAGGACGGCCAGTTGCAGATGACCGGCCACAACGTGATGATGAATTATTTCGCGTTCTTTCTTTCGCGCATCATGGACCGCAACGTGATCGATCGGACCGATTTGCAAGGCCATTACGACGTGGAGTTTCATTATGTGCCCGACCTGCCGCCGGGGCGGGACGGCGGCCCGGTGATGCTGAACGGCCAGCCGGTTGCGGCCGATGGGCCGAACATCTTCACGGCGCTGCGCGAGCAGCTTGGGCTGCGCCTGGAAAAAGGCACCGGGCCGGTCGATTTCCTGGTGATCGAGCACGTGGAAAAGCCCTCGGAGAATTAGCACCGGCGGGCGAAACGCCCGGCGAGCCGTGCGTTATACTACTCGCTTGGTTCCCTGGCGAGGGGTTTCCCATGAGCGCGGCGCCTGTCACAACTTCGCATTCCACGATCCATTCCGGCGATCCGGCCGAACTGGCGCATCGGTGTCTCTATTACATGACCTTGATGCGCGAGGTGGAAGACCGCATCGAGCGTAAACTGTACCGCCAGGGAAAGATCCTCGGCGGCGTCTACGTGGGCCGCGGGCAGGAGGCTATCCCGGTGGGGACGGCCCTGCTGGCGGAGCCGGATGACGTCCTGCTGCCTTCGCACCGCGACATGGCGGTGATGTTCATCCGCGGGGTGCCGCTGCGGCGCGTTTTCGCCCAGTATATGGGCCGCGTGGGCGGACTCACCCGCGGCCGCGATGGCAACATGCACATGGGCGATCTGAAGTTGAACATCATCTCCATCATCAGCGCGCTGGCGGCTACCGTGCCGGTAGCGGGCGGCGCGGCCCTGGCCCTGCGGTACCTGGGCAAGCCGGGGGTGGCGTTCAGCTATTTCGGCGACGGCGCGACCAGCCGCGGCGATTGGCATGAAGGGGTCAACTTCGCCACGGTGCAGAAGCTGCCCGTGCTGTACATCTGCAACAACAACCAGTACGCCTATTCGACGCCGCTTTCGGCCCAGATGGCCTGCGCCAACGTGGCCGACCGCGGACCCTCCTATGGCATGCCGGCCGAAATTGTGGACGGCAACGACGTGCTGGCGGTGCATTCGGCCGCGCGCCGCGCGCTGGAGCACATCCGCGGGGGCGGCGGCCCGTACCTGCTGGAGTGCAAGACCTTTCGCATGACCGGCCACTCGGCCCACGACAACGCGCATTACGTGCCCCAGCATCTTTTCGAGGAATGGGAAAGGCTGGACCCGATTACGCGGCTGCGGTCGAAAATGCTGGCCAACGGATGGGCCGACGAGGCTGAGTTGGACGCTGTGCGCGCGGGCATCCTGCGGGAAATCGACGAGGCGGTGGAGTGGGCCGAACAGAGTCCGTACCCCGACCCCGCCAGCCTGCTCGAAGACGTGTACGAAAACCCCTGATTCCATGCCCACCACGTATCTGGAAGCCATTCGCGAGGGCCTCTGGGAGGAGATGGAGCGCGACCCCAACGTCTTCCTGCTGGGAGAAGACATCGGCGTTTACGGCGGCGCCTTCAAGGTGACCGACGGGTTCATCGAGCATTTCGGTGAGCGGCGCGTGGTGGATACGCCGATTTCGGAAGGCGCCATTGTGGGCGCGGCCATCGGCGCGTCGTTCATGGGGCTGCGGCCCGTGGCGGAAATGCAGTTCGCCGATTTCATTTCCTGCGGCTTTGACCAGATTGTGAATTTCGCGGCCAAGTGCCGCTACCGCTGGGGCGCGCCGGTGCCCATGGTGATTCGCGCGCCTTCAGGCGGAGGCATTCACGGCGGGCCGTTCCATTCGCAGAATCCGGAGATGTGGTTTGTGCGGGTCCCCGGGCTGAAGGTGGTGGCGCCGGCGACCGCTTACGACGCCAAGGGGCTGATTAAGTCGGCCGTGCGCGACAACGATCCGGTGCTGTTCTTCGAGCACAAAGGCTTGTACCGGCGCATTAAGGACGAGCTGCCGGGCGAGGAATACACCGTACCTATCGGCAAGGCCAAGGTGGTGCGCGAGGGCCGCGACCTGACCATTGTGGCGTACGGCGCCATGGTCTGGACGGCGCTGGAGGCTGCCGCGAAGCTGGCCGAAGAAGGGGCGGAGGCCGAAGTGGTGGACCTGCGCACGCTGCAGCCGCTGGACCGCGAAACGGTTATTGAGAGCGTGCGCAAGACTTCCAAAGTGCTCCTGGTGCACGAGGATACGCGCACCGGCGGCATCGCCGGCGAACTGGCAGCCAGCATCACCGAAAGCGTGTTCGAGTACCTGGACGGGCCCATTTTGCGGGTGACCGCGCCCGATACGCCGGTGCCTTACAGTCCGCCGCTCGAAGACGCTTTTTTGCCCAACACGGAGAAGGTGCTGGAGAAGGCCCGCTGGTTGTATAGCTATTGATGCGGAACAAGTCCGTGGCCATTGAAGCCGTCTCCGAGTGATGCGTGATTCGACCCGCCGGAACGACAGCCGCGCGGAACTAGCCGTTGTCAATCTAGATTGACGTGTATACTGGACAGAGTCGCATAAACGTGTCTTCCCCCTTGCAGGCTTGTTAAGGACATTCCGGTCGTGATCGGTTCGGGGGGAAGGCCGGAAAAGCGGGGAGATCTGACTATGCCGAGTTTCACTACACGACGGCTTACCGCTTGCCTCGCGTTATTGGTGGGCCTGGCGCAAACTTCTGCCGGCGCTGAAATTCTGATCGTCGACGCGAAATCCCAGCCGGAAAGTTTGACGGTCGCGCCGGGTGGAATCCTGATCGTCGGTAGCGCCAGCAGTCCGTTCGTCTACAGGGTGCGCCCGGGCTCGACCACAGCCGAGAAGTTCGTGGATGCCAGCGCGGAGGGCGCCGGCACCTTCTTCTTCGGCATGCTTGCCGATGCCGCCAGAAACACACTGTGGACGTGTCAGTTAACCCCGGTGTCTGACGCCAGGCCGGTGAAGCGGCACACCGCGCTGAAGGGCTTCGACCTCTCCACGGGCGCCCAAAAGCTCCGCTGGAACCTGCCCGGCGAGAATAGCACCTGCAACGATTTCTCGTTGGGACCGGACCAGGCGCTCTACATCACCGACACGGCCAACGGAAAAATTTACAAGCTGCCGGCCGGCGCTTCCGCCGCGGAACTGTTCCTGGAAGATCTCGCGACGCTCCGCGGCATCGACGGGATCACCTTTTTGAACGGCACGCTCTACGTGAACAATGTGATCACGAGCAAGCTCTACCGCATCCCGGTGGACGCTTCGGGGAAGGCCGGGGAACCCGTCGAAATCTCGTTGGATCAGCCGGTGAAAGGGCCGGATGGCATGCGCGCAGCTAATGGCAAGCTGCTCCTGGCCGAAAACGGCAGCGGCAGGATTTCCGTGATCACGGTCAATGGCGACAAGGCCAGCGTGACGGCAATCCAGCAAGGACTCAAGACGCCAACCGCTGTGGAACCCGCGGGCGACACCATCTGGGTTGCCGAACGCGGCGCCGGCAAGGCAGTCTCGATTCCGATGCCGAAATGATCGCGAGAGCTTGGTAACCTACGAGTAACGACGGCGCTGCGGATCGCGTAAGGCCGGGCGCTCTGGAAGCGAGGACAAATGACGATGAAATTGGCGAAAGCGCCGTTGCTTTTTACCCTGATGTCGGTGGCCGCCTGGTCCCAGGTCAATATAGGCGAACAGCAGCCCGAAGCCAGCTTGCCCTTTACCATGACCACGGTAGCCACCTTTGAACTGCCTTGGCGGCTGGCCTTCCTGCCCGATGGGCGCATGCTGATCACCGAAAAGGTTGGGCCGGTTTGGCTGGTGTCCCAGGACGGACAGAAGATCGCGGTGGGCAATACGCCCCCTGTCTATTGGCAGGGCCAGAGCGGCATGATGGGCGTGTTCGTCTCGCCCCATTACGCCACCGACCAGAGCATCTATCTCACCTATGCCGAGCCGGGTGACTATGGCGGCGGCCTGGTGCTGGCCCGCGCCAAACTGCATACCAGCACCACCACCGCCAGACTGGGAAATTTCGAGGTGCTGTGGCGCCAGATGCCTAAGGGCAAGGGCGGCCAGGAAGGTGCGCAGGTCGCCTTCTCGCCCGACGGCCAGTTTCTGTTCCTCACCGTTGGCGACCGCCAGCGCTTCACTCCCGCCCAGGATCCAAACCAGCCCGAAGGCAAGATCCTGCGCCTGACGCTGGACGGCAAACCAGCCCCTGGCAATCCCAACTTCGGCAAAACCGGCGCTGCCACCATTCCCCTCATCGATCCACCCAGTGACACCGAAGCTGCCAAGACCGCCAAGGTGGTAAGCACTTATACTTTTCCCGGCCCGAATCTGACGCCGGCGGAAACCTGGGCCAGCGGCGTCCGCACACCCTACGGACTGGCGTTTTCCCCCACCGGCGAATTGTGGGAAGTGGAGCATGGCCCGCGCGGCGGCGACGAACTGAACCTGATCGAGAAAGGCAAGAATTATGGCTGGCCTCTGGTCTCCTATGGCAGGAACTATAACGGCGTGCCCATCCCCAGCCCGGACACACGGCCCGACCTGGCCAAGCCGGTGCTCTATTGGGCGCCGGTGATCGCGCCGGGCAATCTGATGTTCTACCGCGGCACCCAGACCTTCCCGCAATGGGACGGCAACGGCTTCGTCAGCGGCCTGGCCACCAAGTCGCTCAACCGCATCATTTTTGACGGCCATGGCGGCGCCAAATCCGCCGAGCGGTGGGATGTGGGCCGCCGCATTCGCGACGTGGAAGAAGGCCCCGATGGTTCGCTGTGGATGCTGGAAGACGCCAATCCCGGCGCCCTGATCCATGTGACCCCCAAAGCGGTCACTTCGCGTTAGGTGAACTGGACCTAAGAGGCAGGCGCCCGCTAACCGCACCTCCGGCCGTAGCGGGCGCCCTGTCGGAAACGGGCCTCGTGCCACAAAGCGGGTAAGCCGCTCCGCCTTTCCGTTACACCAGTGCCGCGATGGCAGTCAGCAGATCGGCGGCGCCAATGGGCTTCACCAGGATGAGCTCCACCATGGCCTCTTCGGGCTGGCCGTACAACTCTTCGGGCCAGCCCGAGAGAATGATCACCGGCAGCGTCGAACCCAGCTCGCGAATGCGGCGGATCAGCGCCAGCCCGATGCGCGTATCGGGGAAGCGCAGGTCCATCACCAGCAGGTGGGGGCCCTTTTGCAACTGCCGCAGCATTTCGGCCGGATCGTCGGCCACCTGCACGGCATGGCCCGCAGACTCCAGCAACATCTGGAACAGCCGGAGCTGTTCGTAATCGTCGTCGGCGACGAGTATGCGTGCCACTAAAAGTGCAGCCCGCCGCCGCAGATCAGCACTTCTCCGGTGACGTAATCGGAAAGCGGCGAGCAGAAGAACAGCACCGCGTTGGCAGCCTCCTCGGGCGTGCCGGTGCGCCCCAGCGGGCACGCCGTTTTCACCCATTCGAGCACCTTCGGCTGCACCCCCACGGCGATCTGGCGGCCCTCCACATCGATGGATGCCGCGGCGCCCGCCAACGGCTGCGTGAGGCGGGTGTCGATGATGCCGAAGCCCACCGCGTTGACCGTGACGCTATAGCGGCCCCATTCCTTGGCCATGGTCTTGGTGAATCCGATCACGCCGGCCTTTCCCGATGAATAACCGGCCTGTCCGGGATTGCCGTCCGTGCCGGCAATGGAGGTGATGTTGACCACCTTGCGGGTGACGCGGCGGCCTTCGGCGGCTTCGCGCTTGGCCGTCTGGCGAATCCAGTCCGAAGCGGCGCGCAGGATACGAAACGGCGCCACCAGGTGAATGTCCAGCATGGCCTGGAACTGCTCATCGGTGGTTTTTTGGATCACGTTGTCCCAGGTGTAGCCGGCGTTGTTGACGATGATGTCGAGCGAGCCGAAGCGATCGATCGCGGCGGTTACAAGGCGCTGCGGCATCTCTTGGTCGGTCACGCTGCCGGCCAGGGAAGCGGCCTGGCCGCCCTGCCCGCGGATGAGCGCTTCGGTTTCGGCGGCGGGCGCGGCGTCCAAGTCGTTCACCAGCACCGACGCGCCATACCCGGCCAGGGTTTGAGCGATCGCGCGTCCTATGCCGCGGCCCGCGCCCGTTACCAGGGCCGTCTTGGATTCCAGAGTGAAAGCCACTCTGTCTATCTTAGTAAATCTTCGAGTTGAATCCGGGTGTCCGTTTTGGCATCGCGGTACTTGACGATTACGGGTGTGTAAACGGAGATCCCCCACTCCTTGCCCGGCCCGCTGGTCACGGCGCGCGCGCCGGCCACGATGACGGCCTCTTCGGGGATCACCAGCGGTTGCTCGTCGGAGGCGCGGTGTACGGTCTGGCGGACCAGGTCATAGACCGGCATGGAGCGGTTGAGAATGGTTCCGGTGCCCAGCACCGCTCGGCGCTTCACCACGGTGCCTTCGTAGATGCCGCAGTTGCCGCCCACCAGAACGTCGTCTTCCACGATCACCGGCAGCGCGCCGATGGGCTCCAGGACGCCGCCGATCTGGCTGGCGGCCGAGATGTGGCAGCGGCGTCCCACCTGCGCGCAGCTTCCCACCAGGGCGTGGGAGTCGATCATGGTGCCATCGTCCACATAGGCGCCGGCGTTGATGTACATGGGCGGCATGCAGGTGACGCCCGCTCCGATGTAGCAGCCATCGCGGATGGAAGATCCGCCCGGGACGATGCGCAGGCTGGCTTGCGCGTCGAAGTGCTTGGTGGGGTAGGTGTCTTTGTCGCGGAAGGTGAGCCTGCCGACCGACATGTCCACCACCCCGCCGATGCGAAAGCCCAGCAGGATGCCCTTCTTCACCCAGGTGTTCACGCGCCAGCCAGTGGGCGCCGCGGCATCCGGTTCGGCGGCGCGCGCCAGCCCGTGGTTCAGCGCGGCTTTGAAGGCGGTGAACAAGTCGCGGTGCGCAGCGGTGTATTGGGCCGGTTTTTCGTCGAAGAGCCGCTCGATTTCAGCCTGCAACGCGCACGCTCCCGGCGAGGCCCACCGTCTCCAGCACCTTCGCGATCCTGGCCATGCTGGCGGCGCCGGGCGGGCAGAGGGGCAAACGGTAGACCGGCTCCAGCAGGCCCATCAGCCCCATGGCGGCCTTCACCGGAATGGGGTTCGATTCCACAAAGTTCACATTCATCAGCGGCAGGTAGCGGGACTGGATCTGGCGGGCGGCGGCGAAATCCCCGCGCAGGCAGGCGTGCGCCAACTCGGCCATCTCGGCGGGAATCTGATTGGAGACCACCGAGACGATGCCGCGTCCGCCCAGGGCCATCAGCGGGATGGTGAGGGCGTCATCGCCCGAAAGCACGGTGAAATCTGGCGGAACTTCGTGCAGCACGTTGGCCATCTGGGAGATGTTGCCGGAAGCCTCCTTGACGCCCACGATATTTTCGATTTCCGCCAGGCGCGCCAGGGTGGCCGGTTCCACGTTGACGCCGGTGCGGCCCTGCACGCTGTAAACCACGATGGGCAACGGAACGGCGGCCGCAATCGCCTTGTAGTGCTGGTAGAGGCCTTCCTGGGTGGGTTTGTTGTAATAAGGCGTCACCGAAAGGATGCCGCTCACGCCCAGGTGGAGCAGTTCGCCCGCCAGTTCGATCACCTCGCGGGTGTTGTAGCCGCCCGCGCCACCCAGCACGGGCACCTGCCCGGCCGCCTCCTCTACTGCGATTTCCACCACCCGCAGATGTTCGGCGCGCGTCAGCGTGGGGCTTTCGCCAGTGGTGCCGCAGGGAACCAGAAAGTCGATGCCCGCATCGATCTGCCGCTGCAAGAGCCGCCGCAGCGCTTTTTCATCCAAAGAAAGGTCGCGCCGAAAGGGAGTCACCAGCGCGGTGCCGCATCCTGTAAACATGTGCCACCTCCAAGGAAACCTCGTTTTAGCCGTTGATCAAGGTTGATGAACCCTGATCGAGCAATATTCTTATCAGCGTTCATCAGCGTTGATCAGCGGCTAATTTCGTTCTAGTTCGAATAGAATCCCGACGAATTCGTACAAGCACTTCTTCCCCACTATCCATTGTGCCGCCTTCAGTGCGCCGCGAGCGGTGTGCTGCAGGGTTAAACATGTGCCACCTCCAAGGAAGGCGGGTTTTAGCCGCTGATGAACCCTGATCGAACAATATTCTTATCAGCGTTCATCAGCGTTGATCAGCGGCCAATTCGTTCTCGTTCGAATAGAATCTCGGCGAATTCGTACAAGCACTTCTTCCCCACTACCCATTGTGCGGCCTTCAGCGCGGCACCGGTGGTGTGCCGCAGGGTTAAACGTGTGCCACCTCCAAGGAACCTCGTTAGCCGCTGATCAACGCTGATGAACGCTGATAAGAACAGAATATTGTCCAATCAGAGTCGATCAGCGGCCCATCTCATTCTCGTTCGAAGAGAATCTCTGCGAATTCGTAGAAGCTCTTCTTCCCCACTACCAATTGTGCGGCCTTCAATGCGCCACCGGCGGTGTGCCGCAGGGTTAGACGTGTGCCACCTCCAAGGAACCTCGTTTTAGCCGCTGATCAACGCTGATGAACGCTGATCAGAACAGAATATTGTTCAATCAGCGTCGATCAGCGGCCAATCTCATTCTCGTTCGAATAGAATCTCCGCGAATTCGTAGAAGCTCTTCTTCCCCACTACTCATTGTGCGGCCTTCAATGCGCCACCGGCGGTGTGCCGCAGGGTTAAACGTGTGCCACCTCCAAGGAACCTCGTCAGCCGCTGATCAACGCTGATGAACGCTGATAAGGATAGAATATTGTTCAATCAGCGTCGATCAGCGGCTAATTTCGTTCTCGTTCGAATAGAATCTCTGCGAATTCGTGGAAGCCCTTCTTTCCCACTACCCATTGTGCCGCCTTCAATGCGCCGCGGGCGAAGCCTTCGCGGCTGCGGGCGGTGTGCCGCAGGGTAATTGTGTCGGACGACGAATCGAAACCGATCTCGTGCGTGCCGGGATGCGCGCCCGCGCGGTTGCTTCCCGTGTCGATAGCGCGGCCGTATCCAGCCTTGCGCATTTCCTCCACCAGCTTCAGCAGCGTGCCGGAAGGCGCATCTTTCTTGGTGGAGTGGTGGATCTCCCACGCCCACGCGCCGTACTCCGGCTGCCCAGCCAGCAGGCGCGCGGCCTCCTCCACCAGCCGGAAAAACACGTTCACCCCCACGGAGTAGTTGGGGCTCCAAACCAGCCCGATGCCATGCCGCGCCACGGCGGCTTTGACGGCCTCCGCGTGCTCCAGCCAGCCGGTCGTCCCGATCACCAGGTTCACGCCCAGCGCGGCGATGCCTTCGGCGTTGTGCGGGACCGCCGCGGGGATGGAAAAATCGATAGCCACATCCACGTGCTGAAAATTCTCCGCTGTGATCCCCTCGAAGCTGGCGTTGTTGAACTCATCCAGCTTCAGCGCCACCGCGAAGCCGTATTCCGGCGCAAGCTGCTCCACCAGGCGTCCCATCTTGCCGTAACCCACCAAGGCCAACCGGCGCAATTCAGGCATGCACGGCTCCGTTGCGCTCGAAGACCTCGGGATCGAGCGAGGCGAAAAACTCGCCGTGCAAGCCTTCCACAGTGCGGAACAAGTCGGCTTCGGCCACCACAAAGCTCAGGTTCAGCAACGATGCGCCCATCGAGATCATTCTCACATTGATGCCGTTCAAGGCGTTGAAGACGCGCCGCGCCACCCCCGGCGTGTAGCGGATGTTGTCGCCCACCAGGCAGACGATGGCCTGTTCGGTCTCGATTTCCACATCCGCAAACTGGCGCAACCCAGCCACCACTTCTTCCAGGCGCGAGGCATCGTCGATAGTCAACGAAACGCTGATCTCGGAAGTGGCCACCATGTCCACGGAGGTTTCCAGGCGGTCGAATACCTCGAAGATGCGGTGCAGGAATCCGTGCGCCATCAGCATGCGCGTGGAGTGAATGTTCACCAGCGTGATTTTGCGCTTGCAGGCGATCGACTTGACCACATTGCCGCACGTCACCACGTCGGAAACGATGCGCGTGCCTTCCACTTCCGGGCGCCGCGAATTGAGGATCAGCACCGGGATATTCTTCTCGACCGCCGGAACCACCGTGGCGGGGTGCAGCACCTTGGCGCCGAAATAAGCCAATTCGGCGGCTTCGGCGAAGGAGATGGTTTTGACGCGATGGCCGCCTGGCAGGATGGTGGGATCGGCGGTGAGCATGCCATCCACATCGGTCCAGATCTGGATCTCCTCCGCGCCGATGCCCGCGCCCACGATGGAGGCCGTAAAATCGGAGCCGCCGCGGCCCAGCGTGGTGGTGACGCCGTCTTCGGTGGAACCGATGAAACCGCCCATCACCACGATGGCGCGCTCCGCCAACGCCGGCACCGTAGCCTGCAGGCGCGCGTAGGTTTCCGGGAAATCCGGCGCGGCCCTGGTGTGGTGCCTGTCGGTGATCACGAAGTGTCGCGAATCCAGATGCTCCGCCGCCATACCGAAATGGCGGAAGGCCAGCGTGACGATGTAGCTGGAGAGCCGCTCGCCGTAGCTGGAAATCGCGTCGATGGAGCGCGGGGTCAGCTCGCCGAGCACGGCCAGGCCTTTCACCAGCTCGGTGAGTTCCTGGAAATGCTCGTCCAGCGTGCGGTCGAGTTCGGCGCGGTGCTCCAGCGGCACCACCTGGCGGGCCTGGCGCGAGTGGAAATCGCGCAGGTCGTGGATCTGGCGGATGTACTCCTCGCGCTTGCCGGCGATGGCCGCCGCCGCAATGGCCAGCAATTTATTGGTGGTCTTGCCCATGGCCGAAACCACCACCACGGGACGCCGGCCGGCGTGCGCCTTCACAATGCCCGCAACGCGCTCAATGGCGGCCGCCGATTCTACCGACGAGCCGCCGAATTTCATCACGATCATCAGTCCAGCATCCCCTCCGAATGCATCAGCTCGGCGTTGAGCACGGCCGCCCCGGCGGCGCCCCGCACGGTGTTGTGGCTGAGCACCACGAATTTATAATCCAGCGCCGGGCAGGGCCGCAGGCGCCCCACAAAAGCGGCCATCCCGCGCTCGCGTTCAGCATCTTTGCGCGGCTGCGGCCGGTTGGGCTCCTCCATATAAATCACCGGGCGCGGGGGAGCGCTCGGCAGCGCCCGCTCCTGCGGCACGCCGCGGAATGACTCGAACGCGTGGCGCAGGTCGGCTTCCGCAGGCTTGGAGTGAAACTCCACCGAAACGGTCTCGGTGTGGCCATCCACCACCCCCACGCGATTGCAGTGGGCGCTGACTTTGGCAGCCATCGGCTCGATATGATCGCCGCGGAAATCGCCCAGGATCTTCTGCGTCTCCTGCTGCATCTTCTCCTCTTCGCCCCCGATGAACGGGACCACGTTGCCCATGATGTCCATGGACGCCACGCCCGGATATCCGGCGCCGGAGATGGCCTGCATGGTGGTGACGATGACTTTGCTGATGCCGAACTGCTTCAGCGGGCCCAGGCCCATGGTGAGGCCGATGGTGGAGCAATTCGGATTGGTGACGATCTGGCCCGTCCAGCCGCGGGCGCGCTGCTGGCCGGGAATCAGCTTCAAATGGTCGGGGTTGATTTCGGGCACCAGCAGCGGCACATCCCGCTCCATGCGATGGTTCCGCGAGTTGGAAACCACGATGTGGCCGGCCTCGGCGAAGGCGCGCTCAATTTCGGTGGCCACCGAGGCGTCCATGGCCGAAAACAGCAGCCGCGGCGCACTGCCCGGTTTGCATTCATCCACGGTGATGCCGGCCACGGTCTCCGGGACAACGCCCAGGTGCCAGGTCATGGCGTCCCGATACTTCCTGCCCGCCGAGCGGTCGCTCGCGCCCAGCCACTTCAAGTCGAACCAGGGGTGGCCTTGCAGGAACCTGATGAAATGCTGGCCCACCATGCCGGTGGCGCCGAGAATGCCTACTTCGATTCGCGTTTGCATAATTGCCGTACCATCTTCTTGTATATCCCGATTGCCTCCAGCACTTCCGCCTTGGGCACGCGCTCCTCCAGCGTATGCGCCACATGAATGCTGCCCGGACCGATCAGAAACGGCTGGCCCCACTTCCCGCCGAATGCCGGAATATCGGT
>DATJRE010000074.1:0-14319 GCA_035505095.1 Bryobacteraceae bacterium | reverse complement strand
TGGCGGCCGCGGTGAAATGTGGCGCGCAGACCATTGTCACTTTCAACCTCAAGCATTTCCGTGACGAACACCTGGCGGTTTGGGGCATTGAGGCTCAGAGTCCTGATGATTTTCTGCTGCACCAATATCATCTTGACCCCCAAACGACGCTCCGGAAACTATGCATTCAGGCCGTCCGGATCGGGTGGGATGTCCGGAAACTGACCGGCAAGCTGGCTCCGGCACGCCCCGGGATTCGCCAAGACCGTGCAGCGGGATTTGCCGGAACCGGAGCGCGCCTGAACGCCTAACCAGGGAGCCGCGGGGGGTTCCAGCTTCTTCTCGCTCCCGCTCCTATGCTAAAATCTGGTAAAGCCCGTAAATGATTGAAATTGTTCCCTCAATCCTATCCGCGGACTTCGCCCACCTGGCGGACGAAATCGCTCGCGTCCAGCAGGGCGGCGCGAAAATGCTGCACCTCGATGTCATGGACGGCCACTTCGTCCAAAACATCACCATCGGGCCGCCGGTGGTCGAGTCCATTCGTAAAGCCACCCACCTGCACCTCGATTGTCACCTGATGATCGACGACCCCGACCGCTACGCCGCCTCCTTCGTGGATGCCGGCGCCAATTCGGTTTCGGTACACTATGAAGCTTGCCGGCATTTGGATGGCACTCTCGAAACCATTCGCAACAAAGGGGCCCTGGCCGGTGTGGTGCTGAACCCCGCCACCCCGGTGGCGGTTCTCGAAGATGTCCTGGAGGTGGCGGACTACGTGCTGTTGATGAGCGTCAACCCGGGGTTTGGCGGGCAGAAGCTGATTCCTTACGTTCTGAAAAAGGTCCGCAAGCTTCATTGGATGCGGCAGGATAAGCAGTTAAACCTGCCCATCGAAATCGATGGCGGAGTGCATCGGGATAACCTGGCGGAAGTGGTTCGCGCGGGGTGTGACTGGATCGTCACAGGGTCGGGGATTTTTCACAGTCCCGATGCCGAGGCCGAAGTGCGTCTCATGCGCGAAATCGCCGCCAACGCCACCGCGGTTCGATGCTAAGGATTGGAGTGTGTGGATTTCATCATGATGCGAACAATTAGTCGGTACGCCGCCGTGCTTCTGGCGCTGGTCGTCCTGCTCAGTTCCTGCGCCCGCCGGAAGAAGTACGATAACCCCATCACCAAGGACACCCAGCAACCCGACAAGGTGCTCTTCGACCTGGCCATTCAGGACATCGAGCACAGCCGGTTTGAGAAGGCCCGGCTGCTGCTGCAGACCATGATGAACACCTACGATAACAGCGAGTACCTGGCCAAAGCCAAACTGGCGGTGGCGGATAGCTGGTATCGCGAAGGCGGCGCCCACGGCTTTGCCCAAGCCGAAGCCGAGTATAAGGACTTCATCCTGTTCTACCCCACCATGGAGGAAGCCGCCGAGGCCCAGCAGAAAATCTGCAAGATGCAGGATCAGCAGATGGAAAAATCGGACCGCGACCCCATCCACGCGCTGCGCACCGAAGACGAGTGCCGGCAGCTTCTGGTGCAGTTCCCCAACAGCAAATTCGCTCCCGAGGCCCAGCAGATGCTCCGCGATGCCCAGGAAGTGCTGGCGCAGGGGGAATTCAAGGTCGGCGATTTTTACCACCATAAAGGCAGCATGCCCGCCGCCGCCAACCGGCTCCAGGCCCTTTCCGACCAGTTCCCGCTGTTCAGCCAGGCCGATGAAGCTCTCTGGGAGCTGGCCGATTCCTACCGGCGTATGGGCGATCGCTTTGAAGACAAGCAGGCCGATGCCTATGCCCGCATCGTGAAGGATTATCCGCTGAGCGCGCACGTGGACGCCGCCAAGGCGGCGCTCGAACAGATGAAGCGGCCCGTGCCGGAAGCCGATCCGGAAGCTCTGGCACGCATGAAATACGACCAGGAGAATCGCGGCAAACGGAGCCTTCTGGCCAAGGCCTGGGGGCCCTTTGGCTCGCGGCCCGACTTGACTGCCACGGCCAAATCCGGCAGCCCGCCGATGACCGGTTTCCGCCCCTACGTGCCCTACAGCGTGCCGCAAACCGCCGCCAATACGGGGGAGAACACCGTCACCAGCACCACACCGGCCCAAAACGTACTCGACACGGCCCCCGACGCGCGGAGCAATCCGCGTGGGAACACGCCTCTCACCCCGCCTGCCCAGGCGACTAAACCGGTGGCCATCACCCGCACCGGCGTGGACCTCAACTCGGCGCCCGAATCCGAAATCGCCAAGCTGCCGGGCGTCAACAAGCTGATGGCCAAGCGCATCGTGCTGATGCGGCCGTATCTCTCGGTTAACGATCTGATCCGGACGGGCGTGAGCCGGAAGACCATCGACAAACTCAAGCCGCTCCCCACCGGCGCCCCGGCGGCTGTCAAGAAGGCCGTTAAATCAGCCACCAAATGAGCCGCATTCTTCTGGTGGACGACAGCCCGCATGCGCAGCGAATGGGCGAGCGCATTCTGACCGAAGAGGGCTTTGAAGTCGTCACCGTGAGCAATGCCGACTCGGCGCTGATTCGCATGGACGATGTGGACCCGGATGTGGTGCTGGCCGATACCGTGATGCCGGGCCGCTCGGGTTACGAGATCTGCCAATTTCTGAAGATGAGTCCGCGCCACCGGCACGTGCGCGTGGTGCTCACGGCGGGCGTGCTCGAGCCGCTTGATGACGACCAGGTGAAGCGCGTGGAGGCCGATGCTACGCTGAAGAAGCCCTTCGAGGCCAGCGTCCTGATCGCCACCGTGAGGCCCCTGGCCGAGCGTGCCGTCCAGGACCGCTCCCAACTCCACCCGGGCGCCGCCGG
Organism: Bryobacteraceae bacterium; assembly: GCA_035505095.1. Taxonomy (GTDB): domain Bacteria; phylum Acidobacteriota; class Terriglobia; order Bryobacterales; family Bryobacteraceae; genus JOPF133. Next base: position 11,512 of record DATJRE010000074.1, on the reverse strand, counting down.
CGCCAAGGTTGCCGCGCCCGCCAATCCCGCAACGGTCCCCTTCGTCACCGTAGTGGATGCCGAACAGGTGCGCGCGGCCGTCACCGTGGCCCTGGATGCCGCCATGGAAAAGATGGTGGATGAGATTTCCCTGCGGGTGCTGGCGGCGTTAAACACCCGCAAGTCTGCCGCGGCGCCGGGTCCGATCGCGCCCGAAGTGGCTTCGACGCTGAAGCCGGTGCCCCCTCCCATGCCCAAGCCATCCGCCGAGCCGGCCGTTCCCACGCCGCGCCTGGAGACGGTACGGCGGGTCAGCCCTTTGCGCTCGCGTCCCGGCTCGATTCTCGGCCTGGAATTGAACTACGCGGAACCCGAAATTCCCGCCGCCGCTCCTCGTTCTCCGGCCTCCGATCCTCTGTTTCCGAATGCCCGCCCCGCCGCTGACCCCGACCCGGGATCCCGCGCCGGCATTCCGAATCCTCGTCCTGCGTTCCCCAATTCCCACCCAGCCCCGAACTCCGACCCCGGCTCGCGCCCGGCCGGCCCCGACAAGAAATAACTTATGCCCGACAACACGTTCGACGTCGTTTCCAAGATTGAAATGCCGGAAGTCCTCAACGCCGTGCAGCAGGCGCTCAAGGAAATCCAGCAGCGCTACGACCTGAAGGATTCGCACTCCAATATCGAGCTCAACGAGAAGGAGAACAAGATCACCCTGGCCAGCAAGGACGAGTTCAAGCTGAAGGCAGTGGTGGATATTCTGGAATCCAAGCTGGTGAAGCGCAAGGTGCCCCTCAAGGGCCTGTCCTATGGCGAGATCGTTTCCGCGGCCGGGTCGACGGTGCGGCAGGAGATCACGCTGCAGCAGGGCATCACCACCGAAAAAGCCCGCGAGATTGTCAAGAAGGTCAAAGACAGCAAGCTCAAAGTGCAAGCCTCCATTCAGGGCGATTTCGTGCGCGTCTCCGGCCGCGACCGCGACGTGCTCCAGTCGGTGATCAAGCTGCTTCGCGAAAGCGATTTCGGCATCGACATGCAGTTCACCAACTACCGTACCAACTGAGTGGCGCGCCGCATCGAATCGCACTGGCTGGCGGGACCCGCCGGCCGCCTGGAAGCCCTGCTCGAAGAGCCCGATCACACCGCGCCTTCCATTGCCGCCGTGGTGTGCCATCCGCATCCGCTGTACGGCGGCACTTTGCACAATAAAGTGGTATTCCGCATCGCGCGCGGGCTGCGGCGGGCCGGCGCCGTGGTGCTGCGCTTCAACTTCCGCGGAGTGGGCCAGAGCGAGGGCGAGCACGCCCACCTCACCGGCGAAATCGAAGACGCGCGGACGGCTCTCGACTGGCTGCGCGGCCGCTATCCCGATTTGCCGTTCGCGCTGGCGGGCTTTTCGTTCGGCGCACGGGTGGTCACCCGGCTGGCCTGCTTAAGCCCCGCCTGCGCCGCCGCGCGATGGGTGCTGGCCGCCGGTTTCCCCACCCGCACGGGCGACACGGATTACCTCCAGACCTGCGCCGTTCCCAAGATTTTCATCCAGAGCACCGGCGACCAATTCGGGCCGCACGGGGAGTTGGAAGCTCTCTACGCCACGCTGCCCGAACCCAAGCAGCTTCATTGGATCGAAGCGGAGGACCACTTCTTCGCCGGCGCGCTCGACCACCTGGAAGAAACTGTGCGCGCCTCACTCGTGCCGTAGCGGCATCTGCGCTCGACGATTTAGTTCTCAGTCGGGTTCTTTTCGGCCTTGTCGACGACCAAAACCGGTACGGCCCCTTTCCCCTTCTCCAGCTTCAGGCCGAGTTGTTGAGAGATCGCGGCATCCAGGGTGAGAGTGTCATCGGTTATCGCGCTCGAGGGTGACCAGCCAACTCTGCCTTGCCACGATTGGGCGGGTATGAAATCCAGTGTGAAGTCGTATTCCCCTGAAAGCCCGGTTTTATCGGCAACGTCGCTCCAAAACTGAGTCTCCAGATTCCCCGCTAAATCCTTCAAGAGCGTGTTGTGGCACACCCAGTGGAAATGATTCTTCACTAAGGACATCGCGCAACGTGGACCAGGCGGTGCTGGAGACGATGAAGGAACGATCTTCGGCTTGCCTTTGCCGGTAACCAGGGAATAGACCGGCAACTCCCTAACCTCGCGATGAACCACGAGGTGAAAACGGCCGGCAAGCAGGTGCTGCAGCATAAGCCGGTAATCTGCCTTCGACGTCCCAGGCGGGACCTTTGCGGTCACATCGTAGCCTGATTCGCTTCCGCCATGGATTACCCAGTCGGGCGATACAAGCTGGTACCATTTCACGTCGTAAGCCTGCAAAATATACAGGCTCAGAGAGCTGTTGGTGCAATGCAGCGTTCCGGGGTCCGACGTGCCGGGGCCGCCCGTGCATTGGTTGGCGCCTAAGTTTCTTGCCCTCGGGTCTGAGTGCTTTACCGAAGCCGCCTCGAAGCTGGGAAGGTCAGCCGCGAACGCCGAGGGAACCAGAAGACCGAGCACGGGAATCGCTGAAAAAAGCGCACGGCGCATTTTTTAAAGACACCGCGGCATGGGAACTTGTTCCAGCAGACGATCCCGCTTGGCCGCCCAAGCCCGTGACCGACCAGCCACGTGAGAGCCGTATGGCTGTGCCTCACTCCTCCCGTAGGGCCACTGCCGCATCCACGCGCGCCGCGCGCCGCGCCGGTCCCGCGGTGGCTGCGGCACCGGCTGCCAGCAGCAGCGCCAGCACCGCCGCAAACTGCGCCGGGGCCCAGGGGTTCACGCCATCCGGAAGCATCCCCGCCAATGGGCGAATGAGGGCCACCGCGACCGCCAGCCCAGCCGCCGCGCCCACCGCGAGCACCGCCATGCCATCGGCCACCGCCACCCACACGATGCTTCCGCGCGTGGCGCCCAGCGCTACCCGAATGCCCATCTCGCGCGTCCGCTTCCCCACCGCGTGCGCCACCGCCGCGTACAGCCCCACCATGGCCAGCAGCAGCCCCGCGGCGCTCAACGACCCGACCAGCGCCGCCGCCATCCGCATCGGGAAAAGCCCGCCGGCCACCGCATCGGCCATGGGCCGAATGTCGAGCGCGGCCCGCGGATCGACCTCCGCCATGGCCTGCCGCACCGGCGCGATCCAGCGGGCGGAGTCTCCCTCGACGCGCACCATCAGGCTGCCGAAGGTTTCCGGCACATACAGCGCGGGCGCGTTTTCCTCGCCGATCGTCCGGAGCTTGGTATCGGCGACGACCCCGACCACTTCCAGCAACTCGGTTTTCTCGCGGCCCAGGCGCAAAGGCTGGCCCACCGGGTCGCGGTCACCGAATAACTGGCGCGCCAGCGTGGCGTTCAGCATCGCGGGCCGGGGATGCAGGCCGCCATCGGACCGTTCGAAATCGCGGCCGCGGAGAATGCGTATGCCCATAGTTTCGGCGTAGCGCTCGCCCGCGCCCACCACGTACGCTTCGCCCTCGGGAGCCGTGTCGCCGCCGCGCCGCACGGTGTCCTTGGGCAGTTCGCCCGCCAGCGGCCGGACCGCAACCGAGCTCGCCGCCAGCACTCCCGGCACCGCTTCGATCCGACGGAGCATCCGCTCGCGAAGATCGGGCGGGCTGCCCGGCATCGGCTGCGCTCCGGCCATCAAGATGTGCGCGGCGTCGAAACCCAGGTCCGCAGTGACCAGATGCACGAAGCTGCGGGTGAACAGTGCGCCCAGCGCCAGCAGCATCACCGCCAGCGCCATCTGGACCGCCACAAAGGCGCTGCGCAGATTCCAGCGCCGCAGCGAGAAGGCCGGCTCACCCTGCTTCAGCGCCAACCCGAGGTCCACATTCGAGCCGCGCATGGCGGGCACCAGCGCGCAGACCGCCAGAGCGCCCAGTGCCACCGCGGCAGCGTACACCAGCAACCCGGCATCGGTCTGGAAATGGAATTCGAAGGGCACGCCGTAGGCGGAAGGAAACCGCACGGCGCGAAGCTGGTCGGCCAGAACCGCATGCAGCAGCCACCCCGCCACGGCGCCCGCCGCTACCAGCAGCGACGCCTCCGCCAGCAGCGGCCGCGCCACCTGCCATCGGCTGGCGCCCAAAGCCTTGCGGATGGCCAGCTCGCGCTGCCGGCTGAGGCCGCGCGCCAGCAGCAGGCCCGCCACGTTGGCGCAGGAGATCAGCGCCATCATTCCGGCCACCGCGAAGAGGGCCACGAAGAACAGGTAAACGCCGTTACCCTCGACCACCGTGTGATGGGCCGCGAAACCCGCCATGGGCAGCAGGGTGGAGAAGCGCCGCGCGAATTCCGCGCCCCACAGGCGCTCCGCCACCGCGCCCGCAGCCTGCCGCGCGGTTTCTATCGATTGCCCATCCCGCAGGCGGCCGAACACGATACACGACGCGGCGTCGGGATGCGCGACGGAGGCTTGCACGTAAATCTCCGGCGAAACGCTCAGCCCGTAGACGCTGCGGTAGTCCTCCGGCAGCACGCCCGTGAGGGTGTACAACCGGCCGTTCAATTCGATGGGCCGCCCGACCGCCCGCGGGTCGCCCGCCAGCCGCCGGTTCCAGAAGCCGTAGCTGGCCACCACGCCGCGGGTGAGGTCCTCGCGCAGGCCCAGCACGTCGAAGAAATTGGGACTCGCCCGGATGGTCCAGACGATCTCGCCGTGATCGCCCGCGCGCCAGTCCCACATGCTGAAGCTGTGGTAGAAGGCCAGGTCCTGAAACACGCCCGCCTGCTGCAGCTCGCGGTATTGGTTATACGAGAGGTTGGCGCCGGTGCGCACCAGGCGGTCGGGATGCGCGGCGCTGAGGTCGTCGAGAATCATCTCGCGGACCACGCTGTACACCGTGACGTTGCCGCCGATGCCGAGCGCCAGAGACCCGATCGCCACCGCCGCCAGCACGCGGTTGTGCCTGAGAAATCGTCCCGCCCTCATATGCCAGGATAACGTTTCCAGGCAGCGAATCGTGCAGGCGCGAACCGGGAGGGGTTGTCGATTCTCGCGATTCTACGAGAACGTGGGCACCCAGAAGGCCTCGCCGGAGGGCATGAACTCCACGGGGACTTCGGAGATGAAGCCCTTCAGCCATTGGGCGCATTCTTCCATGCCGCGCTCTTCCGACATGTCGTGGCCCAGGATGATCAGCCCCTTCTTCTTGCCCGCCGCAATCGAATCGCGGGCGTACTCGCAGGCGTCCCACTCCCGCGGCTCGCCGCAGACGAACGCGTCCACTTCCGAGCCGGAGAAGTAGCGCATCATCAGGTTCAGCCCGGTCGAGCCGGGGTTGAAAGCGGCGCGGGTCACCGGGAGCTGCGGGTCGCCCACGATGCGAATGGCGCGCACCTTCAGGCGGTCGTGGATCTGCAGCGCCAGCCCGTTGAGGGTGGTTTCCGGGAGGACGAACAGGCGCGCGTTGTCGGGGTTCTGGTATTTCTTCCAGCCGAGACCCACCGCCATGCCGTCGATGATGCCGTCCGGCCTGTGTCCGTGCCAATGGTCGTGAAAGCGGAACACAGAGAGGTTGTTGGAGACTATGAACTCCCTCTTGAGACGGAACATCGGGTCGTTCAAGATGTCCTTGGGGTCGTCGAGATTGCTGTAATAGGTCGGCTCATGGACGATGATGAGGTTTCGCTTGGCGGCGGCCGCGCGGTGCAGCAGCTCGAACGTGGCCACCATGGTGGTTGCAATGCCGATAACGGGCGCGTCGGGATTGCTGCCATCCTTGAAATTGTCGACCGTCTGGGTGCGCCACGGGATGCCGACATTCTTCCGGATGCGTTCCACCACCTGCTGCGCGGTCAGTACGCCATCGGCGGACAAAGCCCGCATTCCGGCAAGGCCGGCTCCCGCGCCGAGCATCAGTTGCCTTCGCGAAAATCCGGATTGGTTCTGCAACGGGGCATTCCGGCTGGTTTCCATGTTATGCGTTCGCTCCTTGGTCCGGTGAATTGGCGGTTTGCCGCTAAGCAAGCTTGTAGAACCGCGCGCCGTTCTCGTAAGTGAGTCTCCGGAACAGCGTGGGCGAAGCGAGCTTCTTCAATAGCGCCAGCGTCTCCCGCGCGGTACACTTCCCCTTCAGCGCGCCGCCCTGCGGCTGTCCGGCGCCATGGCCGTCGCGGCATCCGCAATCGCTGCCGAACATCAGCTTGTCTTTGTGACGCACCAGAAAGGCGGCAGCGAACTCCGGGTCGCGCGCCAGCGCGTTGCGGCCGGAGTTGGCCGAGAGGTCCCCGTATACGTTGGGGTAGTCGGAGAGCATCCGGTCGGTGAGACCGCCGGGCTGAATCCGGCCCTGGGGATAGCCCGATTTGTTATCGTTCGCGCTGCTGATATTGGCCCACCAGGTATTGGCGTGGCAAATGAAGCGGGTCTTGGGGTAGCGCTGAACAATCGCCGGGAGCCGCTCAAAGCCGGCGAACGAGGCGTTCTCCTGAAAATGAATCAGCACCGGAACGTCGAGGTCGGAGGCCAGCGCATACACGCGCAGCACCTGCGGCGCATCCAGGGAGCCGGAGAATTTCAGCTCGCCGATGCCCACCGCCCCGTCTTTCACGCCGGCGCGCAGGTGCTCGGTGGCGTCGGGGCTCATCAGGTCCGAATTGGTGAAGCGGAGGTACCGGCCCGGCTCGCGGCGCATCACCTCCTTGCAGTGTTCTTCACTGTTGCGGTTCGGCAGAAGGACGGCCTGGGTGCAGCCGCTTCCTTCCAGATGTTGGGTCTCGGTGGCGTCACCGGACCGCGGGTGAAGGTGGATGTCGAGGACCGGTCCTCCCCAGGGGGATTCGCCCTTGGCGAGGGTTGCGAGAGAACCGGCCGTTGCTGCGAGGAATACCCTTCGATTCAGCATGTGCCTTGGCGCGACTAGGCAATGATCTGCTTGATCGGCCCGCCGCCTTCCTCGATCAGATGGAATGTGCGGCCGTTGTACACGAAATCCATTTTCATGTAGTCCAAGCCCATCAGGGTAGCGATTGTGGAGTGAATGTCGCTGCAGTAATGGCGGTCTTCGACGGCCTTATAGCCCACCTCATCGGTGGCGCCGTGCACCGTCCCGCCTTTGATGCCGCCGCCGGCGAACCAGGAGGTGTATCCCATGGCGTTATGGTCGCGGCCCTTGTCATCGTGCTGCGACCAGGGCGTGCGGCCGAACTCGGTCGTCCAGACGATCAGGGTGCTGTCCAGCATGCCGCGCGACTTCAGGTCCTTGATCAATCCGGAGATGGGCTTGTCCGTGGCGAGGCAGAGCGGCCCGTGGGTGGCCATATCGACGTGCGCGTCCCATGACCCGTTGCCGCCGCCGGCATTGCAAATCTGGATGAAGCGGACGCCCTTCTCCACCATCCGGCGCGCGAGCAGCAACTGGCGGCCGAAATCGTTGGTCTCCTTCACCCCGATGCCATAGAGGTCCAGGGTGCTCTTGGACTCGTTGGAAAAGTCCACCAGGGGCGGCGCGGAAAGCTGCATCCTGGCGGCCAGTTCGTAGGCCTTCAGGCGCGCCGCGATGTCGTCGTTCAGGGCGTACTCCTGGCGGAACTCCTGGTTCATACCGGCCAGGGCTTCCATCTGGCGGTCGCGCTCGGCCCGGCTCAGGTCCTTCGGCGGGTTCAGATCCTTGATCGGCGTATCGCCGTTCTGAAAGGGCGTGGCGGCGAAACTTGCGCCCATAAACCCGGCGCTCAACTGTACCGAGGAAGAAGGCCGGCCCATGTTGACGAAGGTCGGCAGGTTCTGATTCGCCGAACCAAGGGCGTAGGAGACCCAACTGCCCATGGTCGGCCAGTCGAACTGGCGTCCGCGGTGCGCGGTGGTGGTTTCGATGACCGCCGGGAAATGATTGGTTTCGTGGGACCAAAAAGACCGTACCACCGCAATATTGTCGATCACACTGCCTACGTTGGGAAACCAATCCGACACCGGGATGCCGGATTCCCCATAGTTCTTGAAGGTTCTGCGGCAGGGAATCACGGGACGCTTGCGTTGGGCGAGATTATCGCCGAACCCAATGGCATCCATGATCTTGCCGGCCCATTTATTGTCCTTGGGATCGAAGGTGTCGATATGGCTGGCGCCCCCGCACATGAAAAGAAGAATCACGGACTTGGCCTTTTTGGGAAGGGTTTGTGCTTCCTTAAGACCCTGAGGTAGTTTGCCGTCATCAGCCCAAACTGCACCGATCGCCGTTCCGAGTAAACCGAAGCGGTAGATGGCGTTTCGCCGGGAAATACGACCGCATGGATAATCAGCGTGCATAGGAAAACTCGTCGAGATTAAATAACAGCCAGGTAAAGCCCTTCAGTTGCGCAGGGTCGCCATTGACATAGGTGAGGGCGCTGTCTTTTTCCTTGGGAGAAGGCGGCCTTCCGAGCGCGATCCGGTAGCCCAGGTCGATGGCCTCCGGGATGTTGCCGTTGGTCTCTTTTTGCAGGCGATCGGCAAATTTGGCGGAAGCGTCGATCACCAGTTTGTCATTCATCAGAAAGAGGCTCTGGGGAGCCGTTACGGTGCGCGTCCGCTCGGGACAGGGCGTGCGCCCGTCATCCACGTCAAATGCCTGAAGGAAGTTGGGCATCACATCCAGGCTCTGATGGTAACCGCGTTCAATGTAAGCTCCACGGCGCTCCAACCCATTGGATTTCTCTGCCACTTGCGCCGCCCGCGGGCCGCGCCCTTTGCCGCCCTCTTCGCCCGCGATCTGGAACGACTTGCCGCCCACCTTCAGATCGAGGCTATCGGCCGCGGTGAAGATCGAATCCCAGATCGCTTCGGCGTCCAGGCGCAGCAGGGGAAACTCCCACAGCATCTTATCCGTCGGGTCGATGCCGCGGTCCTGCGTGATGGTTACCGGATCGGGGGCCGAGGACATCTTGTAGGTGTCGGACATCACGATCAGCTTGTTGATGGCCTTCATGCTGAAGCCCTTAGCGACGAACTCCGAGGCCAGCCAGTCGAGCAGTTCCGGATTGGACGGCCGTCCGCCGAGGAGGCCGAAATCGCTCGGATTGGGCTGAATTCCCTTTCCGAAGTGCCACCCCCATAGCCGGTTCACCGCCACGCGGGCGAACAGGGGATTTTCGGGAGCGACCAGCCACTCGGCGAACGTCTCGCGGCGGCCATCGCGGAATTCGGTGCCTTTGGGCTCGAACGGGAAGCCGGGCTGCACCGGTTTATCGGTCTCCGGTTGAGTCGGTTCACCGTTGGTCAGAATGTAGCTGGGCTCTTTCAGCCGGGCGGAATCCTCTTCCACGGTCCAAAACTCAGGCAGCGGAGCCGGCGGGCGAATCGCATCGGCCGCCTTTTGCAGAGTGGTGTACTGCTTGTAGATGTCCGGGGTCATGTACCCCCTGATTTCCGAACCGTTCACCTTGAATACTACGTGGTAGTCGTCCGCGATCTTCTGTTCGGCGGCCGTGCGCTGCTTTTCCGGCTTGCGGAAGACCGCCTGAACATCCGGCGTCAGCGCCGCCATCAACTTCTCATCCATTTTCGCCTTGTAAGGGGCGATGAGGTCGGCTACGACTTTTTCCGCCGCCGTCTTCTTTTGCTGGTATTCGGTGTAAGCTTCGTCATACTTGATGGTGTCCGCCTCGGACGCCAGCCGCACCCGTTTGACCACCAGCGGATCGAACAGAGCCTTCATGGAATAGTAATCGGTACGGAGGATCGGATCGAATTTGTGGTCATGGCACTTGGCGCAGCCCACGGTGAGGCCCATGAATGCGGTCGAGACCGTTTCCACCGCGGCCGTCGGCAATTCCTTGGTATCTTTGCCGTCGCGGGTGACCTGGCCGCGCGCCAGGAAGCCGAGGGCGAACAGGTCGAAGGGGCGGGGCAGAGCGCGGTGCCGGTTGCCGTTGTCGTTAATGGTGGTGTACTCGCCATCACGGTAGCCGGTCAACTGGGCGCGGACGAATTGATCGTACGGAAGATCTTCGTTCAGCTCGGTGATCACCCAGTCGCGCCAGTAGTGGATTCCGGACGCCGCCGCCATGGTGTCATCCACGTCGGCATAGCGGAGCACGTCCAGCCAGTGGCGGCCTTGCCGCACACCATACTGTTTGTCGGCCAGCAGCCGGTCGACGACTTTTTCGTAGGCGTTGGGCGCCGTGTCCGCCAGGAAGGCTGCCTGTTCCTCGGGCGTAGGGGGAATCCCGATCAGATCCAGGTAAACCCGGCGCAGCAAAATAGACTTATTGGCCGGGCCTGCCGGGCGGAGTTTCTCGTCCTTGAGTTTGGCTGCGATGAAGGCATCGATGGGATTGGCGTATTGCCCGGCCGCTGTTGGAACTTCGGGGCGTTGGACCGGCTTCAAATACCAGGGCGTGGGCTTCGCCGTTGACGCTGCCCCCAGCGGAGCAACCGATAACGCAAGGATGACCAGCAACCTCAGTGAGTGACTTTGCATGACTGAATCCAGTTATACGCTCTTCCGAGCCTCGCGAGCAACGCTAAAAATGTTAGCTAACGTCGTGCTATGTGCTTGAAAACATTCGATTAACGTTATCCTCAAGGATTCGGCAGGTAAGGGATCCAATGGCTTTAACCGTCGCCCGGCAAACCGAACGTGCCGGAAACCACCCTGAGCGCCAGCCAGCCGGACGGCGATTCCCAAGCGAAGGAAGCGGAGGCCGAAGCGGGCTATGAACGTTACCATGGAAGCGTGAGAAAAGGGCAAACTGCAACGCATGCGCCGCCGGTGCCCTGAAACGGTGAAGACAGGGAATCCTGCGACGCCAACCGCAGCCGCTTTCTCGGATTTATTGTATACTACGCAATGTCTATTGCAAAATAAATGGTGACGGCCCAATTCCCATGCGCATCGTCGTAATCGGCGGTACCGGGCACATCGGTACCTATCTGTCGCCGATGCTGGCCCAGGCTGGACACGAAGTGATCTCGGTTTCGCGCGGGATGCGCGAACCCTACCAGCCGCACGAAGCCTGGAGCGGGATCGCACGGGTTGCGCTGGATCGCGCAGAGGAAGAGGCGCGGGGCGAATTCGGGCACCGGATTGGGGAACTGGAACCCGAGGTCGTCATCGACCTGACGTGCTATTTACCGGAGAGCGCCCGGCAACTGGTGGATGCGCTGCGCGGCCGGGTGGGCCACTTCCTGCATTGCGGCACCATTTGGGTGCATGGCCACACCATTGAGGCGCCCACCACGGAAGATACGCCGCGGGCGCCATTCGGCGATTACGGCATCCGCAAGCTCGCCATCGAGACGTACCTGCTGGCGGAGGCTCGCGAAGGCTTCCCCGCCACCGTGCTTCATCCCGGCCACCTGGTGGGCCCGGGATGGGCGCCGGTTAATCCGGCTGGCAATTTCAACACCGAGGTATTTGCGGACCTGGCGGCCGGCCGCGAGGTGCTGCTGCCCAACCTGGGCATGGAGACATTGCACCACGTGCACGCGTCCGACGTGGCGGCGGCTTTCGTGGGGGCGGTGGAGCATCGCGAAGCCGCCATCGGCGAAAGTTTTCACGTAGTCTCGCCGGCGGCGCTGACTCTGCGCGGGTACGCGGAGCGCATGGCGGCGTGGTTTGGA
>DATJRE010000073.1:0-2649 GCA_035505095.1 Bryobacteraceae bacterium | reverse complement strand
AACCGGCTACCCACGTACCGGTTGGAGTTGTAACGCGCCGCCACCGCCCGGTTGGGATACGCTACGCCGCCTCGAAAGGCTGGATTGTGCGCCCACATCGCGCGCCCTCCCACTCCCAGCCGTCCGTATCCGGTGTAGTATCCGTAGCCCCAGTGATGGAAGAATCCCGCATTCACAAACAGGCCGCCGCCGAACCAGCCGCAGCCCCATCCCCAGCCGCCCCAGCCGAACCAGCCTGGGAAAAACGCGTCCATATAGATGCCGGGCAACCAGCCGAAGCCAAAGCCAAAGGCAAAGCCCGGCGGATACCACAAAGCCGGGTAGGCGCCCCAAACCGGCGGGCCCCAGATGTATTCCGGCTGGTAAACGGGAACATAAATCACCTGCGGATTGGCCGGTTCAATCTGAATGGCGCTTTGCCCGTTCTGGTTGTCCGTGGTGACCGTTTCCTGCTGGTTCGATTGCAGCTTCCCGTTCGCCTCAGCCCGAGCCCGCATAGTCTGCACGGCCGCCATCACGTCGGCCTGCTGCGCCAGGAACGCATTGCCCAAATCGGTGGCCCAGCGAACATCGTTGCTCAGCAGGGTCAACACATCCGGAAAGGCCACCAGCGCTTGCACGCTGGGGTCCCAGTTCTGTTGCTTGGCGGCGTTCACCAGTTGCGCGCCATGCAAATTGCTATTTTGCTGCACCCATTGCTGCGCTTCCACAATCTCCAGCGGGTAAGTGCAGGCTGCCAGCACTTGGCCCAGCAAGGGATCGGGGTACAGCGCGACCGGCGCCACCAGGTCGTCCAACTGGTTGGGCGACAGCAAGGGAGCCGGCTGGGTAGCTGGCGGTTGGGTGGCCGGCGCCTGGCTCGGAGGACCGGGCGGCACCTGTCCAAAACCCATCTGCCACATGCTCAGGAGCACAACGCAGACTACTGCGCTGGCCTTGCCAATTTTCGACCCCGCCACGGGTATCATTTCTTGGCCTCCACTATGTTGGACGCGGCGAGGAGTCCTCCGGAAACGGAAAAAGAGGGCTATTCGGTACACACGGCCGCCCTTTGCTAACGAGGAAGCTGGCCGCACCGTCCAACGTCTTTCACTTTCCCGGAGGTCTTCGTGAGGCATTGGAGATGGGCCCTTCGTTCCCTCGGCCGGCGGCCGGTGTTCACCGCGACCGTTTTGATTCTATTGACCTTGGGAATCGGTGTCAACACCGCCCTGTTCTCCGTGGTCAATACCGTGCTCCTGCAGCCATTGCCGTTTCCGCGGCCGGCGGAGCTGGTCACGGTTATGGAGGCCACCGCGGCCCATAGGCAAAAGGAAAGTCTCATGGCGCCGGTGCGCATCGAGGAGTGGAGCCGCCTCAGCCGCACCTTCCAGACCATCAGCGGCAGCTACTCGGAAAACGTCACCGACACGAGCATGTCGCAGCCGCAGCGGCTGGATGGCCGCCGGGTGGCCCCGCGCTACTTCAATGTCTACGGCATGCCCGCCCTGTTGGGCCGCACCTTTACGCCGGATGAAGAAGTCGCCGGCGGACCGCTGGCGGCAGTGATCAGCTACGGGCTTTGGGCGCGGCGCTATGGCCTGGACCCGCGCATCACCAGCCGGCGCCTGATCGTTGAAGGGCGGGGCTACAGCATCGTGGGCGTCATGCCCAAAACCTTCACCAGCGCGTCCATCGATGTGTGGCTTCCCGCACAGGTGAACGCCTTCCTCATGCGTCAGCGCGACGCGCGCTTCTTTTCCGGCGTGGGGCGGATGAAGCCAGGTGTCACCGTTCCGCAGGCGCAGGCCGACCTGGCTAGCGTGGAAAACGCCCTGGCCGAGCGGTATCCGAAGACCGACAAAGGATGGTCGGCGCTAGTGGGCGACTTGAAGGACGCCCGCGTGGGCGATGCCCGCAAGCCGCTGGTGCTGCTCTTCGGCGCGGTGGTGCTGCTGCTGCTGATTACCGTAAGCAACGTGGCCAGCCTGGTGCTGGCGCAGCTTAAGGAGCGCGAGCGCGAATTGGCCATCCGCTCTTCGCTGGGCGCCACGCAGACCCAGGTGGTAGGTTCGGTAATGCGGGAAATTGGCTGGCTGGCGGCCGGGGGCGCCATCAGCGGATACGGGCTGGCGCGCTTTTCGATGCGCCTGCTGGCCAAACTGTTCGCCGATACCCCGCGCATGACGGAGCTTTCCATCGACTGGCGGGCGCTGGCCTTCGCCATGGCCGCCAGCCTCGCGGGCGCGGTGGCTTTCGGGCTGCTACCCGCTCTGCGGGCCACCCGCGCCGGCAACGCGGGAACCCTGATTCGGGTGGGCCGTGGCGTAGCCGGCCAACGACAGTGGGCGCAGCGCGCGCTCATCGGCGGGCAGGTCGCCCTCACCATGCTGCTGCTGGCCAGCGCCGGCCTGCTGCTGCGCAGTTTCTACAATTTGAACCATGTAGACACGGGCTTCGATTCTTCGCACACCATCCTCTTCCACGTGGGGGCAGGCTGGGCGGAGGATCGCGACGTGATCGGCCGCATGCAGGAACAGCTCATCGCCGGCCTGGAACGCGTCCCTGGCGTGGAGGCCGCGGGCATGACCAATTTCCTGCCGGCTTCCGGCGCCACATTGCGCAACAACATTACGCTCGAAGGCGCGGCCGCCACTGCCGAAACCGGCA
>DATJRE010000072.1:0-3125 GCA_035505095.1 Bryobacteraceae bacterium | reverse complement strand
CGGGATGATAAAGCGCTCCGATGGCATCCCCTGTAGCGTGGTTCTTGAAGTGCTCCAGCGCCGCTTGCGCGTCGTGGTGGAACTCTTCGTAGATCGGTCCCAGCGGTCCAGCCGGTCGCGGGACGCCAGGAGCTTTTTCAGTCGGCGAAATAGCAGGCCCGCGCGGTTCCGTTGGCGCGCCGCCCTCTTCGCCCTTCAGAAACGTCTTTACCCGCTCAGCCGCGCTCGTTCCCGCGCCGCCGCCCCCGGTGGGAGGAGGCGAAACCGGGCCGGAGGGGGGATTGTTCAGAATCTGGCGTAATTGCTGCTCGAGCGCAGCCGCGCGCGGACTGGTCCGCGGAATCCGCAGGCCTTCCGTGAGCAGCTTGATTCCGGCATCGCTGCGCAGCAGCTTTGCCACCCCGCCGGCGCCCAGCTCGCTGAGCCAGAACGTAGGGTGCAACGCTGCCCCGGACATTGCCGCGGCGCCCTGTGCTGCGATCGTGCCGACCAGAGCGGACCCGGAGGGGTTCGGATTATCCGCGTAAGCCTTGACGCCCAGGAAGAACTTATTCAGGTTCTCTACCTGTTCGGGGCTGTACATCACCCGCTTTACTTCAGGCTTCAGTTGCACCCAGGCGTTCCAGAGTCCCCTCTCCCGATCGAAGCCCCCGGCCGCCGTGGCTTTCTGGAATTGCTCCGCGAGCCAGTCCGCGCCGGCCTGCTGCGCCGTAGCGCGGCGCCCCTCCTGCAGTGCCTCCATGGCTTCATCGCCGCCATACTTCTGCGCCGCGCTATCGATCAGCGGTTGTAGTTTGGACACCAAGAATTTCGCCATGGCAGCACTTCTTCCCTGGCTGCCAAACATGGCCTCATGTTTGAAACCGCTCAGCGCTTGTTCCGCCTGGGAGGCTGTCGCGAAATCGTCCCAGTGTTTGGCTATCTGCTCCGCGGCAGAGTAGGCCACCGAAGACGCGCGATCTTTCATCGCCATCAACTGCATGGAGTCGTACATCTCGCGCGCGGCCGGCTTGATGGAACGGAGATCAACCGGCATTTGCAGGTTGCTTATCACCGGCTGCTGGGTCGTCTGCCCGGTGGGTCTGCCTTCGGAGTCCAGCTGCGGTATGCGCTTCGTGCGCACAGGGACCGAGACCGGCTGGGAGTTTTGCTCCGCCTGGCGAAACTGATCATAGAGCACGCCGGGGCTGGTTTCCGGCGTAGCCTGGTCGACCAGGCCGGCGGAGTGCCCCCGCATGGCCTCGATATTCTGTTTGGCGGCGCCAACGTCCATCACGGCGCCCGGCAGAGTCATTCCGGTAAGCCACTGAGTGCCGCGCACAAACGGGCTCCCGGTAGCCGCGCCGGCGTTCGGCGCCGTGCCCACCTGGTTGCGCATGTAGTCGTAGGCGTCCGCCTGCTGCCGGTTCGGATTCGGGAAGAGCCGAGGAACCAGAGGCCAGCCTTCCTCGCGCTTCAGGCTATCTAACAGTGCCTCCGCTTGGGCTTTCGCCGCGGCCCGCTGCCCGTCCGGGAGGGTAGGATCTTTTAGCGCGTCCACGGTCAGCTCGAGCCGTTTGTAAATCGAATCGGCGACGCGCTGGTCGGGGATCCGCGCCATATCCGAGAGCCACTGGTAGCCCTTCGCACCGCCCCACAGGCCGGCGATGTCGCCCGCCAGGCGCGAATAGCCATTAGGCAGACCAAGGGCGCCGGTGGTTTTCTCCACCGTCTGCTGCGCCGCGCCGAACAGCCCCATTCCCACCGCCGACGCGAGCGGATGCGCCAGCATCCCAGGCGCAAAAAATGGCGTGAGTGTCTGGAGGCCTCCGCGGATCACGTCCGAGGTGGCGCCGGCGACCTGCTCCCCGCTTTCCGCATGGCCTATGCCAAACAGGCCGTGTCCAAGCTGCTCCATTCCGCTCTTCAGGTATTCGAGCGGAGAAAGCGCCGCCTTCTCCGCCCCGTTCAGCGGTTTGCTGGCGTCGTCTACCGGCTTGACCTGGCCCTGCGAATTGTAGAGCGGGATCGAAACTGGCGGACGCGCGTCCGGCTGGGTGTCGAGGTAGTTTTCCGCGTTGCCGGACAGGATACTCCCGGTCACCGTGTTGTTGCCGCCGGCGTCTACAGCGATGGCCCCGTGCTGTTTGGCCAGTGCATCGTAATCGATCGCCGGTGCCGCGGCAGCCGGCTGCGAGGACACCGCGCCGAACTGTTTCGCTAACGCGTCGTAATCGATGGTTTGACCAGCCATGGGTTATTGAATGCCCGCCGCTTTCTTGAAAGCATCCGCCGCTTGTTGAGTGGGGAAAGTGTGCACCACGCCGCGCGGATCCGTGACTTTGAAGCCGGCCGCGTCGCCAGGATTGCGGCCGCCGGCGGCCGGCGCCGGTGAATAGCGATTGATGACTTGCGCCTCCGGCATGATGAAACGCCCCTGAAAATCGCTATTCGGCCCCATGGTGGTTTTCCACTGATTCTCGAGAGCGCCGATTTTCGAGCGGAGGAGTCGCGCCGTGATCGCCACATTGTTTTTTAGCTGCTGCGGGCCCAGCTTCGGGTCGAAGTCGGACTCTTGCGCCTGAATCTCGCCCTGTGCCCCCACTCCGCCGACATAGGCGCGGTTGAGTTCCGGCGCCACTTTGTGCACGATCGCCTGATAGGTGGTGACGGCCGTCCCGCCAGTCTGCACCTGCAGGAAATTCGCCAGCCGGTTGAGGCCCTGGATATCGTTGTTGTTCAAGGCGTCGATCGCCTGGCCCAGCACGCCGATGTGGCCGAGAGCCGTATTGATGCCCGAGATTTCTTTCGACTGGGAGCCGGAGGTGTAGCCCTTCATCATGGCCGATTGAGCCTGCCAGTTCTGCGCGTTGTAGTCGGGGTTCAAGGCCATCACCTTTCGGAGCGTGGCCAAAGCCATGGGCGAGCGGGAGCCGGTGTTGGGGGGAGGCACCTGGTAGTTGGCCACCGCCACCGCCACGGGATCCGCGGCCGCCATCGCCTTCTGGGCTTCGGGCGTGAGCTGTTCCCCGTTGGGGCCGAGCAGCGATCCATAGGTAGCGTCAAACTGCTTTTGCCGGAGCTGTTGGGCTTGCGCCTCGATCGCCACGCGCTGCGCGCCCTGCGCGCGCTCCGCCGCCTGGCCC
>DATJRE010000071.1:0-3281 GCA_035505095.1 Bryobacteraceae bacterium | reverse complement strand
CGCAGGGTTAGCTGGGCACGCGGATCGGCTGCCCCACCTGCGCGCGATACCACTCCAGGGTGCGGCGCATGCCTTCTTCGAAGGAAAAGAGCGGCGCGTGGCCGAGATCGCGGGCGGCCGCCGTAACATCGGCTTGGGAATCGTGGACGTCGCCGGCCCGCGGCGGTCCATAATCGGCCGGAATCCGGACTCCTTCGAGCTTCTGCACGAGGTCCCACGCCTGGTTCAGGGTGACGCGGCCGCCGTTGCCCCCGTTGTAGATCTTTCCGGAAACGCCGCGGGCGCGGGCGGCCTTCAGGTTGAGGTCGGCCACGTCTTCCACATAGGTGAAGTCGCGGGATTGTTCGCCATCGCCGAAAACGGTGGGCGCGCGCCGTTCGAGCACAGCCTTCATGAATACCGAGAGCACGCCGGAATAGGGGCTGGAGGGGTCCTGGCGCGGGCCGTAGACGTTGAAGTAGCGCAGCGCCACGGTTTCCAGCCCATAGACGCTGGTGAAGACCTGGCAGTAATACTCGCCGGCGAGTTTCTGTAAGGCATACGGCGATTTGGGCTGGGGGGCCATGGTCTCCACCTTGGGCAGCACTTCGGTGTCGCCATAGGCGGAGGAGGAAGCGGCGTACACCACGCGGCCGGCGCCGCCCTCGTGAGCCGCCCGCAGCACGTTGAAGGTGCCGTTGATGTTGACCTCGTGGGAGGGCACCGGGTCCTCGATAGAACGCGGGACCGAGGGGATGGCGGCCTCGTGGAACACCACTGCCGCGCCGCGGATGAGCGGAGCAATTTCCTCGTAATTGCGGATATCGGCGCGCTGGAAATCGATGGCGGCGCGCACCTCTTCGAGGTTGGCTTCCGAACCGCTCAGCAGGTTGTCGATGACCACGACCTTCCCCGCGTTTTCGCGCAGCAGGCTGCGCACGATGGCGGAGCCGATGAAGCCCGCCCCTCCGGTTACAACGTAATGGCTCATGATGGTAGTTTGGCGATCTCGCCTTCCAGGTAGCGCAGCGACTCGGCGCCCAGGCGTTCGGCGCCGTAGGAAAAGTCGAAGGCTTCGAGCGAAATCCAGCCGGTGTACGCGCGGCGGCGCAAGGTTTCGAATACGGGCCGGAAATCGTAAGTGCCGGTGCCGCAGTGGCTGCCGTCGGTTTCGTTCACGTGGATGTGGCGGATGAGGTCGAAATAGCGGTCCACCAGCACGGCGTGCGGTTCGGTTTCGTCCACCGCGTTGTGGACGTCGAACATGGTCCGCACCGCCGGGCTGTCGATTTCGCGGACGATGGCGACGGCTTCGGCCAGCGATTGGACCACATCCGACTGATTGGCGGGCAGGGCTTCCACGAGCACCGTGACCCCGCGGGCGGCCGCCGCGGGCGCCACTCCGGCCAACCCGTCGATGAAGTGGCGCGTGGCTGCTTCGCGCGAGATACCGCCGGTAGTGGAGCGCTGCTTGGGGGAACCGAAGACCATCACGGCGTGGGGGCCGAGATCGGCACACAGGTCGACGAGGGCGCGGACATGCTCCCAACTGCGGCGGCGCAGGCCGGCATCGGGGGTGGTCACGTGCAGGCCTGGGGGACTCGCCATGAGCCAGTGCAGGCCGGCGAAGGCCAGCCCTTCGGCTTGCATCGCGGAGCGGTATTCGGCGCGCTGGGCGGCGGTGACCTGGGAGGGGGATTCGGCCAGGGTGAAGGGCGCGATTTCGATGCCGCTGTAGCCCGCTTGGCGGATGCCGCGGCAGGTTTCGGCGAAGGGCCGCTGGCCGAAAGCCTCGTTGCACATGGCGTGGCGGAAAGCGAAAGGCATGAAAGTTTAGTGTACTGCGAGGGCAGGCTTGTTTTCAGCGCGGCGGCGCTCAGACCCCACGATTCCGGCTGCGCTTGACGCGGAGACGCCGAGACGCGGAGGAAATGAGGGAGAAGCATCGAAATGCCTTCCGGCGGCTGCCTCAGCGCCCCCGCCTCAAGCGCTCGCTGCAAGGTTCCCGCAGAGTAGACTGGAAGTCTCTGCGATGAAACTCCCTTTCGCGCGGCGGGCCGCGGCCGAGCTTCTCGGTGTGGCCGCGCTGGCGTTTCTGGCGACTTACGGGTTCTTCTGCGAATACCTGCCGCCGATGGAGCGGGTGCATCTTTACTCCGATATCGAGAGCTATCACTTTCCACTGCAACGCTATGCCTTCCAGTCCCTTAAGGAGGGGCGCTTTCCGGAGTGGGACCCCTCGATTTATTGCGGCGTCTCGTTCGTGGCCAACGTGCAGGCGGCGCTGCTGTATCCGCCGTCGTGGCTGATGTACGCGGCCAGTTGGCGGCGCGAACGGATCAAGTTCAAGATGCTGGAGGACTTCGTCTTCACGCACATCTGGCTGGCCTTTGTCCTGTGCTACGGGTGGCTGCGCGGGCGGCGCTTGCGTCCGCTGGCCTCCGCCATGGGCGCCGGCGTCTTCGCCTTCGGCGGATACATGGTTTCGCAGTGCGTACACGTGGGGGTGGTCACGGGCTTGACCTGGATGCCGCTGGGGCTATGGGGAATCGACCAGGCCACGGCGCGCGGCGACTGGCGTCCGCTGTGGAAGACCGCGGTGGCCTCGGCGTTATGCTTTCTGGCAGGCTATCCGCCCACCTGGATCGTGTTCTCGACCACCTGCGTGGTGTACGCGCTGGCGGGGCGGGGGCGCTGGCGGGCGGCGGTGGGGGTAGGCGGAGCGCTGGTGGCGTCCGTGCTGGTGGCCTTGGCGCAATGGCTGCCCACGCTGCAGGCTAGCGCGGTGGCGGCGTTCGCGCCCAAATATGGCGGGGGAGCCTATAGCTGGCAGGCCCTGATTCCCTACTTCGTCCCCAACTGGTTCGACGCGAATCCCGGCGCGGGGCCCCCCTATCCCAGCGATGTCCTGTACCTTTACCTGGGGCTGCCGGCGCTGTTCGCCATCGGATGGGCCTTAGCGAGGCGCACGTGGCGGCCGTACGCGCAGCCCGTTGCGGCGGCCGCGGTCTGCCTGGTGATGGCTACTAACCCGGGTGGGCTGGTATACCGGCTGGTGATGCAAGTGCCGGTGCTCGAGCAGTCCCTGCAGAGCTACAACTTTTACGAAGGTGTGGCGGCCATGGCGGCGCTGGTGACGGCTTTGGGAGTAGACGATTTTCTGGCTGGGGCGCGTACGGCTTCGCAAAAGGCGCGCGGGCGCTGGCTTGCGCTGGTGGTCACCGCCGCGTTGGCCGGCTGGGCGATGCGCCAATTGTGGATCTGGGGGCACGGCGGCCGGTTTCGATCGGGAACCGGGTCGT
>DATJRE010000070.1:0-4584 GCA_035505095.1 Bryobacteraceae bacterium | reverse complement strand
CTGCAGCGGCTGCCGCGCCATCGGTTCCCCGCCCTCCTCGGCCGCCGCGGGCAGGCGGCTGATAGTCGTAATGAATGCGCTCGGTGTTGGTGCAGCCATAGCTTTTGAGCTGCTCTTCAATCCAGTCGATGGCGGCGCGATTTCGGTCGGTGCCCTGGCGGCGATCGCCGAATTTGGTGAGGCCGCGGATGGTGGCTTTGTAGCGGTTCAGTTCCAGCCGGCCTACCAGCGTCTGAATCGGATCGCTTTCGGGAGCGGCGGTCTGCCCGGATGCAAGACACGCCAGTAGCAGACCGGCGGAGAAAGGGAGCGGGAGTTTACGAGCCATGGGTGTTTCGCCATTGTAGTAAATTCCCGCTCGGCCGCGCTGGTTATTTCCGGTTGGCTTCCGCTTCGATGGCCTCCAGCTCTTTACCCGCCTCCGACCAGCGCCCCTGGGCGGCCAGCGCGCGGTATCGCTGCAAATGTTCGCGGATGGCGCTGAGGCGCGCATCGCTGGAAGTCCCCGCGGGCATCCCGGGCGGCTGCCCACCGGATGCCGCTGGGGCGCCCGACGCACCGGCTTGCGCCTGCTGCACCAGTTGCTGCGCGCCTGCCGATAACTGCGCCAGCGCCTCGTCGTACGTATCGGTGTAAATCAGACGCTCGCCCACCGCCAGCACCACCTTCTTCAATTGCGGCATGCGCGCTTCGGTCGCCTGGATGTAGATGGGGTCCACGTACAAAAACGTGTTGCCCACCGGCAGCACCAGTGTCTGCCCGCGCAGCACTTGCGAGCCTTGCTGGTTCCACAGGGTCAGGTCCTTGGAAATAGTGCCATCCTGGTTGATGCGCGCGGCGATCTGCATAGGCCCGAAGATCAGCTTCTGCTTGGAAAGCATCAGCACCACCATGTCGCCCAGCTGATCGCCATCGCAGCGCGCCACCATCAGGCCGATCAGGTTGTCCTTGGTGCGCGGGGTGAAGGGCGTCATTAGCAGAAACTCCACCTTCTGCTCGCCGGGAAGCGCGGCCATCACATAGGTCGGCTCTACGGGTTCGGCGCCGCCGGCCTGCGCGGTGGCATGCCGAGCCAGGTCCCAAAGGTCTTCCTTGTTGTAGAAAGACTGGGGGTCCAGCATGTGATAGGTGCGGTAGATCTCCGCCTGGATGCGAAACAGGGTTTCGGGATAGCGCGCGTGCCGGCGCAGGTCCGCGGGCATGGCCGAAGCCGGTAGAAACAGATCCGGAAACAGGTTGCGGTAGGCGCCGATAATCGGATCGTCGGGCGCGAAGATGTACATGTGGGTCTCGCCATCGTATGCGTCCACGGTGGCCTTCACGGCGTTGCGGATGTAGTTCATCGAGCCGATATCGCCGTCTACCACGGCGCGCGAATACGGGTGCGCTTCCGAAGTGGTGTAACCATCCACAATCCAAACCAAGCGACCGGCGTCGGTGAGCACCAGGTACGGGTCCCTATCCCACTCCAGGAAGCCGGCCAGCTCCTCCAGCCGCTCGCGCACCCGGCGGCGGATCATCATGCGGCTGTTAGGGGTGAGGTAATCGGTGAGCAGGATGTTGGGTTCGGCCTCGTAGATGGTGGCCGCCAGGCGCATGAAGAACGACGAGATGGGAAAACCGCCCTTGCCCTCATAGCGGGCGCGCACGTTCTGTTCGCCGGAGGGGTAATTGAACTCCTCCTGCGCGGTATTGACGAAGACCGGCTCGTGGGTCACTTCGCCGTAATAAATCTCCGGACGCGTCAACTTCAGGCTGGGGGTGTGGACCACCGCCGGTGCATTGTCGATCAGCAACACCGGCAGGCCATCCGGGGTGATCTGGCTGACCGGCGCCATCACCAGCCCGTAGCCGTGGGTGTAGATAAAGGCCGGGTTGATCCAGTTTGCGCGCGCGCCGGAAAGCTGGGAGATATCCAGCTCGCGCGGGGCCACCAAGACCTGGCGGTATTGGCCGTCGATGGTGTAGCGGTCCACGTCGGTATCGTGAAACACGTAGTAGGGGCGGAGGGCCTGGATCTGGGAGACAGTATCGTGGAAAGCCCGCCAGTCCCATAGACGCACGTTGTCCAGGGTGCCGCGGTTCTCCGCGACGTTGATGGGGGCATCCGGTTCAGCCTGAAATTCCACCTCGCGGACATGCCGCTCGAGGCCGTAAGCACTACGGGTGGCGTGGATATGGGTATCGATATAGGGCCGCTCCAGCGAAATCTCGTTGGGCTTCACGTAGAGCGTGCCGACAAGGGCCGGAACGACGAAGGCGATCACCAGCGCGCCGGCCATACTGGCGGCCAAAAGCCAGCGCCCCAGCCACACCAGCACGGCGGCGGCGAGACAGGCGAAGATCAGCAGCCATTGCAGCGGCAGGCCGAAATACTGGTCCACATAATCCACGCCCACCAGGAAGGAGCCGTGTTCGTTGTAGACCATCTCGTAGCGCTCCAGGAAGAAGCGCACCGCGAAAGCCAGCAGCAGGACCACGCCGGCGCCGCGCAGAAAGCGCGATTCCAGGCCGCCTTCGAGGCGGAAGAAGTTCGGCTCGATTTCCGGAAACCCGGAGGCGCCGAACTTGCGCGAATCGCGCAGCTCGCCGATGCGGTAGCGCAGTTGCCAGGCGCGCGCGGCCACCCAGAAAATCAGGATACAGAAGATGGCCAGCGCCAGCACATAACTGCGCAGCAGCAGGTAGAACGGCAGATCGAACAGGTAGAACGACAGGGGCTTTTGAAAGATGGCGTCGTGCCAGGCCGTGGCCGCGGCGGGCAGGCCGCGCGAGCCGGCAAAACGAACCACCGTCCAGGTATCGATGCAAGCAGCCGAGATCAGATAGCCCAGCAGCAGCAAGCCGAGCGCGGTGATCCGCGAATACAGGCGATTCTCTCGCAGCGACGTTCCGGCGAAATGCAGTGCCCTGGCATGCGCCAGCCACAGCACCGCAAAAGCCAACAGTGTGGCGACAGTTACCGGGGCCACGCTGTAATACAACATGCTGAGCCAGGTGCGAAACTGCCCCAGCTCTTTCCACCACGCGATTTCGATGGCGTACGACGCAATGGACCGGGCGCCCAGCAGCAGCACAACCAGAAACACCGCGAGGGTGATTTTCCAGGCGGACCAGCCGCGGCGTCCGCCTTCAATTCGATACCGGGCCATGACCCAAGCGTAGCACCGCGCACGGTGGACACCGGAGACGGGCTGAGTGCGCGCGGTGCGGCCCGGCAAGCTGGCCGCCGGTTTCGATATACTTTTCCCGGACTCCCATGAAGACCATCGTATGCACGCTGCTTCTGGCCGCCGCTCTGTACGGCGCCGACGATTACAGCCTGGGACCCGATTCGCAGCCGCATCCCGGCGTGCCCCAGGGCACCGTTATCACCAAACTGGTGCTGCCGCCCGGAAAGTTCTACCCCGGCACGCCGCACCACTATGCGCTCTACATCCCCGCCCGGTACGACCCGGCGCGGCCCACGGCGTTCATGGTTTTCCTGGATGGCAGCGGATCGCTGAGCAACAACGTGCGTGTTCCGGTGGTGTTCGACAACCTCATCGCCAAGGGGGAACTGCCGCCGCTGATCGGCATCTTCGTCGATCCGGGAGTGCTGCCGGCGCTCTCCGACAACGACCAGAACCGTTTCGAGCGCGTGTTCGAGTACGACTCGCTGAGCCCGCGCTTCTCGCGCTTCCTGCTGGAAGAGCTGATCCCCGCCGTGGCGCGCAAGTACAACCTGTCGAAGAACCCCGACGACCGTGCCATCTCCGGCGTCAGCACCGGCGCGGTGGGCGCGCTGATGACCGCCTGGAACCGTCCGGACCAGTTTCATCGCGTGCTCAGTTTCATAGGCACGTACGTGGCTATGAAAGGCGCCGACAGCCTGCCGGCGCTGATTCGCAAGACCGAGCCGAAGCCCATCCGCGTCTTTCTGCAGGACGGCCACAACGATCACATCGTGCCCGGCGAGCCTTGGGGGACCTTCTATGCCGGAAGCTGGCCCATCAACAACCAGGTGATGTACGAGGCTTTCGAATCGGCGGGCTATGACGCGAAACTGGTGCTGGGCAGCGAGGGGCACAACATAAAGCAGGGCGCGGCCATCATGCCCGATGCGCTGCGGTGGCTCTGGCGCGGCTATCCCGAAGCGATCACGGTGCACGAACCCGCTGCCATGGGGCAGCCGGGGTGGGATCCGCGCGGCAAAGTGTACTCCACGGTCTGGGCGGACAGGCCCTGGCAACAGCTGGGCGGAACCTACGGCCCCTTGGCCGGCCTGGTCGCGGGAAAAGACGGCAGCGTTTACTTTAGCGACCTGGCCGCCGGGCGCATTTACCGCGTGGACCCCGAAGGCAAGGTGAGCCTCTTCCGCGAGAATACCGGCGGCGTCAAGGCGCTGGCGGTTGGCGCCGACGGGCGCGTGTATGCCTCCGTTCCCCGAGTGCACGTTGTGGCCTATGGGCCGGAGGGGGGCGAGACGATCGTCTCGCGGGTGCAAGCCGACGGACTGGCGATCACCGCCAAGGGAGCCCTTTACTACACCAACACTTCGCGGGCTTCGGTTGGCATGATCGACGCGAGTGGCCATGAGCGCCT
>DATJRE010000069.1:0-5765 GCA_035505095.1 Bryobacteraceae bacterium | reverse complement strand
CGAATCTCTGGAGGTCGAGGAGGGAGAAGAGGCGTTGCTGGATCGCAGTCATGCGAGTAAGACAGGTGGCGGTAGAAGCCTGCCGCTGGCCTTGGCGCCGCGGATAGATTACCAGAGTTTCTCGGATGGCTCCGAGTTCTTATGCTGAGCGACTCGCCTTTCCCCACCAGTTCCCGTTGGAGCAAGCTGGTGAGTAGCAAAGCCAGCACACAGTAGAACGCGTGCACCTGGATTTTCGAGTCCGTCCAGTGAAACATCGGGCTCCATCCCAGAAAGCCGACGACCTTTTGCGAGCAGCCCGCCGCCTTTCGTCCCCCCTGGACCGTCTGGGCCTGGTTTGGCCCGATTTGGGACTTGCCGTAAGGTTGGGGCCATCGGTATACTGACATTTTCGCTGAGACTTTATGACGGCGAGAGACGAATTCGACCCCTTGGCTCCCCAGCGGGAAGCGGCCTTTTTCTACGGCCTGTTCCTCCGCGGACACGACGTGGAAACCCTCCGGCAGGATATTGACGTTCCCCGTGGCATGATCGATAAGTGGATGAAGGCTCACGACTTCGAAGCCTCATTCCGTGACAACCTGCAACGGGTCTACGCCTACCGGAAGCAGGTCTTGGCAATCTTCGATGGGCTGGTTTCTAACGAACAACTCCGTCCCCGGCTGCAATAGCCGGAACACCGTCCGGGCCGCCGGCCTGGCATTGATGCTGATTCCCCTCGCCCCCCTGTGGCCGCAAACCCCAGCCGCCCTGCCCGCCACCGAGGTGGAAGCCGTAGTCACCACCGACCTGGGGGTCTTCCGTTTCGAGTTCGCGCCCGACAAAGCCCCCCGCCACGTGGAAGCCTTCATTGCCCGCGCCCGGCAGGGCTATTACGATGGCAGCGCCTTCTTCCGCGTGGTTTCCTACGGCATCATCCAGGGTGGCGATCCGCTGCTCAAAGACCCCAAAACGCCCCGCAACCTCTGGGGAACGGGCGGTTTGAACCTGCTAAAGGACGAATTCAGCGACCTCAAGCACGAGCGCGGCGTGGTTTCCACCGTCCGCATCCCTGGCAAAGCCGATAGCGATGGCGCCCAGTTCTTTGTGTGCATTTCCCCGCAGCCCCAGCTCAACGGCCAGTTTTCGGCATTTGGCCGGGTCACCGAGGGCATGGACGTGGTGGAGAAAATCTCGCAAACACCGGCCGGCCCCGATAACGTCACCCATACCCCCGTGCGCATCCTGAAGGTGGCGATCGAAAAGAAGAAGGTTGAGCCGTTCATCAATGCCACCCCTGACGAGATGCGCAAGACCGTCACCCTCAAGACCACCCTGGGTATGATCAAGGTGAAAATGGAGCCCGATTGGGCCCCCAACACGGTGCGCAACTTCCTGATGCTGACGGCCACCGGTTGGTACAACGGCACCGCGTTTCACCGCTTGATCAAGGGTTTCGTGGTGCAGGGAGGCATGGGCGATACCCGCGTGGGCGGCGCGGCCCATCCCGCCGACCGCTGGGTGCATACCATCAAGGGCGAATTCCGCCCCGACGTGAAGCACACCCGCGGCATCATCTCGATGGCCCGCGGCGACGATCCGGATTCCGCCGACACCTCGTTCTTCCTGATGTTGGGTGACGCCCCGCACCTGGATGGCAAGTATGCCGCCTTCGGACGCGTGGTGGCCGGCATGGAAGTGCTGGACGCCTTCGAGAAGGAAGAGGTGGACGGCGAAAAGCCCAAGCGGCGGCTGGAACTGATCGAAGCCACCATCGATTAGCTCGGGGGCGTCACGCCCACCAGGAAGGCCCGGCCTTCAGGCTCCGCCCTCTCAGCTTCCCGGGTGCAGATACGCCGCCAGAAACTTGTAAATCTCCTGCCGCGACTCCCTGGCTAACTTGGTATCCAGCCGGTTAAAGTAATGGCCGCCGGGGGCATCCTGGTAAATCTTGTATTCGAACTTCTTGCCCGCGGCCTTCAATGCTTCGATCAGGTGCTCTACTTCGGCCACATTGACATCCTCATCGTTGGTGTTGGTGTGGATCAGCAGCGGCGTCTGCAACTCGCTGGCGTGGCTCACCGGCGACCGCTTGCGGTATTCGGCCATATCCTCACGCACTGTCCGGCCGATGTGGTAGGGCGCCGAATAAAGCTGCCGGTACCCCTCGTTTTCGTAGCCCATGCGCATCACCAGGTCGCTCACCGGCACACCCGCGTACGCCACCGCGTAGGTCTGCGGATGCTCAAAGATGTTCATGAGGGTAATCCCGCCGCCGTGACTCCAGCCGATCATGCCCACGCGCTTGCGGTCCAGGAATGGGTACGTCTCCAGCATCCACTGGGTCCCCAGGTAGACATCGTCCACTTCCCGCCCGCCGTAGTCGATCTGCTCATAGAAGCCGCGGCCATAGCCGGTGGACCCGCGGTAATCCGGCGCAAAGATGGTGTACCCCTGCTCCAGCAACTCGCGAAATACGTGGGCGTCGCGCGTGTCCTCGTTGGCGTGGATGCCCTGGTGAGCGAAGACGATCAGCGGTTGCGGCTTCGAGCGATCCAGCTTCTTCGGGATGAAGGTGTACGCGCGAATGATCAGCGGATTGCCGGCGCCGGGCGCGTGCGGATTCCCGATATGCGCCGGCGGCAGGCTGGTGTATTCCACCTTGTCCACGTCGGCGATGTCGCCCAGGTCAACGTGCCACATCAAATCGTCGACAGCCTTCAGGACGCGGTCCAGGTCGATGCCGCCCGCCCCTCCGCCTGCTGCCGGCGCCAGGCTTTGCGACAACGTGGCGGCCGCGCCACCACGCCCGCCACCGCCCTGGGCAGCCGCCTGCCCATTGCCCGCCGGCGCCTGCGCGAAGACACTGAGACCCAGTAACGAGAGGAAGCCAAATCGAAGCATCATTTCTGGCAAGTATAGCAGCGGCGGGCGCTACTTCACTTGGATGCCTTGATGGTCGGGGGCGGCACCGGAGACCCTATACCGTACTTTTCGATCTTGCGCGTCTTCATGTTGTAGACGTCGCCGACAGAGAGGATATAGTAGGGCTTTTCCCAGGGCTGGTACACCCGCGTGTTGTCGTGGATGGCCACCTTCCACTTGCCGATCACCTCAAACCGGTCGCCGGTCACCACGATTGCAGTGCCTTCCGACAGCCCGATTCCCAGCATGTTGGGATACTTTTTGATCACCTGAATCAGGTCGTCCCAGCGGTTGCGCGTATTGATGTGCTGGTCGATGGCCACCTTGCGCAGGAAAGCGAAGCCGTGTTCGTGGTTCGGCTCCGGCGTCATGACGATGTCGGAACCGGCGATCGCCCCGCGCACCAGGTAGTCGCCCTGAATGGTGGCTCCCGCGGAGCTGCCGCCGATCACACCACCGCGCGCCAGCACGTTGTGAAATTCTTTCAAGGTCAGCGTGTTGGCATAGGAGTCGACACAATTCCATTGCCTCCCCCCGTTGAACCAGACGGCCTTGGCGTCGCGCAGAGTCTTGGCGAACTCCTCGGTGTCGGCCACCTTCGGATCGGCCGTGTGCAGCATGTGGACGTTGGTGCAGCCGCGCCGTTTCCAGGAGGCCACCACCTGGTCCTCGTTGTACACCCTGAGCTTGCCGTCGGGAGTCCGGTTGCCGCCGGCGGTGGGCACGACGATGATCTTCGCGTCCAAACCGCCGGCCTTGTTGATGAAAGTTTCGAAGATCCCGGTGCCCACATCCGAGCCTCCGCCCTGGATCACCAGCGTCCCGTTCGGCGGGCCGTATTCCGGCTCCTGTGCCCAAAGGCATCCCGCGAAGATTGTTGCCACAAGGGCAAGGTTCCGTTTCATATGCGTAGTGACGAACATACCATTTCCCCCTGAATCACAGTAACCAACGTTGAGGCCTTACGGAAGCGTGACCGGCTCGGCTCCCGCCAGATAGATTGCGTTGAACAGGAACTTGAAGGTTCCATGCGGCTGCCCGCGGAAGGTGATCTCCGGGCCAAAAAGGTAAACCTTCCCCTTGCCCACCTCGGATTCCACCGCCGCCACCCCGCCGTTCAAATATTGCTGTCCCCAGGCCCATCCGCTGCGCAGCGGCGTGGCCGAGGCGAACCACGCAATCGGGTGCGTGTGGTCTGCCGCGGCGTCCTTCTGCAGGCGGAACGTCGGGCTGTTCATGAAGAACATGTCCACTTTCGGCGGCAGGCCGTAGGCAATCGGCAAGGTGTTATCCACGCTTGCCTCCAGCACCGAACCGGGCACGTAAAACTTGGTCGTCGGAAGCCGGCGCGCGGCCCCGTCCACGGTTTCGGTCAGCGCATTGGCGATGGGCAGGCCCAGGTAATAGCCGAAGCTGGAGGAGCCGCCGATGGCCACCAGGGTCCCGCCGCCTTCCACAAAGCTGCGCAGTTGCGGTCCAGTGGTAGCCAGGGTGACGTTGCCCACCTCGTTGCGATATTCCTCGGGAACATTGCCCCGGCCGCCGCGCCCGCGACCTCCGCGGCCCGCACCTTGCGCCGCGCCGGCCCCCGCGACCCCAACCGCGCCTGCGCCACGGCCGCCACCGCCTCCGCCACCGCCGCGGCCGCCGCGCCCGCCTTCACCCGGAATACCGCCTTCGGGGAAAATCAGCACATCGTATTTCTGGTTCAGCCCGCCGGCATCCAGCGTGGGCGGATAGACCAGCGAGTAAGGCGTGGGGAATGCCTGCTCGAACATCCAGCGAATGTGCCCGGAATCCTGCGAGCCGCCGTAGCGGTCCCACAGCCCGATCCGCACCGGCCGTAGCTTGAACGCTTCGCCCTGTGGCTTCACGCTGGTCCCGTCGAAGGTCAGCCCCAGGTCCGCTGCCAGCGTCCGCACCACCGCCGCGGTGGAAGGCTTAGCTGGGATATAAATGGTTCCGGCGGGATAGGTCTTACCCTCCGCGATGAACTCCTTCTTCAGCCAGTAGACTTCCTGGCCGGAGGCCAGAAGGCGCGTGGTGGCGGTGTAGGCATCGTTGAACTGGTGGCTCAACAGGTAGCCCGCGGTGCCCGGCGTTACCCTGCCGGCGGGCGGCTTCAGTAGGCCGTCGATCTTCTGGAAGGGTCCATCGAAGCCGTCCAGAATGCGGTCGAATTGCACGCCCATCTGGAAGGCCAGGGTGTAGCCGGTAATGTCGTACGGCGGCTTGGGCGGACCGCCCGGATATTGAAAATCGTTGGGGTGGTCCTGCGGCTCCAGCATGTCGCGCAGGTGCGGGCGGAAGGCCTGGGCGGCCTGGATGACGTAGGACCCCGCGGGGTAGCGCTTGCCGGCCACGGCGAAATCGGCGGTGGCACGATCCACCACAATGCCCCCCTTCAGCAGCGCGTTTACGAACTTGGTGGCGGTGGGG
Source organism: Bryobacteraceae bacterium (assembly GCA_035505095.1). Taxonomy (GTDB): domain Bacteria; phylum Acidobacteriota; class Terriglobia; order Bryobacterales; family Bryobacteraceae; genus JOPF133. The sequence continues at coordinate 422 of DATJRE010000069.1, read as the reverse complement.
AAGTCCGGCTGATCCGAGGGGATGATGTAGCCGCGCGGGTCGCGGGTCTCCTTGGAGTGCAGTTCGTCCCAATATTTGATCGGGATGCCGCCGCGTCCCCCGAATCCGCCGCGGCCGGTGTCGCCGCCTGGAGCCTCCTCACCGGCGGGCGCCCCTGCCAGCGCCTCCAGCGCCGCAATGCGCTTGGGCGTGATGGTCCAATAATCCATGCTGCCGCGTTCAATGGAATTCTTGCCGGCGCGGTAGATGCGGAACAGGAAGTCTTCGCGAAGCTTGGAGGCGATGTCCAGAATGGCGCGGTCGGCGGTCATCAGGTATTCGATGGACTGGCGCTGGTGCCACTCTTGCCGGGGGCCGATCGGGTCGGGATTGTCAGCCATGGGGAGCAATTTGGACGGCACCACCGGAATGCTGATGGGCGC
>DATJRE010000068.1:0-12737 GCA_035505095.1 Bryobacteraceae bacterium | reverse complement strand
CGCGTCTCGAAGCCAGCCTCTTCGCCAATCCTCCGGGCGAAGAACTCCACTCGGTCCTCGAAACCGAAGCCTTCAAGATGTTCCTGCGCTACCAGGCCCAGGCCGAGCGCTCCTATCGCTCCGCCGTCAAGGAATTGAAGTCGCTCCAAGCGGAGCGTCCGTTCCAGGCCGCTGCCGCGGAGCAACCCGCGCCAGTTGCCAAGCCCCAGCCGGTCCCGGCTCACGCCCCCTCCTCGCCCCCGCGCCCCGCCGCCGCGTCCGCCGGCTCCCTGGGCAACCTCGCCCTGCGCCTGTAGCCGTTCGTTTGTCCGCCGCGGCCCAGGTTTCTCCTTGTTTTTCTCCTTGGTTTTTCTCTTAATTCTTCTCCGCGCTTCCTCCGCGCCCTCCGCGTCTCCGCGGTGAAACAGGCCCGGCGGTGAAAACAGGCCCGGCAGTGAAACAGCCCCGGCGGTGAAACGCCCCCGAACCGCCCCGAATCCGTTACACTCTATCCAAGCGAGGGATAACATGAAACTCGAAACTTTCACCTGGCTGCTAGCCCTAAGCTGCCTGGTACCCGCCGTTGCGCCGGCCCAGGGACGCGGCGGCCCCGATCCCAAACTGGTGGCGTCGCGCAATGCCACCGAAAAGGAACTGGAGTCCGTGGCCCTCATCGACCGCAAGGTCATGGTCCCCATGCGCGACGGCAAACGCATGGCCACCGACATCTACCGTCCCAAGGACAGCTCCAAAAAGTACCCCATCATCTTCGTGCGCACGCCCTATAACTTCAACTTCTGGGACGTCCGCAACGGCATCCCCCGCGACATGAGCGCCGAACTGGCCGCCGTGAAGCGCGGCTACGCCTATGTGGAGATGAACGAGCGCGGCCACTTCTTCTCGGAAGGCGAGTACGACATTCTGGGCGCCCCACTCACCGATGGCGTGGACGCCTTCGCCTGGATGTCCTCGCAGCCCTGGTCCAACGGCAAAGTCGGCACGATCGGCTGCTCCTCCACCGCCGAGTGGCAACTGGGCGTCGCCGCGCAGGGGTCCCCTTCTTTCGCCGCCATGATCCCGCAAGGCTTCGGCGCCGGCGTCGGCCGCGTCAAACCCTACTACGAGCAGGGCAACTGGTACCGCGGCGGCGCCGTGCAAATGCTCTTCATCGCCTGGATCTACGGCGAGCAGAACACCATCCGCCCCATGTTTCCGCCCAACACCCCCCAGGAAGAACTCATCCGCGTCTCCCGCATGTTCGACCTGGCGCCGCAGATGCCGCGCGTGGATTGGGCCGAGGCGCTCCGCCACCTCCCCGAAATGGACATTATTAAGGCCGTCGATGGCCCCCACGGCATCTTCGCCGACCGCGAAGAAGTCTCTACCGGCGGCGCCATGATCAAGCGCGCCCCCAACGACCCAGCCTGGTACCGCGGCGGCCTCTGGCATGACGATATGAAGATCAACGTCCCCGGCTTCTGGTTCATGTCCTGGTACGACGTTTCCATCGGCCCCAACCTGGCGGCTTATAACTTCGTCCGCAAGACCGCCCGGCCCGATATCGCCAACGAACAATATGCCGTTATCGCTCCCACGCTGCACTGCGGTTATAAGCGCGCCACCGAAGATACCGTGGTCGGCGAGCGCAGCATGGGCGACGCGCGCCTGGATTACGACGAGCTGACTTACGGCTGGTTCGATCATTTCCTGAAAGGCGAAGATAACCACATACTCAGTAGCATGCCCAAGGTGCGTTACTTCACCATGGGGATCAATAAGTGGCAGTCCGCCGACACCTGGCCGCCCGCGGGCGCCAAGCCCATGACGTTCTACCTGGAAAGCGCCGGCAAGGCCAATACCCGCACCGGCGATGGCGCCCTGGCCGCCGCTCCCGGCGCCGCCGACGCCCCCGACCACTACTCTTACGACCCCATGGACCCGGTGCCTTCCCACGGCGGCAATGTCTGCTGCACCGGAAACGCCGTCACCGGCGGCGCCTTCGATCAGCGCGTTATGGAGGAGCGCCCGGACATCCTGGTCTACACCTCCCAGCCGCTGAAGGAAGGCATCGAAGCCAGCGGCCCCATCGACGTGACGCTGTATGTCTCGTCCGACGCCAAGGACACCGATTTCAGCGTGAAGATCCTGGACGTCTATCCCGACGGCACGGCTTACAATCTGGATGAGACCATCCAGCGCGCCCGCTACCGCGAAGGCTACGACCGGCCTCCGGTGTGGATGGAAGCAGGCAAGGTGTATAAGATCGCGCTACAGCCGATGACCACCAGCAATTACTTCCCCGCCGGCCATCGGATCCGCCTGGAAGTGACCAGCAGTAACTTCCCCCGTTTCGACCGCAACCTGAACACCGGCGGCAATAACTACGACGAGTCCCGCGGTGTGGTGGCCCATAACGCCGTGCACCATTCCCGGCAGTACGCCTCCTCGGTGACCCTGACAGTGGTCCCGCACTAACCGCCTGGCGGCGAGATTGGCGAATCCCGCATCAAAGCGCTCTCCCACCCCGCCCTAGAAATCGCGAGCTCTTCTCCCATCCGATCTCCGCGTCTCCGCGTCAATCCTCTCTCTCTCCGCGCCTTAGAAATCGCAAGCTCTTCCTTCGTCCGACCTCCGCGCCTCCGCGTCAATCCCCCCTCTCTCTCTCTCAAGCCCTCGCAATCCCCTGCTTTGCAGCCCCCGCCCGGTCTCTTCTATGATGGGTGAATGACCAGCACCCTTCCTCCCGCCACCGACAACTCCGCTCAGGCCATCATGGACCTGGATCACGAGTATGTCCTCCAGAATTACGCCCGCTATCCGGTGGTGCTGGCCCGCGGCAAAGGCTGCCACGTGTATGACCTCGAAGGCCGCCGCTATCTCGATTTCATCACCGGCATCGGCGTCAACGCGCTGGGCCATGCGCACCCGCGCATCTTGAAGGTGCTGCGCGAGCAGGCCGGGTTGATGATCCACAGCTCCAACCTTTACTACCACCCCTACCAGGGCGCCCTGGCCCAACGCCTCGCCCGCATGAGCGGCCTCAGCCGTACCTTCTTCGCCAACACGGGATCCGAGGCCATGGAAGGTGCGCTCAAAATGGCCAAGGCGCACGGCCGCGCCATCCACCCCGAGAAGTACGAAATCGTGTCGCTCGACAACTCCTTCCATGGGCGTACTATGGGCGCGCTTTCGGTAACCGGCCAGGCCAAGTACCGCCAGGATTTTGAACCGCTCCTGCCGGGCGTGAAGTTCGTAGCGCCCAACGATGAGGCCGCCCTGGAAGCAGCCGTCAACCAGCGCACCGCCGCCATCGTCATGGAGATGATTCAGGGCGAGGGTGGCATCTGCCCGCTTACCCCCGCATTTGCGGGCAAGGCGCGCGCCTTGGCGTCAGAGCACCACGCCCTGCTGATCGCCGATGAGACGCAGTGCGGCGTGGGCCGGCCGGGTACCTATTTCGCCTACCAGCGGTCCTCGCCCGCGATTCTGCCGGACGTCATGGTGGCCGCTAAACCGGTGGCCTGCGGCCTGCCCCTCGGTTTCATCGTTGCCAATGACGAGGCCGCCGCGGCCATCCGCCCCGGCATGCACGGAAGCACCTTTGGCGGTGGTCCGCTGGCCTGCCGCGTGGCGCTCGAGTTTCTCGATATTCTGGATGAGCTGCTGCCCGCCATCCAGCGCGTGGGCGGCTACTTCCATGTGTCGCTCAATGAGCTGGCCCGCAAGTATGCCTTCGTCAAGGAGGTGCGCGGCTTCGGCCTGATGCTGGGGATGGAGTTGACCATGCCCGGCAAGCAGATGGTGCTGGACGCCATGGCCGAAGGCCTGCTGATCAACTGTACGCACGATACCGTGCTGCGCTTCCTGCCGCCCTACATCGCCACCGAGAAGGAGGTCGACCAGGCCGTCAAGATTCTCGGGAAACTGTTTGCGCGCGTGTAGCCGTTCGGCACTGAGGGACCGGCCGTTCAAACCGGCCCCATCGGAAGACCGCCGCTCAATGTGTTAAGGTAGTCCCAATTGAAGCGATATCCGTTTCTGGACTGGATGCGAGGCCTTGCCATAGTCCTCATGATCCAGTGCCACACAATCAATTCCCTGACCCGCCTGGATCTGCGCGAGGGCGGCCCCTACGTCCTATCCCAGTTCGTAGGTGGGATGGCCGCGCCCTTGTTCCTCTTCATGGCCGGGATGACTTCGGCCTTCAAGATGGAGAGCCTGGAGCGCCGCGAGCCCGACTGGCGCCGCCGCTGGCTGGTCTCGCTGCGCCGCGCCGGCTACATCATGAGCATCGCCATGCTCTTCCGCCTCACCAATTACCTGGGAGCCTTCCCCCATGGCGACGCGCAGGACCTGACCCGTGTCGATATCCTGAATTGCATGGGCGTGGCCATGGCGGCCATGGCCGTGGCGGCGGTCTTCGAAGGATCGGCGCGTCCCCGTTTCGCCGCCGCGGCCGGATTGGCCATCGCCGCGGCTTCCCCCCTGGTGGCCAACCTGAGCTGGCATGGCGTGCCGCAGCTTCTGCACGAGTATCTGGCGCCCGGATTCGGCCGCGGCCGCTTCCCCTTCTTCCCTTGCGCCTCGTATTTGGCATTCGGAATCGCGGCCGGTGCGGTGGTCAAACGAGTCACCACCGAACGCATGGACCGGCTGATGCAATGGAGCGTCCTCATCGGTTTCGGAATGGTGTTCATCGTCCAGTATTTCTCTAACCTGCCGTACTCCATTTACCCCAAGTCCAATTTCTGGACCGATAGCCCGGCGCTGATTTCCATTCGCACCGGCATCTGCCTGTTAATGATGGCGGGCGCTTACTTATGGACCGAGTTCTGCGCCCGGCCCGTCTGGAGCTGGATGGAAACCCTCGGCAAGAACTCCCTGATGGTCTACTGGGTTCACGTGATGCTGGTTTATGGAGCCGTGGTTAAGCCCATCAAGCGAAAGCTGGATATTCCGCAGGTGGTGCTCGCGACCCTCGTGGTGACGGCTCTCATGGTGGCTCTTTCGGTGGTCTGGCTGCGGTGGAAAGCCCGGCGCCGGGTGGCTCGGAGCGGCCTGGAAGAGGCCAAGCCGGCATACGCAAGCCGTTAACCAGCGGCCTCGCGCAGCGCGGTCGCCGGGTCGAGCGGCGAGACGCCATGGTCCGCACAATGTCCCATCGCGTGGCGCCAATCGCGCCGAAAAGTCCTCCCAGAGCATGGCCAGGCGGCCGGATTCGGCCTACGGCAGCGGCCGGATGACGATCTGATCGACGGCGCTGAAGATGGCGGACTTCGCACCAATCCCCAGCGCCAGTATTGTCACGACAGCGAACGCGAATCCCGGGGATCTCCAGAAGAGACGCACGGCATATCGCAGATCGGACCGCATGACCTATATACGCGCGAAGGCGCGATTCGTCACCGGATGGGCGAACCGATCCACCAGGTGACGCCGCCGGGAGAGACCACGCCCGCGTTGCGGTGTCCGTAGGGTTTGTCTTCGGGCGCGCTTTGGGATGTCGCGCCAGCGGCCAGCGCCTTGCCGTAGACCTCGTCCACGTTTTCGACCCACAGGTAGAGAGCCGCCGGAAGGGCTTTCCACTGCTCGCCGGCCTGGCCCAGCATCACCAGCGAATCGCCAATGCGGAGTTCGGCGTGCATCACACTTCCGTCCGGCTTGCGCTCGCAGAGCGGCGCGGCGGCGCCAAAGGCGGCCTCCAGGAATTGGATTTCGGCGTCGCCGTTGGGCACCACCAGGTATGGGGTGACGGTGCGGTAAGTTTCGATTGTGTCGGCCATAAGCGCAGCATCTCACAGCGCCGCGGCGGCCGATTGTACAAATTTGACGTGGTTCTGAAACTCGGTGCGGGCCGACTGATACGCGGTGGGAGTGATGCCGGCGAACGCCCGAAAGTCGTGGATGAAATGGGCCTGGTCGAAGTAGCCGCAGTCTACCGCGATGCGGGTCCAATCCACGGCATCGCCGCGCGCCGCAGCCGCCAGGGCGCGCTGGAATCGCAGGATGCGGCAGTAGTGCTTGGGCGGCACGCCGACCGTGGCCTTGAAGCGTTCGATGAAGCGCTTGGGGCTGAGGCCGATTTTGCCGGCCACGGCGGCCATGCTGGCTTGATCGGGGCGGCGGCGGAAGGCTTCCAGCGCGAAGGCCACGGCGGCGTGCGGTTCGGCCAGCTTCCGCGATGCGGCCAGCGCGCGCTCCATGGCGGCGAGCCGCGCCTGCGGGCCGGACGCTTCCAGCAACTGCGTGCGAAGATCGGCCGCACCGCGTCCCCAGAAGAGATCCAGCGGAGCGGAAGTATCCCGCAGTTCGTGCGCGGGGACGCGGAAAAACGGCACCGTCCCGCCCGCGTGGAAGGCCACCCCGAGCACGCATTCGGTCTCGGCCGTGTCAATCACGCAATAGCGCGACTGCACGCCGGAGAGCACCGTGCCGGAGGCGGCTTGGCAGGCGAATCCCAGCTCCGGGCGATAGGTGCGCGTCCGATCCGCTTTCAGGTTGACAATCAACTGCGGAGCGCCGTTCGGCAGCACGCGTTCGAGGGCGTGCCCGCGCGGCGCACTCTCGCAGTACCAGATGGAGCGGACGAAGGCGGCGAGCGGCGGAGCCGGAATGCGTTCGAGGTAGAGCGTGGGCCGCACAACGGATCATTATATCGGCCGCGACGCACCGTCCGCGCGCGAGGCCGGCCCGCGCGGCGTAGCTGCCTCGGAACTTGCCAGCACCTGCGCGGTTTCGGTGAGGCTCTTGCCTCAGCCGCCGGCGCTGGCGCTCAGCGCCCGCGCGGCCACATTCTCCCGCGCCGCAGTCCGGAACTCGAATTTGTGAATGCGGCAGGCGACCCATTTGCCTTTGCTGCGGACCGATCGTCCCGTGGCCACCAGTAACAGCGGGCAGCCATTCTCCAGCACAACCGGCCACCGCATAACGATCTCCACGGGGGCATCCACCCGCAGCGGCCGGTCCGCCGTGAAGCCGATGCCCTTGCTGCTCACGTCGGAAGTCTGCCCGGCCCCGCCCGGTTCGGACGCTCCTCTTCCCAGGATCGCGTAGCGGACCTCCAGCTTAATGGGGAACCGCCGCTTCGATCGCCTCTCTTGCGTGTTATCGGCATTGCGCGTCATGTGTCGTACCTCGGGGGGAACCTCAGTCGTGCAGAACGACGTTCAATAAGGAACTATGGACTTCGAGTTTACCGTTGTAACTCACGAAGCCCAGCTTGCGGAATTTGTTCATGAAGAAGCTGACCCGCGACCGGGTGGTGCCCACGATCTCGGCCAGGGTTTGCTGGCTGATGTTGGCGATGGGGGTCTCCTTGCCTTCCTTGCCGAAATTCGCCAGCAGCAGCAGCACCCGCGCCAGGCGCTTCTCACTCGAATTGAACAACTGGTCCACCAGGTCTTCTTCAATCCGGATGCTGCGGGCCAGCAGGTGCTGAAGGAAAAATTGCGTGAAAGCCGATTCCTCCTGCAGCACCCGAATCGCAGCCGTTTTTTGGATTCGCGTGACGGAGACCGCGGACATGGCGGTGGCGGTGGCCATGCGCTTCACCTGCCCCGCCAGGCACCCTTCGCCGAAAAATTCACCCGGCCCCAGGATGGCGATCACGGCCTCCTTGCCGCGGGTGGAGACCACCGTCACCTTCACCTTGCCCTTGTGAATGTAAAAGATCGAATCCGCCGCATCACCCTGCGCGAAGATCACCTGTTTCGCGCGATGCTCGGTGAGCGTCCAGCCATTGCCCATCCTGGACAGGAAGGTCTGGATGTTGAAACCACCGCCCTCAGTTTTTCTTATTGTGGCCATACGCTTAGCCGGAGATTCCCTCAGGCGGCCTGGTGCTTCCGCGCCGCCACATCGGTCGGTAGCAAACAGAATCGCCGCGTATCCCCAGCCCTCATCATCCATTAGTATCGCGCCGGGATGCCCGTCGCAGCACATCTCCGAGATCGAGGTGGCCGAACCGCGCGCGCGGCCCAGCATCCGGCGGAGCCGTGGCACCCCCTTCCGCTATGCCCCGAAATCTGATAGGCTAAGCCGACAATACGGGCCCCCCACGGACCGCTGAGCTGCTGACCTTACTTACTTTCCAGGCGCTCAGGCTGCCGGCCTCATTTTTATTTTAAGGAGGGGCAAAGATGGGTACTGTGCTCACGGGAGCGCCGCCGGATCTCTGCGCGCGCGCCGACGAGATCGAACTAAAGCCGCAATTCCCTGGGATTCCTACCACTTCCGATGGTGCGGGCATGGTGGTATGGGTGGAGACCCACATCACCCAGGGAGCCTGCGCCTATCCCATTACATCGTCCACCACCATGGGCGGTGGCTACCAGATAGAGGTCGCGAATGGAACTCGCAACCTCTGGGGCGAGGAACTCGCCTTCATCGAGCCGGAGTCCGAACATAGCGCCGCCTCCACCTGCGAAGGATTCGCGGTGGCCGGCGGCCGGGTTACAAATTTTACATCCGGCCAGGGCTTAATCCTTATGAAGGAGGTGCTTTATACCATTTCCGGCAAGCGCCTCCCCATCGTCTTTCATATCGGCGCCCGCGCCCTCACCTCGCATTCCCTGAACGTCCATGCCGGTCATGACGACGTGTTCGGTGTGTCCGATTGCGGCTGGGGCGTCCTCTACGCGCGCAATGCCCAGGAAGCCGGCGACCTCGCCCTCATCTCCCGCCGCATCGCCGAAGAATCCGAAACCCCCTTCCTCAACGTGCAGGACGGATTTCTCACCACCCACACCATCGAGAACGTCCGCCTGCCCGAACCCGACCTGATGCGGCAGTTCATCGGCCATCCATCCGAGCATGTCCGCAACCTGATGGACCCGCAGATCCCTCTCATGTCCGGCGTGGTCCAAAACCAGGACAGCTACATGAAGGGCAAGATCGCCCAGCGCCGCTACTACGACCGCATTCTCCCCATGCTCAAAACCGTGATGGCGGAGTACGGGAGCCTCACCGGCCGCCATTACGACGTGGTAATGCCATACCGCCTGGAAGATGCCGACTACGCCATCATAGGCTCCGGCTGCATGATGGAAACCGCCGAGGCCGCCGTGGATTACATGCGCGAGCGTCTGGGCCTCAAGGTCGGCCTGCTGCACATGACCTGCTTCCGCCCGTTCCCGGCGCACGAAGTGGTGCGCGCCCTGCGGCACGTGAAAGCCGTTGCCGTGATCGAGCGGCTGGACATCCCCATGATGCAGTCCAACCCGCAGCTTTGCGAAATCAAGGCCGCCTTCGCGGATGCCATGTCCGGAGCGCCGGGCTACCCGCCGGTGCACCGTACGCCGAAGTTCACCGGCGGCTCGGCCGGCCTGGGCAGTCGCGACGTGCGGGCCGGAGACTTCATCGCCATGGTGGAGAACCTGCGGAGCAATCAGCCGCGCCATTACTTTACCGTGGGGATCAAGCACGAGACGGCGCTTTTGGTCACCTCCGATCCGGACGTGCGCTCGCCCGGCTCGTTCTCCATGCGCGGCCATTCCGTGGGCGGCTACGGTTCCGTCACCACCAACAAGGTGATCGCCACCATTGCCGGCGAAGTCTTCGGCATGGATGTGCAGGCTTATCCCAAATACGGTTCGGAAAAGAAAGGCCTGCCCACCACTTACTATCTGACCGTCGCCAGCCAGCACATCCGCGTCCACTCCGAACTGGAACACGTGGAATTCGTGGTCCTCAACGACGTCAACGCCTTCAACCTGGAGAACCCTCTCATGGGGATTTCCGAGCGCGGCATGGTCTTTGTCCAGAGCCATAAGACCAACCCCGCCGAAATCTGGGCGTCCATTCCGGCCTGGGCCCGCAAGACCATGTTCGATAAGCATGTGCGCCTGTTTGCGCTGGATACGGTAGGAATCGCGCAAGCCGTTTCGTCGCGCGCCGACTTGCAGCAGCGCATGCAGGGCATCGTGCTGCTGGGAATCTTCCTGCGCGTCACCCCCTTCCAGAGGGATCTGGCGCTCAGCGAGGAAGCCGTCTTTCGCGGCGCCGAAAAGTCGCTCCGCAAGTATTTCGGCAAGCGCGGCGAGCGCGTGGTGCAGGATAACCTGGAGGCCGTCCGCCGCGGCTACCACGAGGTGATCGAAGTGCCCCGCGAAGCCATGCTTTCCACGGTGGAGGCCGACCAGGCCAATGCTGCGCTCCGCATCATGCAGGCAGGAGGAGGTTACTGACATGGCTACCATTCCTTACGAAGCACGGCTTGCGGACATCCAGGCGCATGTCGTAGACATCTCCGATTTCAACGAGCGCGTAGTGGGCGCCTACAACGGCGGCCTCGCCGAACGCGGCCTTCCCGCCGACGATCAGAGCGCGCGCAGCGTCGTGCCGGCCGGCACCGGCGCCCTCCGCGACTTCAGCTACATTGCCCCCGACATCCCCGAATTTATCGGCGACAAGTGCGTGGGCTGCATGGAGTGCGTCACGCAGTGCCCCGATACGGCCATCCTGGGCAAGGTGGTGGAACCGGCCACGCTCGAGCAGCACCTCGCCGGATTCACCGACGATGGCGCCCGCCAGAGCATGGCCGCGCAGTGGTCCATCACCAACAAGTACTTCACGGTGCTCGAGAAGAAAGGCGTGGGCGGCGGCAAGTTCGGCATCTTCATCGATCCGACCAAGTGCAAGGGCTGCTCGGAATGCGTGGATGCCTGCGGCGACCACGCTGCCCTCAAGATGGTGCGCAAGAACGACGACAACATGAAGTGGTACCGCATGGCCTTCGAGATGTACAAGTCCATGCCCGAAACGCCCGCCAAATTCATCAACGAAAAAGCCCTCGCGGACATGATGCTGGCCGAGCGCTCGCTGCTCTACGTAGGCGGCGCCGGCTCCTGCATGGGATGCGGCGAAGCCACCGCGCTGCGCATGATGCTGGCCGCCACCGGCTTTCTATACGGCCAGGAAAACGTCGGCATCGTGGCCGCCACCGGCTGCAACACGGTCTACACCTCCACCTATCCGTATAACCCCTACCGCGTTTCGTGGACCAACTCGCTGTTCGAAAACGCGCCCGCCGACGCCATGGGAGTGCGCGCGCGCTGGGACCAGCAGGGGTGGCAGAACAAGCGCCTGTGGATCGTGGGCGGCGATGGCGCCATGCTGGATATTGGCTTCCAGTCGCTCTCGCGCATGCTCGCCTCGGGCGCCGATATCAAGGTGATCGTGCTGGACACCCAGGTTTACTCCAACACCGGCGGCCAGGCTTCCACCAGCTCGTTCAAGGGCCAGGACGCCAAGATGAGCTATCACGGCTCGGCCATCCAGGGCAAAAAGGAAAACCGCAAGGAGCTGGGCAACATCTGTATGATGCACAAGGATGTGTACGTGGCCCAGACCACCTGCGCCCACATGAACCATTTCTATAAGGCCGTGATGGAAGCCAACCAGTTCCCCGGACCGGCCATCGTCAACGTGTTCACCACCTGCCAGCCGGAGCACGGCGTAGGCGACAACATGGCCGAGCACCAGGCCAAGCTGGCCGCCGATTCGCGCTCTTTCCCCGTGTTCATTTACGATCCGCGCAAGGGAACGCGATTCAAGGAGCGCCTGAGCCTGGTAGGCAACCCCAACGTCAAAGAGGATTGGTACGTTCATCCCAAGACCGGGGAGCGCATCGATTTCGTGTATTTCGCGCGTACCGAAGGCCGCTTCGCGAAACAATTCGACAAAGACGGCAACCCCTCTGCGACGCTCCTCGCGACCCAGGAGGAGAGGCTCGAAAACTGGCATATACTACAGGAACTGGCGGGGATCCGGTGACCCGGCCTAGCGCACATAACCGGAAGGAGGCGAGACGTGATCCAGGTCGATAACCTTGCCGAAATGGCGGAAGAGCTTCGCCGGCGCGGCATCGAAGCGTGCCACGAGATTCTGTACGGTCCCCATGGCGGGCGGGAGGGCCTCGACATTGGCGAGGACTTCTTTCCGCTCTGGGAACTGCTGCTCCCCCACAACCAGGAAGACCTGACGCGCTTGGATTTCGCCGCCATCAAGGCGAGGCGGGGTCCGGATTGGTCGGTGGACCCGCCGTGCTACCAGACGTAGCTTGAAAGGTCAACGGTCTCAAGTCCCCGACCGCGGGGTGCGCTCGCCGGTGGCTGCGATCCGAGCTTGAGCGGCGCGCGTCAGTGGTCGGGCGAACCGAATCACGCGATCAGGGACCTTTCTATTGGATCGCGTCGCCCCTGTGCCGGCCGATCCTTCGGCGAATGTCCGGCCAAAACTCCTGCAGGATGTTGACCGGTACCGCCAGGGCAACTTGTGCGGTGCCGTTGGTCAAAGTGTAGCTCCCCGCATTGAGCCGCCCGGGAAGCCAGCTGGTAGAGATCCCGGTGGTGGCGTACAAGGCGACCAGGTTTGCAACATTCAGTGTCACATGCCCCTGGTCGTTGTAAGTCAGGAAGCTGAAAGCGATGGCGTGCAGCGTGCGCTTCCCGAAACCCGCGTCCTGGCTCGATATGTAGCGGACATCCTCATGCAGACCGGCCGCGAGCGAAGCTTGCACCGTCCCCTGCAGCACCCCCGAAGCGGTGCGCGAGGCCACTCTCAGGGCGTACCCATGGACCCCACCGCCCCATTGGCTGGGGCTGCCGGTAGACTGGTCCAGCACCAGCGACGTGAATACCGGTCCGAAATAAGCGCCCACCGACAAGTAGTTCTGCCGCCAGTAAAGCTGCCAGCGCTGCTCTGCGGTGAGCGGATGGTAGTCCCGCTGGGAAACGGCGGCCAAGCCGGTTACGGGATTT
>DATJRE010000067.1:0-6326 GCA_035505095.1 Bryobacteraceae bacterium | reverse complement strand
AGCCAGGGATCTCTGCGGCATGTAGGACCTTTTCACTTACTCTGGCGAGGTTTTTCAAGAACTGTGGCAAGAATTTTCAGTAATCTGTCAACCTAGTCTGGCAGTGGCGCAAACCGATCGTGCTGCTAGCAGCTAGCCTGGAACGATAGAGGAGACCCGCCGTGCATCCCTGCTTGCAGTCTGCCCGCCGGGGTCGTTCCAAACAGCCACCGGGCGGCAGCGAAAGGCCGGCCATTCCGGCGTACTATGGTGCGTCGATGGCTGCCCGCTCCAGAATCTGGTGCGCCTTGCTTTCGAGCAAGGTGCGCAACTCGGCCGCCTCAAACACGAATTCAGGGGCCAGCAGGTCTCCCACGGTGTATCCGGACTTGGCCACTCCACAAACCCCGTGGCTGGACGTTCCGGCCAAGACATGATAGAGTTCGTGCGCCAGCACGCGACCCAGGGCACGGCCGTAGATCTCCTCGCGGAGGCCCGGGGGCCGCGCCAGCAGGTCCCGCTGCAAGAAACTGCGCACGGCGGTGCAGTCCACGTCACTAAACGGCAGCACTACACCCTCGCTGACGTGAGTCCATCCCAGGGGGCCCGGCAGAATCTCGATCGGCTGCAACCGGTCCACATCGCAACGCCCCTGGAAAGTCACCACCACCAGTTCCGTCGCGGTGGCGTTTTCGCGGCCGTTCAACGACCGCCAGGCAAAGTGCAGCCCGACGGGGTCCATGATGCTTTCTAATTCCGATTGAAGAGCCTCCCGGATGGCGGCGGAGGGCTCCTCCTGGAAGTGGGTAAAGAGCACAACTGAGGCAACCGGGGCTTGCCGGGCTCCGCCAAGGCTGGGCAACGCCGCCAGCGTGAGGCAGAAAACAACGCGTTTCACAGTGAGACCTGTCGTCCTACTTACTTATCGGCATGTCTGGCGGACATCGGGGGCCGCTCGATGGCTAATTCCGGATGTTCCCGGACGAGGGTGTTGGCCAGGTGACAGGCGAAGCAGACCGGCTGCGCCGTAGCCAGAGTATCGGTCAAACGGTCGGCTGGAATGGCGGTCCACTCCAGGCTGACGCCGCTGGCATCCCGCAGGGCGGGTTTGCGTATGTCCCACTCCACCGCGTCGAAGGGACGGCCGCACCAGGCGCAGGATTTGCCCTGATACCAGCGCGAGAGAATGTTGCGCACCAGGCAATCCTGGGGAGCGGCTTGAATTTGCGACAGGCAGGCCTGCCCACAGCCGGCTCGTTCGGGCCACCGGGAACAGGTCGCCAGCCGCAGTGCGTCGCCAGGCTTCCACTGCGCAAGGTCCGCGGAGTGGCCCATGGCGTGACCCACGGCATGCTGAACATCCAAGGCTACTCCGGCTGCCTGGTGATTTTCCGGACACACGACCACGCGTTCGCCCCGGTACTTCCACCAGGAGATCCCCGCGCGCAAGGCCGCCGCCGCGGCCAGAACAAGAATCGCAATCGCCCAAATCGGCATAAAGGCCTCCTAAACTCCTAAGCACGCCGCTGACCAAACCGGCCTCCGCCCCCGGCGCCGCTTTTCCGTGCGGGCGGCCTCAGTCTGGGGGCCTCCCCGGCGAGCCGCTCCCCTCGTATGCGGTGACTCGCCGCGCTACTGAGGGGAAACGGCGTCCGCCCCCGGGATGCCGCCCCGCGACCGTGCGAAATCCCGCCATGGGTCTCCAGACACAGGCTGCGCATTTTGGCCCCACCCGCGGCGTGCCAGAATAACGCTATGAAGGTTGCGCTTCGCAGCATCGCCCATACCCGTTCCGGAGATAAAGGAGATACCTGCAACATCGGGGTGATCGCCTGGGACCCCCGGCATTACCCGCTGCTGGTCAGCGAGGTGACCGCCGAGCGCGTCAAACGCCATTTCGGCACGCTGGTGGCGGGCCCGGTGGAACGGTTCGAGTTGCCTAACCTGGGCGCCCTGAATTTTCTCTTGCACCAAGCCCTGGGCGGGGGTGGGACCGTGTCCTTACGTACAGACGCGCAGGGCAAAACCTTCGGCGCGGGGCTGCTTTCCCTGGAAATTGAAATGCCGCCGGAGGCGCTATGAGCCACATCGACGTCCTTCCGCAGGGGCGCATTCTGCAGGTGGTGCTGAACCGCCCGGAGAAACGCAACGCGCTAACCGCAGCCATGTGCCGCGAGCTGGTGCAAGTGCTGGATTCGGCCGGCCGCGACCCTGGCGTGCGGGTGGTGCTGCTGGAAGCGCGCGGCAAATCCTTCTGCGCCGGCATGGATCTGGCGGAGATTGCGCCCGCTTTGACCCAGGAAATCACGGCTGCCCAGGAGACCCTGTTCACCATGGGATCGCGGATGGGCAAGCCGCTGATCGGCGCCGTGCAAGGCGCCGCTCTGGGCGGAGGCACCGGCCTGGTGGCCAACTGCCACATCGCCATCGCCGCCGAGGACGCCACGTTCGGCCTGACTGAGATTCGCCTGGGCCTGTGGCCCTTCCTGGTTCACCGCGCCGTATCCCTGGCGGTGGGCGAGCGGCGTGCCCTCGAAATGGCGCTCACGGGGCGCACCCTGGACGCCGCCGAAGCCTGCTCCACCGGCCTGGTACACGAAGTGGCGGCGGACGCCCGGGCGCGCGCGCAGCAGATTGCCGCCGCGGTGGCCGATTGGAGCCCCACTGCCATCCGCACCGGCCTGGAATTCCTGCGCGAAGCCCGCGGCACGGGTTGGGCCGACGCCGGGCGCATCGCCGCGCGCATGCGCAACGAGGTATTCCAAAGCGAGTACTTCCGGGAGGCCGTGAAGGCCTTTCGGGAAAAGCGCACGCCGGAGTAGTGGTATAGACAGCGAGGAATTGACCAGCGCTCCCGCACGGCCGCGGCCCCGAAGCAGTCCAAATGGCGCCATCAATTTTATTAATGTCTTGGCCCGCTTGCATTTGCGAAACTTTTGGTTTATTCTCAGATTTTAGTCCCCGATGTCCACTCCAGATACAGGCCGGCTGGTTCTCTCGCTTACCACCATCGCGATTCCTGTAGGCATTATTATTCTGGTCATCGTAGCCGGCCCCCTCTGACGGCCACCGGGAACTGAGTTCCAAAGGCCATCGGCGGGGGAAAGCAACCCGGCTGATGGCCTTTTTTATTTAGGTACGGATTGTCGCAAGCCACTTTTGGGAGCACATGAACTTATGTCGACGTTGATGAGCGGCGCACGAATGCTGGTGGAATGCCTCGCGCGGGAGGGCGTGGAGCATATGTTCGGTTACCCGGGCGGTGTCACCCTCCCGTTTTACGACGTGCTCTACGATCACCCCATCCGCCACATTCTGGTTCGTCACGAGGAAAACGCCGCCTTTGCCGCCGAAGGTTACGCGCGCGCCACCGGCAAGGTGGGCGTGTGCTGCGCCACCTCCGGCCCCGGCGCCACCAACCTTACTACCGGGCTGATGGACGCCATGATGGATTCCATCCCCATCGTGGCCATCACGGGCCAGGTCTCTACCAAGCTCATCGGCAGCGACGCGTTCCAGGAAGCCGACACGTTCGGCATCACCCGCCCCTGCACCAAGCACAATTACCTGGTGAAGAAACTGGACGATCTGGGCCAGGCCATCCACGAGGCTTTCTATGTGGCTGCCAGCGGCCGGCCCGGCCCCGTTCTGGTGGATATCACCAAGGACGTGCTGCAGGCCCAGGGCCACTACCAGCCCGTCACCTCCGTGCACCTGCCCGGCTACAAAGTCTTCACCGAGGGCCACACCGGCCAGATCCGCCGCGCCGCGCAGCTCATTCAGGAATCCGCGCGGCCGCTGGTCTATGCGGGGGGCGGCATCATCGCCGCGGGCGCCACTAAGGAACTGCGCGAATTTGTCGAACTGGCCGGCACACCCGCCGTCAACACCCTGATGGGCCTGGGCGGCCTGCCCTCCACGCATCCCAATTTCATCAGCCTGCCCGGCATGCACGGCAGCTACGCCGCCAACATGGCGATTACCAATTCCGATCTTCTGATCGCCCTGGGCGTCCGCTTCGACGACCGCGTCACGGGGCGGCTGGCCGCCTTCGCCCCGCACGCCAAAGTCATTCACGTGGATATCGACCCCGCCGAAATCGGCAAAAACCGCGCCCCGGATGTCCCCATCGTGGGTGACGTCAAGCGCGTCCTCGCCAAGCTCAACAAGCTGCTCGCCGAAAGCCAAGCGCCCGCCGGCGAAGAGCATTCCGCTGCCCGCCGCGCCTGGTGGCGGCAGATCCGCCAGTGGAAAGAGGAGCATCCGCTAGAGGTGATCAAGAGCGATACCGAAATCAAACCGCAGCATCTCATGGGCGAGATCGATCGCATCTCCGGCGGCGATGCCATCGTCTCTTCGGACGTCGGCCAGCACCAGATGTGGGCCGCCCAGCTCATCCGCTTCAACGAGCCGCGCCTGTGGCTCAATTCCGGCGGCCTCGGCTCCATGGGCTTTGGACTGCCCGCCGCCATCGGCGCGCAGTTTGCCCGGCCCGACAAGCTGGTGTTTGCCATTGTGGGCGATGGCGGCTTCCAGATGTCGATTCCGGAGCTCGCCACCATGGCCAGTTACGGACTGCCGGTTAAAATCGTGGTCATGAACAATGGCTACCTGGGCATGGTGCGCCAGTGGCAGACGCTCTTCTATAACAACCGCCTGAGCGCCGTCGAGCTGGATTGCTTTCCCGACGCCGAAAAGCTGGCTGCCGCGTACGGCTTCAAAGGCCGCACCATCGACAAGCCGTGGGAACTCGCCCCCGCCCTCGAAGAGGCCGTCCGCGAACCCGGCCCTTACCTGTTAAACGTCAAGGTGTCGCCGCTCGAAAGCGTCTACCCCATGGTGCCCGCCGGCGGCGCCATCAACGAAATGGTTCTGGGACCGCCCGAGCCGGTCGCGGCCAAATAGCGAGGCTCACATGCTGCAAATCATATCCTTACTTCTAGAGAACAAACCCGGGGCGCTGATGCGCGTCACCGGGCTGCTCAGCCAGCGCGGTTACAACATCGAGAGCCTCACGGTCGCGCGCACGCTCGATCCGGAGATTTCCCGGATGACCATCGTGGTGGATGTCGAAACCGCCCAGCGCCAGCAGGTGATCAAGCAGATGAACAAGCTGATCAACGTGCTGCAGGCGACCGATCTTACCGATCTGCCCGCCGTCGTCCGCGAGCTGGTGCTGGTGCGCATCCGCACGGCCCAGGAAACCCGCGCGGCGGTCTTGAAGGAAGCCGAAATCTTCGGCGGACGCGTAGTCGATTCGTCCACCGAGGGCTTCGCCATCGAAGTCACCGGCGACTCTGAAAAGTTAGGCGAGTTCGTGGACGTCATGCGCAGCTATGGCGAGATCGAAGCCACGCGCTCGGGAGCCGTGGTGGTGGCCCTGGAGGCCAAACGCCTGCGCCTGCAGCCGCCGGTGCCCACCAAAGGGGCGGGATCCAAAGTGGAGGAGCCAGTAGCGTGACCGGTTGGCCCCAAAGCCTGACGCGGAGACGCGGAGTCGCAGAGAGAACGCCAGGAGGACCATCCTGCTGTTCTCCGTCGGGTCTCCGCGTCTCCGCGCCTCCGCGTCAAGAAAAGCCTCGCTGAGAATCTGGAGAACCAATGCCAAGACGCTTTTACGAAAAAGACGGAAACCTGGAACACTTGAACGGCCTCACCGTGGCCATTGTGGGATACGGCAGCCAGGGCCACGCGCATGCGCTGAACCTGCGCGATTCGGGTGTCGATGTGGTGGTCGGCCTGCACCCCGAAAGCAAATCGGCGGCCAAAGCCGAAGCCGCCGGATTGAAAGTCCTGAGCCCCGCGGGCGCCGCCGAAGCGGCCGATGTGATCATGATCCTGGTGCCCGATCACATCCAGGCCGATTTGTACCACCGCGACATTGCGCCCCACATGACGCCCGGCAAGACGCTCATGTTCGCCCACGGGTTCAACATTCACTTCGGGCAGATTGCGTCGCCCCCCGGTGTGGACGTTTCCATGATCGCCCCCAAAGCTCCCGGACACCGCGTGCGCGAGCTGTACACCGAAGGCGTAGGCGTCCCCGCGCTGGTGGCCATCCATCAGGACGCTACCGGCAAGGCCATGGACCGGGCGCTGGCGTATGCCTTGGCGCTCGGATGCCTGAAAGCCGGGGTCATCGAAACCACCTTCCGCGAAGAGACCGAAAGCGACCTGTTTGGCGAGCAGACCGTCCTGTGCGGCGGGGTCAGCGAGCTGATCCGCGCCGGTTTCGATACCCTGGTGGCCGCCGGATACGCCCCTGAAATCGCCTATTTCGAATGCCTGCACGAGGTCAAGCTGATTGTCGACCTGATCCAGGAAGGCGGCCTCAGCTACATGCGCTA
>DATJRE010000066.1:0-34643 GCA_035505095.1 Bryobacteraceae bacterium | reverse complement strand
TTGGGCTAGCGGAACTGCAGGGTGATGCGGTCGTCCTTGGGGCCGTAGTAGATCTCCAGGTCCTTCATTTTCTGCT
The DNA here is from genome assembly GCA_035505095.1 of Bryobacteraceae bacterium. Classification (GTDB taxonomy): domain Bacteria; phylum Acidobacteriota; class Terriglobia; order Bryobacterales; family Bryobacteraceae; genus JOPF133. The sequence continues at coordinate 34,567 of DATJRE010000066.1, read as the reverse complement.
TCTCCATAGGGAAGTAGAGCAGGCCGCTGACGGGTTGGTCGGTTTTCTTTTCGGGTAGGATCTTGCTATCGAGCAACGCCTTGAGCGGATTGGCGTGGTCGTCGGTTTTTACCGTGGAGCCGGTGGGTCCGTGGTCGGCCGGCATGCCGGGGCTGCCCATCAACACCGGGCCGCCGACGGTCCAGCCGCCGCCCTTTTTCTTTTCGGGTTCCTCGCCATTGATAATCAGGGCCGTCTGGCCGGCGATCTGGCTCCCTACGAACGGCTGGGCCCTTTCGCCATCCTTATCCGTGTGCAGCACAAAATCGTCGCGGTCGATGGAAATCACTTTTCCATACTTGGGGGTCACTTTTATTTCCGCGACGATATAATGTCCGCCCAGGTCATTGCCGATTAGTTCCTTGACGGCATCGCCGTCGATGTACAGAGTGGCTTCCAGGCTGACGTCGTCATTTTCACCGCGGGCGGTGGCGATATTCTTTTTGGAAGACGCAGATAGGAGGAACGCGGGGAGCAAACAAAGGGCCAAAACTCGGACAGCCATAGGCGGGCACCTCTTCTTCTTACCAATTATACCGTCCGCCACTGTTACAATGAATCTTTCAGCCCCATCCCAGGAGTTGCACCCCACATGGACGAAAAGGAGCGCACGCGCGCTTTAGACCTCGCTCTGAGCCAGATTGAAAAGCAATTCGGCAAGGGCTCGATCCTGCGACTTGGATCGAAAGATGCCATCGTACCGGTTTCGGTGATTTCGACGGGCTCGATTTCGCTGGACGCTGCTTTGGGCGTAGGCGGTTTCCCTCGTGGCCGCATTAACGAGATTTTCGGACCGGAGTCTTCCGGAAAGACCACCATCGCGCTGCAGGCGATCGCCGAAGCGCAGAAGAAAGGGGGCATGGCCGCCTTCATTGACGTGGAGCATGCGCTCGACCCGGCCTACGCCAAGAAACTCGGTGTGGATATCGACAACCTGCTGGTTTCGCAACCCGATTACGGCGAACAGGCCCTCGAAATTACGGGCGCCCTGATCACTTCCGGACAAATCGACGTGCTGGTGGTGGACTCGGTGGCGGCGCTGGTTCCCAAAGCCGAACTGGAAGGCGAAATGGGCGACAGCCATATGGGCGTGCAGGCCCGTTTGATGTCGCAGGCGCTGCGGAAGTTGACCGGCGTGGTATCCAAGTCGCGCACCTGCCTGATCTTCATCAACCAGATCCGCGAGAAGATCGGGGTCATGTTCGGCAATCCGGAAACCACCACGGGCGGCCGCGCGCTGAAGTTTTACTCCTCGGTGCGGCTGGATATCCGGCGGATTGCGGCGATCAAGGACGGCGAGGCCGTAGTGGGAAACCGGACCAAGGTCAAGGTGGTGAAGAACAAGGTGGCGTCGCCGTTCCGCGAGGCCGAGTTCGACATCATCTACGGGGAGGGCGTTTCCAAGGAAGGCGACTTGATCGACCTGGGAGTGGCTCAAAACCTGGTGGAAAAGAGCGGCTCGTGGTTCAGCTACAAGGGCGAGCGCATCGGGCAGGGGCGCGAGAACGCGCGCCAGTTCCTGAAGGATAACCTGGACATCCGGCAAGCGATCGACACGGAATTGCGCAAGATTCTGGGGCTGATCAAGCCGGACGCATCGCCTATGCCCGAACCGGCAGCCCAGGCGGCCAGCGCACCCCCCAAGCCGGCCGCAGCACGGCGTTGACCGCGGCGGCGGGCGGCGGAAGAGCGCCTCTCCCATCTGAATGACCGAAGAGTACCGGCAGCACGTCATCTGGCGGAAGCTTGCCCGTCTGGAGGTGCGCCGCGCCGCCCCGCCGATCTCCACCGGCTTGCGTGCGCTGGATGCGGTGCTGGGCGGAGGAGGATTGCCGCGGGGGGGCATTGCCGAATGGTTTGGACCGCCCTCTTGCGGAAAGACCACTCTGGCGCTCGAAACCGTCGGGTACCTGCAGAAAAACGGCTCGGTAGCAGCATGGATCGATGCCGACCGGACCTTCGACCCCGGCTATGCGGCGGCGCTCGGAGTGAGCCTGGAGCGCCTGCCGGTGGCGCGGCCGGAAACGGCCGAAGGAGCCCTCGAAATGGCCCGGCAACTGCTGCACTCGGGCGCCCTGGATCTGCTCGTGGTGGATTCGGCGGCGGCCCTGGTTTCCAGTCTGGAACTGGACGCCGGAATCGGTGACAGCGCCTGGGGATTGCAATCGCGGGTGCTGGCTTCGCGGCTGCGCGGGGTGCATTTCGCCCTGCGGCGCAGCGGCGCGGCGGCGCTGTTCCTCAACCAAAGCCGGGTCCACCTGGATGCCGCGGCGGGAGACATGGAGACCAGCGCGGGAGGGCCGCCCTTGAAGCTGTATGCGGCGGTGCGAGTGGGGTTTCAGATGGAAAACGGATCGCGGCTGCGCCTGCGGGCCTTGAAAAACAACCTCGCGGCGGCCTTCCGGGGCGGCGTTTTGGAGTGGCGCGACGGCGCTGGATTCGCCGATACCCTGTAAAAACAGCCCCGCGGCGGCACAAGGTGCAAAAAACAGCGGAAAACCGGGGGGTTTCGCGCCGAATCGCTTTACATCCCCATGCCCTTCCCTTATGATTGATATCGTTTCGGCCTCGTGTTCGGGAAAACACGAGTCGTTAAATTTGTTCGATGCAATATGGCGAAGAGCCTGTGAGAATTGGCGTAGCGCCATAACTGATAACGGGAGAATCGAAAAGGAGAAATATGGCGAATCAGAGAATGACCCAGACGCAACTGGTGAAATCGGTCGCGGAGCATTGCGAGGTCAACAACAAAGTGGCCCGCGGATTTCTGGACTATCTTGCGTCCCTGGCGATCAGTGAGGTAAAGAAGAACGGCATGTTCGTGCTGCCCGGCATTGGCCGGTTGGTACGTTCCGATCGCAAGGCCCGCACGGGCCGGAACCCGGCAACGGGCGAATCGATCAAGATTCCGGCCAAAAAGGTGGTGAAGTTTCGCGTAGCGAAAGCCGCCAAAGATGCCATTGTGCCGCCGAAGAAGGCGAAGTAGGGCGCGAAGCGTCCCCGGATATGCAAAACCCCGCGGTGCCCAAACGGGACCGCGGGGTTTTTCTATTGGATCTTTTGAAGCCGAGCCGAGACCGCCTCAACGTGCGGGGGATCTCGTGAAGCCTATGCCTCTTTCTTCTTGTCTTCGTCTTCCTTCATTGCTGTCTTGAAGTTGCGGATCCCTTCGCCTAAACCCTTTCCCAGCTCACCGACCTTCTTGCCACCGAACAGCAGCACAGCCACGATGCAAATGACGACGAGCTCGGGAAAGCCTAAACCACCAAGACCGGCAGTCTGTATGACAGGCTCCATTGCGGCCTCCTTTGTTTCAGTCTTAGTTGTATTGTAGCGGATTCGGTGCGTCTCCGGTCAAGGGCGGGACGATGCCGCACATTTTTGGGGATTGCCCGGCTCAGCCGCGGAAAACGGCCGCCTCGCGCTACCCGCCGGGCAATGAGCAGCGCGTACCGACCTGCCACGGCCGCGGACAGGCAAAATGCCGCCCCCTTGTACGAAGCGCGTTCGCCGCGGCGACTGCGGATCGCCGGGTGCCCGGCGCACCGTGCTCTACACTTCAGGTGAAGCTACCGCCTCGGCCGTGGGGCCGTGATCGCCAACAGGCGGCCCCTTCATGCCAAGCGCCGTCGGCCGCAGCGACCGCGGATCGCAGGGTGCACGGCGCACCGTGCTCTACACTTCAGGTGAAGCAACCGCCTCGGCCGCGAAGCCTTATCGCCAACATGCGGCCCCTTCATGTGAAGCGGCCCGACCGGACCGACTGCGAATCCCAGGGCGCACGGCGCACCGTGCTCTACACTTCAGGGAAGCTGCTACCTCGGCCGCAGGCGCCGCGATCGGCCATTACTACGTTTTCAGGCGCAGGGGCACGGCCGCGGCGTTCCCATGGCGCCCAGGTCTTCGACTGCGCGGTCCGCTTCCTTAGCGCGCTGGTTCAGGCGGGCGAATCGAATCCCGCGGTCTGGGCCTGGATGGCGCCTAATGGAACCAGGACCCCAGCCGGAACAGATCCTGCTGCATGCCCTCGGACATTGGCGTCATCAGCACAATCACCGCAAACCAGGTGGTGGCAACCGAAATCAGCACGCTGGCGATGCGGCTTCGTCCAGTAACCACCCGAAAGAGTACGGCGCCCGCGAAAGGCGCCACCGCCGTCGCCACGCGCGCGTGTGGACTGAGTTCCTCCAGCAAACCCCACGGAAACACAACCCGAGTGTAGCCCTGTGGCGTTACCCCGAGTCAAGATATCCTCGGTGGTACAGCCGCCAGCTTAGTTTGGTTAATAGCGCCGGTTGCAACGCAAGCCGATGCGGGATAATAGGCCGCAGGCGCCATGGACTTCAAGGATCAGGTGAAATCCCAGGTCGACATCGTGGGAGTGGTCGGCGAGTACGTGCGGCTGAAGAAGGCCGGGCCGCAGTCCTATAAGGGGATCTGCCCGTTCCACAGCGAAAAAACGCCCTCCTTCCACGTTCATGCCACGCGCCAGTTTTACCATTGCTTTTCCTGCGGCGCGGGCGGCGACGTCTTCAAGTTCCTGATGAACATCGAGGGCATCGGCTTCTTCGAGGCGCTCAAGTCGCTGGCCGAGCGGTGCGGCATCCCCATGCCCAAGCGCTCGCTGGTGGCCGACGAGGATTCCCGGCTGCGCGCGGTCCTGTTCCAGATGCAGGAACTGGCGGCGGCCAATTTCCGCGACAACCTGCGCGGCGCGGCGGGCGTGGAGGCGCGGGCCTACCTGGAGAAGCGCGGACTGCGCCCGGAAACCATCGAACAGTTCGCGCTGGGATACGCGGAACGCTCCGGGCGCGCGCTGTTGCGGCTGTTCGAGCAGCAGGGGTTCGACCGGTCCCAGGTGGAGGCCTCCGGCCTGGTGCGCAAACGCGAGGACGGCACGCTGTACGACTACTTCCGCAACCGGCTGATTTTTCCGATCCACGGCGAATCGGGCAAGCTGGTGGGTTTTGCGGGGCGCGCCCTGGCGGCTGAGGACAATCCCAAGTACCTGAATTCGCCGGAAACCAAGCTGTATCAGAAGAGTCACGTGCTGTATAACCTGCACCGCGCCAAGGAGGGCATCCGCAAGGAGGATCGGACCATCCTGGTGGAGGGCTACATGGATGCGATCGGTGTGACGGCGGCGGGAATCCAGCCGGTGGTGGCGGTCTGCGGCACGTCGCTCACGTCGCAACAGGTGCAAATGCTGAAGCGCCATTCGCAGCGGATCGTGCTGAATTTCGATCCCGATGCGGCCGGGGCCAACGCCGCGGGGCGCTACATCAACCTGCTGCTGGACGAGAGCATGCAGGTGCGCATCATGGAACTGGACGCCGACCTGGACCCGGACGAATACTGCAAAGACCGCGGCGCGGCGGCCTACCGGGAGCGCCTGGAGAAGGCCAAGGGTTACTTTTACTGGGTCGCGGACCGCGCGCGGGCCGGGCAGGACCCCAACGATCCGGGCGCGCGGGTAGTGGTTCTGCGCCAGCTTGTGCCGCTGGTGCAGCGCATTCCGGACAAGCTGGAGCGGATGCAGGCGGCGGAGGACCTGGCCGGTTATATCGGAGTGGAGCGCGGCGTGGTGCTGGATCAATTCCGCAAGGCCGTGGCCACGCGCCAGGAGGCTGTGCTGGAGCGTCCCAAGATCGCCCTGCGCGCCGATGAGCGGCTGCTGCTGTGCGCGGTGTTCGATTCACCGGCGATGGCCGCGGACGTGGTTCGGGAGTTGAAGGCGGTGGAGAGCATCGGCCGATTTTCGTCGCGCCGGATTTTTCAAGCCATCTTCGGCATGGCAGAGGCGGGCGCCGAAGTGCGCTTCGAAGAAGTCCACGCGCGCCTGGAGGAGGCCGACCAGAACCTGCTGGCCGAGGCGGTGTTAGCAGGAGATGGGGAGAGCTCGCGCGAGGACGTGCTGGCCGCCATCGCCAGCATCCGCCGTTCCGAGGAACAGCACCACCGGTCGGAATTGAAAGTGCGCATCCGGGAGTTGGAGCGAAACGGCAACTGGCCGGAGGCGCTGCGCCTGACCGGCGAATTGCAAGCCATCGAGAGGGCCGCGCGCAACCGCGAGTAGCGGGCGCCGGTGGGCGCCCGGGACGCCTATTGACGGACCGCGCCGTGGTGTACAATGATCTGGATTATTCTCCGCCGGGAGTGACGGGGCTTCAGTGGCGACAGACGACAAACTTGACGGGCTGCAGCGGCTCGTACAGATGGGCAAAGAGAAAGGCTACGTTCTGTACGACGAAGTGAGCGACGTTCTGCCTGGAGACATGGCAGCCGGCGCCAGCCTGGACGAAGTTCTGTCCAATCTCGACGTGGCGGGAATCGAGATCCTAGAGGAGCCTAAGGATTTCGAAAAGAAGCTCGATGAGGGTGAGGGCGAAGAGCCGCTCGATATCGAACTGCCGGCCGGCGTTGGTGAAAAAATCAACGACCCGGTACGCATGTACCTGCGGGAAATGGGCACGGTGCCGCTGCTCACGCGCGACGGCGAAGTGGAAATCGCGCGGCGCATCGAACGCGGCCAGCGGACCGTGCTGCGTTCTCTGTCGCGGGCGCCACTGGCCATTCAGGAGATCCTGGTGCTGGCCGAGGAAGTCGCCCACGACACGCTTTCGGCGCGCGACATCGTGCAGATTTCCGAACCCATCCTGACCGATGAAATGGTGGAGGAGAAGAAGCAGGAGTTCTGCCAGTGCGCCGAAGAGATCGCGCGGCACTACCGCAAGGCCATGCAGTGCCGGCAGAAGCTGCAGGCCATCCCACGCGGCATGAAGCCCAAGCTGTACCGGCGGCAATTGTTCGAGTTGGGCCGGCTGATGGTGAAGACCTCGCGGCTGGTGCGGACGCTGCGGTTTCAGACGCCCGTCATCCGGCATTTGATCGACGCGCTGCGGGGCGCGGTAGAGCAGTTGAAGCCGCTTGAGCGCGAGATCGCCCAGGTGCAGCGCAGGCTGGAGGCGTGGCAGGGCGGGCGCGCCGATGGCATTAAGGAACTGCGCAAGGAGCAGCGCAGCGTGGCGCAGCGGCTGCAGCAGCTAGAGGAGCAGTACGGTGCCTCGGCGGCCGAGCTGCGGCGCACCCTGGAGATCATCACCAAGTCGCACCAGGAAGCCGAAATGGCCAAGAAGGAGCTGATCGAGGCCAATCTGCGGCTGGTGGTGAGCATCGCCAAGCGCTACACCAACCGCGGCTTGCAATTCCTGGACCTGATTCAGGAAGGCAACATCGGTTTGATGAAAGCGGTGGATAAGTTCGAATACCGGCGGGGATACAAGTTTTCCACTTACGCCACCTGGTGGGTGCGGCAGGCCATCACCAGGGCCATCGCCGACCAGGCGCGGACCATTCGCATCCCGGTCCACATGATCGAAACCATTAACAAGTTAGTGCGGACTTCGCGCGAGCTGGTGCGGGAGCTGGGGCGAGAGCCGACTAACGAAGAGCTGGCCAAGCGGATGCAGTTGCCGGTTTCCAAAGTGCGCAAGGTGCTACGCGTGGCGCAGGAGCCGATTTCGCTGGAGACGCCTATCGGCGAGGAGGAAGAATCGCATCTGGGCGATTTCATCGTCGACCAGCGCGGCATTTCGCCATCCGACGCGGTAATCAACCTGAATCTGCGGGAGCAGACCGCCCAGGTGCTGAAGACCCTCACGCCGCGCGAGGAGAAGATCATCAAGATGCGCTTCGGCCTCGAAGATGGCAGCGAGCACACGCTGGAGGAAGTGGGACAGAACTTCGCGGTGACGCGGGAGCGGATCCGCCAGATCGAGGCCAAGGCGCTACGCAAATTGCGGCATCCCAGCCGCAGCCACCGGTTGCGCGCGTTTCTGGAAAACGGGACGCGGGGCTGACGGCCATCGGCCGGCAGCACGCGGATTGGGTTTCTGGCGGCTTCGTGCGGCGCCCGATTCCGGTGATGGCGGCTGAGCGGCCGCGACGCTTTCCGGCTGCGCGGACCGCTTCCGGGGGACACGGGGCTGACGGCCATCGGCCGACGGCACACGGATTGGGTTTCTGGCGGCTTCGAGCGGCGACCGATTCCGGTGACGGCGGCTGAGCGGCCGCGACGCTTTCCGCCTGCGCAGACCCCTTCCGCGGGACGCAGGGCTGACGGCAATCGGCCGGCGGCACGCGGATTGGGTTTCTGCCGGCTTCGTGCGGCGCCCGATTCCGGTGATGGCCACGGAGCGGCCGCGACCGCTTTCCGGCTGCGCAGCCCACTTCCGGGGGACACGGGGCTGACGGCCATCGGCCGGCGGCACGCGGATTGGGTTTCTCCCGGCTTCGAGCGGTGTCCGATTCCGGTGACGGCGGCTGAGCGGCCGCGACCACTTTCCGGCTGCGGGGACCGCTTTTCAGCAACCCCGCGACGTTCCAGCCGCGCTTGGCGCCAAAACGAAAAACGGGGACGTCTGCCGTCCCCGCTATTCCTTTTCTGATTTTCTTACCAGCGCGGTTCCCGGCGGCCGCCGCCGCCACCACCGCCGCCCGGCCGGCGTCCACCGCCGCCGCCTCCCGGCCGACCACCGCCGCCGCCGAAGCGGTTGCCACCGCCGCCGCCGCCGAAGCCGCGGTCGGGTTTGGGACGGGCTTCATTCACGTTCAGCGCACGGCCATCCAGGGTGTAGCCGTTGAGGGCCGAGATCGCCTGATCCGCTTCTGTTTCATTTTCCATTTCGACGAAGGCAAACCCGCGCGAACGCCCGGTGTCCCGATCCGTCATGATCCTGGCGCTATTCACGGCGCCGTAACGTTCAAACAAACTTCGGACAGATTCCTCAGTTGCATTGAAATCGAGGTTGCCCACGAAAATGTTCTTCACAACAATCCTCCAGACAATTTGAAAGCGGGCTCATCGGGGGAGACGACAGAAGCGGTTCGACGGTGCCGTCGCTCAAGATACTCTCAGCCGGACTCGCGGAAGCTATCAAACGCGCTCCAACTATAGCACGGGCCGCTGCCGTGGGCAAATCGCAAATTATACAAAAACGTGCGCCTGATGACAAAATATAGGGGTGGCGTGAGCGCGAAGCTCTGCCGCCCAGTTAGACGGCTTCTTACAGCCGGATTTCCCTTTACCGGAATGCCAAGTTTGTAACATAGCGGGCGGCCGTATTGCTCGCCCCATTTCAAACCGCGGCGGCGCCGGGCGGCAGGTTATACTTCGGCTCCGGTTCCGGCCTGGCGCGCGGTGGAGCGTGCAATGCCGGCTCCTGCCGGGCGATTCCCGGCTCCCGGCCATTAGCGGCCTCTCGATGCCAGTACACCTTGCGGACGGGGTACGGCAGCCGGATGCCTTCCTGCTGGAAGCGTTTGAGGATACGCTTGCGCAGGGCCGCCCGGACGGCTCCCTGGTAGTTAAATTCGGCTACCTGGTAATTCAGCGAGAAGCCCAGGGAGAAATCTCCGAAGCCCGGGTCGAGTAACACCGACGGCGGCGAATCGGACACCATACCGTCTATATGCCGGGCGCCCTCGGTAGCTTCCTCAAGTAGAATCCGTTCCACCTGCTCTACGTCGCTTTCAAAGGCCACATTCACTTGCAGGCTGACGCCCATGCGTTTGTCCGGCAGATGGTAATTGGTGACGATCGCCTGCGACAGCTTGGCATTGGGAATGATAATGAGGTTGTTGGAGGAAGCGCGCACCATGGTGCTGCGCCAGGCAATATCGGCGACGTAACCCTCTTCGCCGCTGGCCAGCCGGATGTAGTCGCCCAGCCGGATCTGGCCGCCGACCGCCACATAGAATCCGGCGAAGAGATTCGACAAGGTGTCCTGCAAGGCCAGGGCGACGGCCAGGCCGCCAACGCCTAAGGCCGTCAGAATCGGGGTGATTTTTACGCCGAATTCCTGAAGCAGCAGCACGATTCCCAGAAGCATGACGGACAGTTGTGCCAGGTTCTGGGTAAGCGTGGTCACCGGCAGGGCCCCCTGCACCTGGTCGCCAAAATGGCGCACCAGGTCTCCGGCGATGCGCATGCAGATCAGGGTGAGGGAGATGATCCACAACACCAGCAGGGTTTTGGCGCTCCAGTCGGTGAATCGGGCCGGCAGCTCCGAAGATTGCAGGGCGATGTGCAGAGCCAGGATGGCCGTCCAGATCAGAAACGGCGCCCTGATGGCCTCGGTGAGGATCCGGCCAGGGCGGCTCCTGGTGCGCCGCGTCCAGGCCTCCAAGACCCGTAGCACCAAACGGCGTACTGCCCAGCCCGCCAGCATGATGACGACAAAGATCACCGCTGGCCAGACCACGACCATGGGGTCCCTTTCCAAGAGGTGCCGGAATGCTGTCATATCTTTCCTCTTCATCAGGTTCGCACAACCAAATCGGCTGCACGGCCGGGGGCTTCGGGGCGTCAATTCAGTGTGCGGATAAGTGTCGCCATTTGCGCCCTTACCCTGGTGGGCCTGTCAATGGCGCAGGACGACGGACCTTCGGCGTGGGAACTTTACGAGGAGGGCCGGGCAGCGGAGAAGGCCGGCCATATGGCGGAAGCCTACATGCTGTATATGGAGGCCTCCGCTATGGAGCCCCAGAACAAGACCTACTGGCTGCGCGGCCAGGCGGTGCAGTCGCGGGCGCTCATGCAAGCCAAGCCGGTGCCCAGCCGGTCGGCCGAGAGCGCCGCGCTGGAACCGGAGACGCCGCCGGTTCATTTCGATGCGCCCACCGCCCAGGACGAGATGGACGTGCGGAGCCTGCTGCCGCCGCCCGACCTGGTGCACGCCGGCCCGCAGACGCGCGATTTCGACATGCGCGGCGATTCCAAAAAGCTCTGGGAGGACGTGGCCCACACTTATGGCCTGAATTGCATTTTCGACGCCGACTATCAGCCGACTAAGGCGATTCACTTCGAACTGAAGTCCGTGGAATACCGGGTGGCCATGCGCGCGCTGGAGGCTGCCACGGGCACGTTTATCGTCCCGCTGACCGAAAAGCTGTTCATGGTGGTCAAGGACACGCCGCCCAAGCGCAACGAACTGGAGCCGGTGGAGGCCGTCGAGATCCGCCTGCCCGAGACCAGCAATACCAAGGACTTTCAGGCCCTGGTGGCTTGCGTACAGCAGAGCATGGGGCTGGAGAAAGTGGCTTTCGATACGCGCGACAACACCGTCATCATCCGCGATAAAATCTCCAAAGTGATTCCCGCGCAGGCGCTGTTTGAGCAGCTCATCAACCCCACCGCGCAACTGATGATCGACCTGGAGTTTCTCACCGTGAGCCGGGATGACACGATCACCTACGGAGTCGATTTTCCCAGCATGCTTTCGCTTTTGCCGGTGACCACGTGGTTGAATAATACCATCACGAGTCCCAGCGGGATTGCCGGGCTGCTGGGCTTTGGGGGCGGTAAGACGTTGATCGGGATCGGCATCGCCATGCCGTCGCTGGTGGCGCAGATGACCAAGAATTCGGGCAAGGTTCTGTTCTCCACCGAGCTGCGCGCGCTCGATGGACAGCCGGCCTCGCTGCACATGGGCCAGCGCTATCCGATTCTGACCTCGGGTTATTTCGGAACCTCGGGCGCCGCTACGGCGGGCACCACCAACACCGGCTATGTCCCGACGCCCTCGTTTACGTTTGAAGATCTGGGTCTGACTCTGAAGGTGACCCCGACCTTGCACGACCTGGACAATGTAACCATGGACATCGACGCCGAATACAAGGTTCTGGCCGGGTCGAGCTTAAACGGAATACCGGTTATCGGCAGCCAGGTATTGAAGAGCAAGCCGGAATTGCGGATGGGAGAATGGGCCATGGTGGCGGGGCTGCTGAACGCCAGCGACGCCCGCACCATATCGGGCCTGGCGGGGCTCTCCCAGATCCCTTTCCTGGGCCCTCTGACCAGCACCCATGAGAAGGACATCGATACCCAAGAGGTTCTGATTCTGATGCGCCCGCACCTGTTGACCCCGCCCCCCTCGCAATCCATCCACCCGCCCATCTACCTCGGGTCGGATACGCGCCCGGCGACGCCGCTGTAGGGGACGCGGACTGCGAAACGAGGCGTGGAATCAGCCTCAGATTGACTCGGATTCCGGTCTTCCTCCGCGAGGAGGCAGTCCTCGCATGAACGACGCCGCCTCCGGCAACCTCCCCAAGTCGATGGAGATTCGACGATATGTACCTGGTGCGGCCTTTCATCGCCTGCGGAGGGCCCCCAGGCCATGCGGGATTCCTCCCCGTCTCCGGGCCCAGAGGGATCCCTCCGCGTCGAATGGGCCCCGCGCCGGCCTCCGGCCTGTCGGGAGTTTGCTCGCCCCACGAACATCGACAGCAGTCGATGGCTGTGTTCTGCGGGGAAGCCGGCACCGACGGAGCTCGCAGCCTCAGTTTCCCCCGCCGAGGATGTTGTGTATGAACGCCGGCTCGAAGGTCCAGTTGCCTAAAACGCGATTGCCCTCGCTGCGGAAGGAACCGCTCGACAGAGGGCCGCTCAAATCGGCTGGATTGGGGACGTGGTTTTCGCGCAGAATGGCCTCGCGCAGCCTGGCGGTGGCGAGGATGAGTTGGGCGGAGACCTCGGCGGCTTCGTGGTCGCTGGCACAACGTACCACCAGCCGTCCGCTCAGATGTCCGGACTCGGGCGCGAAGGATAGCGTAATCGAATCCGCCTGCTCCACGGAGTGCGCGAACATCTGGGTGCCATCCGGCAATCCGGGCCGCAGGCGCAGCCACGAACCGGGAATTTTGAGCCACACCAATCCGCTGGGCGGCTCGGGATTGGGGCCGCTGGCCGACGTGGTCACGTCGGTTGCAGCCGTCTCATCCGCGCTCACTGCAACCGCCATCAGATTGTCCTGCAGAGGCAGGAAGGAGATGCGGTGCGTCTCGCTGCTGCCCGGCACGCGGCATAGCGAATAGGCGCACGTTCCGCCGGAAGTCTGAGCGTAGGCCCGCAGGCTGTTCCAATCGAAGCGCCCCTTCACCAGCATGTAGGTGCCGGTGGGGGCGAACGCCACCAGGGCGGAATCCAGGTCCTGGCGATAATCGAAGCGGGTTTTGCGCACAAAGGTCAGGTACTCGGGGTCCTCGGAGGCCTGGGAGCCGTCGAGCAATTGCAGAATCCCGGCTTGCCGCAGGCCCGCGAAATCGATGTAGAGCAGCGGCGCGCCCTGAGTGGGAAGCCGCTTCATCATGGCGGGAAGCGAGAGGGGCCGCGAACGGTACCACACCACTCCCCACACCGAACTGCCGCAGATCACGGCCACCACCAGCAAAAGCAGCCAAGCGCGGTTCTTGGGGGTCACACCAGCAGTATTACACAGCCACCGTTTCGGCGTGCGCGGCCTGGCGGGAGTTGCGTGACGGGCGCGCCTGCTTCCACAAGGCGACGTACGGTTCCAGGTCGTGCATCAACTGCTCGAAACCGGGCAGGGTCAGTGATTGGGCGCCATCGCTGACGGCCTTTTCGGGGCAGGGATGAACCTCCACGATCAGCCCGTCGGCGCCAATCGCCACCCCCGCGCGCGCCAGGGCCGGAACCAGGCTGCGTTTACCGGTGGCGTGGCTCGGGTCGAGCACCACCGGCAGATGCGTCAACTCGTTGAGCACCGGAATGGCGGAGATGTCACAAGTGTTGCGCGTGGCGGTTTCAAAGGTGCGAATGCCGCGCTCGCACAGAATCACGTTGGGGTTGCCATGGGCCACAATGTACTCGGCCGACATGAGCAACTCTTTGATGTTAGAACTCATGCCGCGTTTGAGCAGCACCGGGCGCCCGCAGCCGCCCAGCGATTTCAGCAGCGCGAAATTCTGCATATTGCGCGCGCCCACCTGCATGCAGTCGGCATATTCGGCCACCATTTCGACGTCGCGGTCGCTCATGATTTCGGTGATGATGCCCAGGCCGGTGGCGTTACGGGCTTTGCGCAGGAGCTTGAGGCCCTCCAGTTCCAGGCCCTGGAAATCGTAGGGCGACGTACGCGGCTTAAAGGCGCCGCCGCGCAACATGTGGGCGCCCGCCGCCGCCACACCCTGGGCGGTTTCCATGATCTGCTTTTCGCTCTCCACCGAGCATGGGCCGGCAATCACGATGAACTCGCCGGCGCCGACCGCCACTCCGTTGACCTTGATGGCGGAGGGCTCGCGCTTGAATTCGCGGCTGACGAATTTGTAAGGCGCCGAGATGCGCATGGCGCTTTCGACGCCGGGAGTAGCTTCGAGCGATTCCAGGCAGGCGGTGACGTCGCCCACCCCCACCACTCCAATCACTACCCGTTCTTCGCCTTCGATCGAGTGCACCTTGTAGCCGAATTCGCGGACCCGCTCGCAAACGTGCTCGATTTCCTCCCGGGTGGCGTGCGGGCGCATTGATATGATCATTCGTTATAACCTCCGAACAATAAAAAAGCCCACTCCGGCGAGTGGGCGATCAGAAGAAAGCTCTGCGAAGCAGTTCGGACCAACGCCCCTCACCGGATCTGGCGGTAAAACCAGAACCGGCCGGTAAAGCGATTGGAGAACCCTTGCGGCATCGATTTCCAATATACACCATGGTGGCTACGCGTGACAAGGTAAGCTTTTCCATTGTAAGAATTTACTGGCACCACCTGGGAGGAGTGTATTTAGAACGCTGGCGGCATCGCCGGCGCGAGCCTCCGGGAAATTCCCTAAGCGCCAACCAACCAGGCGGGGATGCGTATGCCAGCGTACATTGATTAAAATGGGCCCGATGAAAGTATTGCTAACCCTGATCGTTTCCGCCGCCGCGGCCCTGGCTCAGACGCCGCCGGCCAAGACGGTGCACAAGCCGGCGCCGCGGGCCAATCCGCTCTTGAACCCGTATGGCTTTCGAGCCGTTGCGCCGCCCGTTTATCGCGTCAGATTCGCCACCACACACGGTGATTTCACCGTGGAAGTGAACCGCGCGTGGGCCCCTTTGGGGGCGGACCGCTTCTACAACATGGTGCGCAGCCGGTACCTGAACGAATCGTCCTTTTACCGCATCTCCCCCGGTTTCATCGTGCAGTTTGGAATGGCAGCCAACCCGTCGGTGAACTCCGCGTGGGACAAAGCACCCATAAAGGACGATCCGGTAAAACAAAGTAACAAGAGGGGCACGCTGGTCTTCGCCACCTCCGGTCCCAATTCCCGTACCACCCAGTTGTTTATCAATTTGCGGGACAACACCATGCTGGACAGCCAGGGCTTTGCAGCCTTCGGCGCGGTGACCGAGGGCATGGAGATCGTGGACGGGCTTTATAGCGGCTACGGGGAGATCAAGGAAATGGGCGGGCGCGGGCCCAGCCAGGCGCTGGCCGGGAAACTCGGTAAGCCCTATCTGGACAAGGACTTCCCCAAGCTGGACAGCGTCAAATCGGCGATCGTGATTTTTCCTGCCGCCCCCGCCCCGGCGGTGAAGAAGGCCGCGCCAGCGACTAAGAGATAGCGGCTCGGGGCGCTCCGATGGCTCCGGTCACGGACCTGGGGGCGCCCCTCAAAACGCTTCGATCTGGCAAGGTAACCCATCTACTAAGTCTTTCGTTCCATAACCAATCTCAGCGTAGAAAGCACCCGCCGGAGTGGGCCACAATTCCCTCATAATCCGTTCTGGGGACGAACCCATTCGGAGGGGCGGATCCAGGACGGAGAAGATGCCGGCAGTTCTTCGTATCTGCCGGTGCCTGCCCGCATACCGGAATGGGAGCAAAGGGATGTCGCACTACTGCGCGTTGTTTTCGATTGTCTTCATGATTAGTTTCGTGGCTCTATTTGATTGCATGCACATCGACAAGTGCAATGCCCGCTTTTGCAAGGACGGCCTGCTGAGCGAAGAAGATATCGCCTGCCTGCTGGGGATTCTTTCGGCCTGCCGGGAGTGAGCGGCGGACCTGAGGCTTCCGGAATTTCCGGCGGTCCCAAGAGCGGGTACCTACCTGGTTACGCCGAAGCCATCCACCTGAACTTCCAGC
The DNA here is from genome assembly GCA_035505095.1 of Bryobacteraceae bacterium. Classification (GTDB taxonomy): domain Bacteria; phylum Acidobacteriota; class Terriglobia; order Bryobacterales; family Bryobacteraceae; genus JOPF133. The sequence continues at coordinate 18,602 of DATJRE010000066.1, read as the reverse complement.
AGGTGGTTGATGCGGATTCCGTAGATGCCGTCGGTCTTGGCCATCGCTCCGGTCCTGGGTTCGGAGTGAACCACGGTGCCATTGACCACGAAATCCACCTTTTCGGCGCCCACGCGCACTTCCAGTTCGTTGGTGGATTTTCCGCTGGCATCGGGTTTCTTCACCGCGTCATTGGGGGTCTTCGGCGCGACGATGGGGGTGGCGTTGCCGTTGCGGCTCTTGAGCAGCCAGGTTCCGTTCTGCGCCACCACGAAATACAGATAACTCTGCTCGGGGCCATCCAGAGCGTTGCCGCCAAACACCAGGCCGTAGTAATTGGTGTGGCCGCTGGGTTTCATCAGGGTGAAGGTGCCTTTCAGCGTGTACGTGCCGGAGGCGGTGTTGGCAGGGTTCCAGTAAACGGCAGCCTGCGGATTGGTGGCGTGGAAACCCGACCCCATGGTGACGAATTGGATATCGCCGGCGGCGTCGGGGTCGGACGCTGAGGAGCTGTGATCGACGCGCATCTTCCAGCCCGCCGGGGCCTGGGCCGAGAGCGGAATCAGGGCGGCTAGCGCCAGGGCTGCCATCGGAATAGGATGCTTCACTTGGTTTGTCTCCTCGGCCGGGGCGGCGTAGTGCCATTTCGGCTTAGTGATTCGAGTTGATTATATATCGGACCGGACAACTCAGCCCTCAGAGTCTACAATGGAGATCAGCATGAACTTCGAAGAACGCATCGACCGGCTCGCCGAGCGCCATGAAGCACTGGCGCAAAGCCTGGAGGTCCTCACCGTCGACGTGCGCGAACTCCAAACCGGCCTGAAGGAACTCGGCGCCAAGGTGGACCAACTCACCAGCAAGGTGGACCAGCTCACGGGCGACGTCCAGAAACACGACGCCATAATCGCCCAGATCCTGGAGGCCACCACCCGCAACAACGATACCGTGGCCAACCTCGCGTTCATCGCCAGAGTGCACTCCGAGCGGCTCCAGCGCCTTGAAGAGGGCAAGCGCTAAACAGGCGGCCCAGGCAGCTTCCGCGTCGGCTTGGCGTCTGCACCGCACGCACAGCATGCAGTACAGTATGCTGAAACAGTGGCATATCAACTGACCCGCCGGGGGTTCGCTGGAACTCTGGCGGTGCTGGCCGTACCGGCCGCGGAGAACGGCTGGACGGAATTGTTTGATGGACACAGCCTGGACGGCTGGCGGCCCAGCGAGAATCGGGAGTCGTGGAAGGTGGCGGATGGCGCTCTGGCCGCCGATGGCAAGCGCTCGCACCTGTTTTACAACGGGCCCTTTCACGGCGCCGACTTTCGCAATTTCGAGCTGGAAGTGGAGCTGATGACGCGGCCCGGATGCAATTCCGGGGTGTACTTCCACACGGCCTACCAGGAGAGCGGATTCCCCATCAAAGGCTTCGAAGTGCAGGTGGATAACAGCTACGTGGGCGAGGGCGCCTACCGCGAACACAAGATGGGCGGATCGCTATACGGGCTGCGCAACATCTATAAACCGTTCGCGGCGGATAACCAGTGGTTCAGGCTGGCGGTGGCCGTGCGCGGCAAGAACGTGCAGATCCGCCAGAACGGCATGCTGCTGGTGGATTATACCGAACCCACTCCGCCGGTGATTCCGGACGGGCCGGAGCACGGACGCTTCCTGGACCACGGCACTTTCGCGCTGCAATGCCACAACCAGGGATCGCGCGTGCTGTACCGCAGCGTGCGGGTACGGCCACTGCCCGATCACACCGCCACGCCGGGCGGACCGGCGCCGGTGGCCGATGCCTTGTTTCGCAAGATTATCGACGACGGGCGGCGCAACATCCCGATGGTGGATTACCACACGCACATCAAGGGTACCCTCACGGTAGACCAGATGCTGGACCGCTCGCGGCGCGACGGCATCATGTACGGGATCGCCATCAACGCCGGGTTGGGGCAGCCGGCGCCAACTGACGAGGCGCTCGCCAAATACGTGGACAGCCTCCAGGGCAAGCCATGCTTTATCGCCATGCAGGCCGAGGGGCGCGAGTGGACGGGGATGTTCTCGCGGCGCGCCGTGGCGCGGTTCGATTATGTATTCAGCGATTCCATGACCTGGACCGACAACCGCGGCAAGCGCATGCGCACGTGGCTGGCCGACGAGGTGGGCACCATTCCGGATGCGCAGGAATTCATGGAAACGCTGGTGGACCGCACGGTGGGGATTCTGGAGCGCGAACCGATCGATATCTACGCCAACCCGACCTACCTGCCGGATCAGCTTGTGAAAGATTACGAGAGCCTGTGGACCGAGGCGCGGCGGCAGCGGGTGATCGAGGCGGCCGTGCGCAACCAGGTGGCCATCGAGCTGAACAACCGCTACAAGCTGCCCAGCGCGAGCTTTGTCCGGATGGCCAAGGCGGCTGGGTGCAAGTTCAGTTTCGGGTCGAACAACAGCGGCCCGGAGAACCTCACGCGGTCGGAGCACGGGCTGGCCATGATCGACGAGTGCCAGCTGGTGTGGCAGGATTTCTTCGTGCCGGGCCAATGGGGGCCGCGGGCCATCGAGCGCAAAGGCGGAGTTCTAAAAGCATGAGCGACGAAGCGTATGGAAGTCCGGAAGACTTTTTCCAACCAGCGATTATCCGGCGGATATACACGATCGTAATGGATTTCGAAGGCACCGCCTGCGCCACTCAAATCATCGCCCTGTCGGTGAACCACGCATTGCAGTCCTGGCTCGACGACCTGGGCCTGGTGGGCATTTACGGGTTGACGGATGAACAGCGCGGGCGGCTGACCACCGCAGTCGCGGAATCGCACTGGAAAGTGAAGCACCTTCAAAACCTGCAGAATACCTGGTGGGTAACCATTACTCCCGATGACGGAAGCATGGCCCTCCTGCACGTTGTGGAAACCGCAGTACATTCCGGGATGCCGCCCAGCAAAGATCCATAGAGCACCCGCAGCCTCACCAGCAAATTCCGCTTTTCTGCCTCAAGGCGCCGCCGTTTTGGGCGATACGAGTGAGTTGAGTGCATCGCTCACACCAAGACGGCCCGGACGTCCTTCCGGGCCCAGGCTCCGGAGGCGTATCGATGTTGCAACGCAATTGGGCCCGGCTGACCGGCCGCGGCCTGATCCTGTTCCTTTTCTGGACGTGGACCGGCTCGCTTAGCGCCCAAGTCTCGTCGCGAATCACGCAAGCTGTTGACGAACGGGCGCTGGTCCTTCTGGCCGGCTCGGTACACCCGCTGGTGGCGGGCGCCGTGGATTTGGGCCGGGTGAGGGCTGATCTGCCGATCGAGCGGGCACTGTTGTATCTTTCAGCATCCGCGGAACAGGAGGCGGAACTCGAAGCCTTGCTGGTCGCGCAACAAGACCCGGGCGCGGCAGAATACCACCAGTGGCTGACGCCGGAGCAGTTCGGCGAGCGGTTTGGCGTCTCGGATGCGGATTTGCAGACCATCACGGCGTGGCTGGCCAGCCAGGGGCTGCAAGTGACGGCGGTCGCGTCGGGCCGGCGGACGATCGAGTTCGGAGGCACGGCGCGGCAGGTGGAGCAGACCTTCCACACCGAAATCCATGAGTTTCAGGTGGCCGGTGAGCGGCGGGTTGCCAATGCCACGGAACTGGCCATTCCGCAGGCCCTCCGGCCGGTAATCGCGGGGGTGGTTTCGCTGAACAATTTTCCGCGGCGCCCGATGTATCGCGTGATCAGCCGCGGGCCGGGCGAATCGGGCGGCCATTACCTGCCCATTACCGACCTGACCGGAGGCGGGCACGCCCTGTCACCCTACGATTTCGCCACCATCTATGACGTGGCCGGGCTTTGGAACAACGGCTTCGACGGTACCGGCCAGACCATCGGCATCGCCGGGCGCACCAATCTGAAGCTGACCGACGTGGCTTCGTTCCGCACGCAATTCGGCCTCCCGGCCAAGGCGCCGCAGGTGATTGTCAACGGCACCGACCCGGGCATCATCAGCTCCGCCGAGGAGACTGAGGCGGACCTGGATGTGGAATGGTCCGGGGCAGTAGCCAAAGGAGCTACGGTGGCCTTTGTGGTGAGCGCCAGCACGGCGGCCACCGATGGCATCGACCTTTCCAGCAGTTACTTGGTGAATAACAACCTGGCGAGCGCGATTAGCGTCAGCTTTGGCGAGTGCGAAGCCGAAATGGGGGCCGGCAATGCCTTTTACAACAGCCTGTGGCAGCAGGCGGCGGCGCAGGGGATCTCGGTGTTTGTGGCCGCCGGCGACAGCGGCTCGGCGGGGTGCGACGCGCCCGAATCGTCCAGCGGCAGCACCAATTCCACCGCCCCGGCCAGTCATGGCTTCGCGGTGAGCGGGCTGGCTTCAACGCCCTACAACGTGGCAGTGGGCGGCACCGAATTCAATGACCCGACCGCTTCCGTTTACTGGAACAGCTCGAACAACACGCAGGAGGCGTCGGCCAAGAGCTACATCCCCGAAGTGGTTTGGAACGAGAGCAGTTACACCACCGCCGGGGCGGCGGCCAACGGCTTGTGGGCGGGGGCCGGCGGGGTGAGCACGCTGTACGCGACACCCACCTGGCAAACCGGCACGGGAGTGCCCACGGTAGACCCGGCGGCCACCACGCATCACCGCTACCTGCCAGACGTGGCTTTGAGCGCGGCGGGCCACGACGGCTATCTGATTGTGCAGGAGGGCAGCTTATACCTGGTGGGCGGCACTTCGGCTTCCTCGCCGTCCTTCGCCGGGATCCTGGCGATGGTCGATCAGTATTCCGGCGGGCGCAACGGCAATCCGAATGCCCGCTTTTACCCGCTGGCGGCCAAGGCGCCCTCGGTGTATCACGATGTGACCACCGGGAATAACGAAGTGCCGTGCACAGGCGGATCGCCCAATTGTTCGGCGGCGCAATCGGCCACCAGCCCGGGGAAGATGAACGGCTACGCGGCGGGCGCCGGGTACGATCTGGCTAGCGGCTGGGGATCGGTGGATGCTTACGAACTGGCCCTCAACTGGGGAGCCACGCCGGTGGCAACCGGGCCCACGATTACCACCCTGAGTCCCAACCCGATGACGGGTTCCTCGTCCACCCAAACCCTGACGATCACCGGCGCCGGCTTTACGGCGGGAACGGGACTGATGGTGGTGCTGACCAGCGGCTCGACCACCACGACTTACCAGGGCGCGCAGATCACCAGCGCCGGCGCTACCCAGATTCAGGTAGCGGTGAGCCCAGGCACGGCCGCCCAGAACTGGACGGTTTCGGTGGTGAATCCGAACGGGAAGGCCTCCAACGGCATGGTCTTGCAGGTGGTGGCGCCGGCGGCGGCGCCCACGATTACCTCGCTGAGCCCGAATCCGATGACCGGGTCGGCATCCACCGCGACCCTCACCATCGCGGGTACGGGTTTCACTGCGGGAACGGGAATGAAGGTGGTGCTGACCAGCGGATCGACCAGCGCAACTTACCAGGGCACCCAGATCATCAGCGCGAGCGCAACCCAGATCCTGGTGGTGGTGAGCCCCGGAACGGCAGCCCAGAACTGGACCGTCACGGTGGTGAATCCCAACGGGCAGGCTTCCAACGGGGCGGTCTTGCAGGTAACGGCGCCCGCCGCGCCCGCGATTACATCACTCAGCCCCAATCCCATGACCGGGTCCAATGCCTACCAGATCCTGACGATCAACGGAACGGGCTTTACGGCAACAACGGGGTGGAAGGTGGTGCTAAGCGGAGGAGGAACCACGGTGACCTTGCCGGCATCGCAGATTTCGGTGAAGAGCGCTACCCAGATTCTGGCGCAGGTCAACGTGGGAACCACGGCGCAGACCTGGTCGGTGCAGGTGGGGAACCCCAGCGGGGTGGTTTCCAACACGGCCAGCCTTACGGTGACGGCCCCGGCCGCAGTGCCGGCAATTACCTCCCTGGCGCCCAATCCGATGACCAAGTCGGCGGCGGCCCAGACGCTAACCGTCAACGGCGCCGGCTTTCAGAGCGGCAGCGGGCTGACGGTCAAACTGACCTCCGGCGGCGTGGTGATCACCGTGCCAGGATCGGCGATCCAGTTCGTGAGCAGTTCGCAGCTCACCATGCCGGTGAACGTGGGCGCCTTCGCGCGCACCTATAGTGTGACCGTGGGAAACCCCAGCGGCCAGATTTCCAATGCGGTCAATCTGACGGTACAGTAGGGGCGTGCGGGCAGTGAAGATGCAGCGGCTGGCTTTCGGCGTGCTAGTGCTAACCGCGGCGGCGGTGCTCTACCTGGTGTTCGGCTGGCATCCCCGGTGACGGTAGAGGATGCGGCGCCGCTCACATGACCGGGCCGATGCGCCAGGGCACGAATTCCTGGTGTCCGAGGCGCTCGGCCGCAGTGCGGCTGCCGGAGGCCACTTCGAGCAGGCGGTCGAAGATTTCGCGGCCGACCTCGCGGACGGTACGTTCGCCCTCGGCGATGCGGCCGGCGTTGATGTCCATGTTGCCGGTCATACGGCGGTAGGTGTCGCTGTTGGTGGAGATTTTGAGCACCGGAATGGTGGGGAAACCAATGGCGCTGCCGCGTCCGGTAGTGAAGGCAATGAGGTTGCAGCCGCCGGCCGCCAGACCGGACAGCGAGACTGGGTCGTAGCCAGGCGTATTCATGAAGGCGAAACCGGGGGTGGTGATGCGCTCAGCATATTGGTAGACCGCGATGAGCGGGGAGGTGCCGCCTTTGGCGACGGCGCCGAGAGACTTTTCGAGGATATTGGTCAAGCCGCCGGCCTTATTACCGGGGCTTGGGTTGTCATCGAAGGAGGAGCCTTCGAAGCGGTTCAAGTATCGCTTGTACTCCCGGATGCAAGTCAATAATTTTTCGGCCACTTGCCGGTTGCGGGCGCGCTTCACCAGGAGGTGCTCGGCGCCAAAGATCTCGGGGGTTTCGGCCAGTACCGGGGTACCGCCCAGCTCGCTCAGCAGGTCGGAGCAATAGCCCAGGGCGGGGTTGGCGGTGATGCCCGAAAAGGAATCCGAGCCGCCGCAGTTGAGGCCCAGCACGATTTTGGAGGCAGGCGCGGGCACGCGGCGCTCTTCGGCGGCGCGCTCCAGAAATTGGCCGATCTGGCGGCGGGCGGCGGTGATGGCGCCTTCGGTGCCGCCGCTCGATTGCAAAGTGAGGCCGGCGAGGCGTCCGCCCTCCGGCGCAGAGCCGCCCAGGTAGTGCTCGATCTGGTTGACCTCGCAGCCCAGCCCGAGAATAATGGCCGCCGAGACATTGGGGTGCGCCAGGACGCCGCCCAGAGTGCGGCGGAGCTGGTCCACATCCGGCCCCATCGAGTGGCCGCAGCCTTCGCCGTGCGGGAACGAAACCACGCCATCCACGTTTTCGGGGAGCGGTTCTCCCTGATGGCTGCGGGCGATGGACTCGGCGGTGTGGGCAGCGCAGTTGCTGGCGGCGACCACTGCAATGTAATTGCGGGTGCCCACGCGGCCATCGGGCCGGAGATAGCCGAGAAAAGTGGGGCCGTCCGCGCGCGGCGCCGGCGGAAGGGTTTCGGTGGCCGGGAATTCGTACTCCAGATGCAGTTCCTCGAACGAGAGGTTGTGCGTGTGCACGTGCTGGCCGGGAAGGATGAGCCGGCGGGCGCGCCCGATGGCCTGGCCGTAGCGCAGCACCATCTCGCCCGGCTGAATTTCGCGGAGCGCCACTTTGTGCCCGGCCGGAATGGCATCGCGGGTCTCCAGGCGGACGCCATCGATGCGCAACTCAGCTCCCTGGGCCAGCGGCACGCGCGCGACGGCCACGTTGTCGGTGGGGTGGAGGTGGATGGCGGAATTCTCGGCGGTGGGGAGTTTGGCGATTTCGAGCAGCATCGGGGTTCCTCGGTCTTATTGTCGCTTATGGGCAGTGATGGGAGGTGGGGTCCACCCCAGAGCACACGCATCGACTGCTATCGAGGTTCCTGGGACGAGGAAACCCCGACGGGGCAGAGTCGGGCGCGGGGCCCATTCGACGCGGAGACGCGGAGACGCTGAGGAATCGCGGAGAAGAGACAGAGAAGAAGAGGAATGGTTTTCTCCGCGTTTTCTCCGCGGCTTCCCCTACAGCCACTTGGTCATCAGGTCGCGGTCGTGGGCCTGGAAACCGGTGCGCGCGTAGAGGGCTTGCGCACGGGGGTTGGTGCGGCCGACTTCCAGGCGCAGCGCCCGCAGGCCGCGCAGACGGCACACCTGCTCGGCGAAGGCCAAGGCTTGGGCGCCGATGCCCTGGCCGCGGAAGGCTTCTTCCACGAACAGCTCGTCGAGCAGACCGTAGCGTCCGTGAAATTCCAGGCTGTAGCCGATGGTCAGCACCAGGTAGCCGGCGGTCTGGCCGCCGGATTCGATGAACCAGGCAGCGCCGCAGGAATCGTTGTCGATCAGCCACTGGATGGCCGAGCGGGCTTGCGCGGCCTCAAAACGCAGGTTGCCGGAATAGAGCTTGGCCATCATGGCCAACGCGCGATCCACGCCGGCGGCCGTCACGGGGAGAAAGGCGACTTCCACCACTATATGATAATGAGAGAAATGCCTCGAAAAGTCCCGCGATGGCTTTGGGTGGCGCCCGTCGCGGCTTACGTGCTGTATTTTCAAGGACTCAGCACGGCGGGGCTGATGGGTCCCGATGAGCCGCGCTACGCCGCCATTGCACGGGCCATGGCGCGCACCGGCGACTGGGTGACGCCGCGGCTGTGGGGCCTGCCGTGGTTTGAGAAATCGCCCCTGCTCTACTGGATGAGCGCCGTGGGCTTCCGCCTGGGATGGGGTCCGGAGCTGGCCGTGCGGCTGCCGGTGGCGCTGCTGGCCGTGGCCTTTCTGGCGCTCTACTGGTGGATTCTCAACCGCGAGTTCGGCTGCCTGGCGGCCTCCATGGCCACCTGGATTCTGGGAACCTGCGCGGCTTGGGTGGGCTTTGGCTACGCGGGGGTCACCGACCTCCCGCTGGCGGCGACGTTTTCCGCGGGCATGCTGCTGGCGCTGCCCTGGATCGGCCGCGGCGACCGCCGGTGGCTGCCGCTGACCGCGGCGCTGCTGGGAGTGGCCATGCTGGGCAAGTACGCCGTGGCGGCCGTGCTGGCGGCCCCGCTGGGGATTCGCTGGCGCAGCCTGGGAGATCTGCTACGGCCGCGCGTGGTGGGGCTGTTTGCGCTGGTGGCCCTGCCGTGGTACGTGGCCTGCTTCGCGTACAACGGCATGGCGTTCGTGAAGGTGGCCTGGGAGCACCAGTTCGGCCGGTTCGCCACCAGCGCCTTGGGACATCCGCAGCCGTGGTGGTATTACCTGCCGGTGCTGGCGGGACTGCTGCTGCCGTGGACGCCGCTGGCCGGCCTGCTCGCCGGGCGCTCCGGCTGGGGCGATCGGCGGCGCGTCTTTCTGCTGGTGTGGGCGGGGTTCGGGCTGCTTTTCTTTTCGCTTTCGGTGAATAAACTGCCCGGTTACCTGCTGCCGCTATGCCCTCCGCTGGCGGCGCTGATGGGGATCCGGCTGGCGGAGACGCAGCGGGTGCGCGGGTGGCTGGTGGCCTGCGCTCTGCTGCTGGTGGTGCTGCCCCTGGCCGTGCCGCTGATTCCGGCGGCGCTGGCCGAAGGTCTGCGGCGCGCACCGCATCCGGCGTTTCACTGGTCGTGGCTGTTGCCGCTGGCGGTGGCCCTGCCGGTGTGGTTTCTGGCGCCGCGACGGCGGCTGGCAGCCACGGCAATCGTAGCGCTGGGCGCGACGGCGGGCGCGGTGTATGTGAAATGGGCGGATTTGCCGCAAGCCGACCGCCTGGCTTCGGCGCGTCCGGTTTGGCGCGCCATTGAAGGCCACCCGGGCGAGGTTTGCGTGGACCATCTGAAAAACGATTTCGTCTACGGTTTGGGCTACTATGCCGGGCAGCCGTTGCCGGCGTGCTCCACCAGTCCGCGGCCGGTTCGCGTAGTCGAAACACCGGGCCAGCCGCCGCGGGTGGAGGGCCTCGCGCCGTAGCCGCGCGTATCGGCCCGTCCACTGCACGCCTGCGGGCGCGCTGCCAGGGTTGATCCGCACTCGCTCCGCATTGTACGCTTACCTTTCCGGGAAAAAACCGCAATGATCCTGCCACAAACGCACGCTCTCACGCTTTTGCTGTTGATTGCCAGTATTCTGTGCTGGGGATTATGGGCCAACACGCTGAAGATGGGAGGCAAGTGGCGCTGGGAGCTGTATTACTTCGATTTCGCGGTAGGGCTGGCGCTGGCGGCCGTGGTGTTTGGCCTGACGGTGGGTAATCTGGGGTTCGACGGCTTCTCTTTGCAGGATGACCTGATGCACGCGGGAAAGCGCGAATGGCTGTATGCCTTTGCCGCGGGAGTGCTGTTCAACTTCGCCAACGAGTTGCTGGTGGCGGCTATTGCAGTAGCGGGCATGGCCGCGGCCTTTCCGGTGGGCATCGGAGTGGGGCTGGTGGTGGGGGCGCTGCTCAACCAGTTGACCAGGCCGGGCGGCGGTTCGGCGCTGCTGATTATGGGTTGCGCCCTGGTGCTGGGCGCGGTGGCCATGGCGGCGTTTTCCTACACCACGCTGAAAACCATACAACGCGAGGCGGAGGCGCGCGCCGGTAAAACCAAGGACACGCGGCGGCGGCTTTCCCTGAAGGGCATCTTCCTGGCGATGGTGAGCGGCCTGTTCATGGGCACGTACTTTCCGCTGGTGCAAAAGGCGCAGGACCCCGACGTGGGCTTGGGACCTTATTCCACGGTGCTGGTGATGGCCGCGGGTGTAGTGCTCTCGACGTGCGTCTTTAATTTGTTCTTCCTGAACCTGCCGGTGGAGGGGCAGCCGATCGAGATCTGGGAGTATTTCAAGGTCAAGCCCAGGATGCACCTGCTGGGGATACTGGGCGGGGCGCTCTGGTGCATGGGAGCGCTAGGCAACTTTGTAGCTTCGGCGGCGCCTCCGGAGGTGCAGATTTCGCCTAGCGTGGGGTACGCCGCAGCCCAGGGATCGGCGCTGCTGGCGGCGCTGTGCGGGTTGTGGATCTGGAAAGAACACAAGGGATCGGACATTCGCGTGAGGCTGATGACGTTCCTGGTGTTTCTGTTTTACGGCGGCGGGCTGGCCCTGATTTTGATGGCGCCGGTGCGGGGGATGCGGCATTGAGGGCTTAGGGACGGAAGACGGTCGCAATGTGGCTTTCCCCGCAGGGCCTGCAGCCGTTCTCGGGCCATTCTCTCAGGGCCGCGGTTGACTGCCGGCCATTTGCCACATCTGCAACCTCTGCTTTTCCGACCTGCAACTCGTCCCTAATTCGATTAATCACGTTTCGAGGTTCTACCGCCTCACTCGGAACCGGCCGGTGTACATGGCGGATGGCGCCGCAGGCTTGCACGACCTCGCGGATGCCTGGGGCGAGTTCCACCCCGACGACCTGGCGCCCTTCGTCGAGCGGCTGAAAGACCAAGAACCGGCGCTGCGGCTCTACCTTCTGGCGGGAGCGGTTCGCGGCGCGATGCGCAATCGGCCCGGATATCGTGAGCCCAGTTAAGAGCGATTCCAAGCACGGCCCGTACAGGTGAATGACCGAGAGCCAATATTCTTCAACGCCGTCTCCAACGCACTTGCAACCCAAGGTTTACAGGCCATCCAGCGACGTTGGAAAACTTACCCTTTTCGAGAGATGTCGCTTTGGGCATTCTTCAGTATTCGCTTTAGTGCCACTTTACAAGAAATACCGCGGAATTTATACTCACTGACATGGGTGCGGGTCGCATGGTTCGTACCTCGCAATGGACGCTGCCTCTCCTCCTGGCCATGTTTGCTTCAACCGCGTGCGCACAAGAGCCACGCACGGCCCACGTTAACGACGCTGCCGCGGCGCTACCCGAATTCGAGGTCGCGAGCGTGAAGCCCACTGATTTACGCGGACAAGTCAAGCTGGGAACTTCGGTTTATCCAGGCGGAAGAGTGCAAATCTTGGGCTGCGAACTGCAAGCTCTGATTCGAATCGCTTTCCACCTGACCACGCAGCGAATTACCGGCGGCGCTGCTTGGACAAGTCAGGTCAAATATGACGTGGAAGCGGTGGCGCCAAAGGAAGCGGCTATCAAGGATCTGCGATATGGCCTCTTCGAAATCTCGGATGAGCGCCTGCGTCAGATGCTGCAATCCGTCCTCATCCGTCGATTTCAACTGGAGTTTCACACAGCCACTGAATCGGCCGATGTGTATATTCTGGAATCCGGCGGAAGACAGCCGGGGTTTCATGAGACAAGCGCGGCCCCTTCGTCCGCCGGACAAGTCCGAATTTTCTGGAACAAACGGCAATTGGCGCTCGATGCGGTCACGATGCCGCAGTTGGCGAAGTTTTTGTCTGGTGTTTTGGGCGCGCCGGTCCTGGACCAAACGGGACTGAGCGGACGGTTCGACTACACGCCGGAAAGAACCGACCCGGACTCGCCAGATCCCAAAATTGATATGGTCGCCGCCGCCCTTAATTTCGTTCATGAGCTTCATCTCAAGTTACAGCGGACCAAAGGTCCGGTTGAAATCTTCGTTATCGATCGCGCGGAAAAGCCCTCGCCAAATTAACCCCGTCGGAACACCGGAGAGGCCAGGGTGGCGCGGGTTCTTTCCGATACCCACGTATCGTTCCCCGACGTAGAATGGCGAGAGGGCTGCGTTATGCGTGAAACGAGGCGGCGTTCCGACTCCGCTTCCTGCGCACTGGTCAAGGGAACCTGCTCCTGTTGGAGACTCTCCCAACGCTGCGCGATGAGGGCCAGACGTTCAGGGGGCGTCAGATGAACAAACTCATCAAGAGCGGGCAGTTCCATACTTTACAGGCTACGAAAAAAACGGGGCTGAAGGGCAAGTTTCAAAATCTTCGCCTTGGTGAAATCAGCTTCCCTCTTGCGCCGCTTTCTTTTCCGCCATGCGCGTGGCGAAGCGGGCGACGTTGATGACGGCGCGTTCGTGGGTGCCTTCGCCGATCTTCTCTTTCTCGTCGCGGGCTTCCACGCGGAACTGAATCCGGCGGTCGGTGGCGGCGATCACTTCGCAGGAGAACGTTACCATCATGCCGATGGGCGTGGCGGCCAGGTGGGAAACGTTTACCTGCGTCCCGACAGTATCGTGGCCGGGTTCTAGTAGCGGCAGGACTGTCTCGCGGCAGGTGCGCTCCATATGCAGGATCATTTGCGGCGTCGAGAGCACGCGCGCGCCCTCCGTGCCCATGAAGCTAATGGCCGCTTCGCTGGTGACCAGGAGTTGCCGCTCGCCTTTAGTGCCTACGGGAATGGCCGCCATTTGGCTATGCCGCGGCCAGCCCGGCCAGCACGCCGCGCATGTAGCTGAAGGAGCGCTGCATGCCGGGAAGCGGGTCGTTGGCGTGGATTTCGTATTCCAGGTTGACGCAGCCTTTATATCCCATTTTCTTGAGTTGCTTGAAAATCTGCGGGAACGGCATGATGCCGTCGCCTACGTCGCACTGGCTGTCGCGCGAGGCGAAGTTCGCCAGATCCTTGCAGTGCATGTCGAGCAGCCGGGGGCCGGCTTCGGCGATGCTCTCCACCACGTCCTTTCCGGTGCGCGCGGTGTGCCCGATGTCGATGCAAAGGCCGCAGCGGGGGTCGAGGTCCTTCACCACGGCGAGCACCGATTGGGGAGTGGGGAAATCCTTCTCCTCGGGTCCGTGGTTGTGGATCGCCACCTTGATGTTGTACTCCTTGACCAGCGGCTCCAGGAGTTTGACCGTTTCGTGGGACGGGATGCAGACCATCATGGGCGCGCCGAAGTTTTTGGCCCATTCGAAGATGGTTCGCATAGCCTCGGGGGTGGTGGCCTGTTTCATATCGACGTTGCCGACGCTCATGACTTTGAGGCCGGCATCGTCGAATTCCTTGCGGGCCTCCCGCAGCTCTTCCGGAGAGCTTTTGTGGGAGAGTTGCCGGTCGACATCTTTTACGCTGATCCAGGGAGTCTGCAAGGTCTTGACCATTTCAATGGTCTTGGCGCGATCGAAATTGCGGAATGAGTACGTGGCGACTCCCAACTTGATGCCCCAAGGCTCCGGCACAATGGTCGCGGAGGAGGAGCGCAGGGCGACGGAGCTCAATCCGGCGATGCCCGCGGCGGTTCCCAGGAAGCCCCGGCGGGAGGTTTGGATGGTGGACATTGGAATTCTCCTGTTGAATTCCAATTCTAACCTTTCGCGGAAACGGCTGGGGCGCGGCGGGTGCCGGGTGCGCGCCGGGTGCCGCGTGCGCGGCGGGTGCCGCGTGCGCGGCGGGTGCCGGGTGCGCGCGCAGCGAGATGCCGGGTGCCCGCCCGGTGAGTGGTATTCAGTTGGGTGCCAGCCGCCGTAGTGGGCTTGTGCGGCATCGAGTGGCACGCGGCCATCGCCATCGTGGTTGACCGGCGATGGTCACCGCACCGGGCGCGACTGGCCGCGGCAATTACCGTGGCAATTGCACCGCGCCGGCCACGTCTCCGGTTGGAAGCCGGCGGTCGCGGCATTGAGCGGCACGCGCCATCGCTCGATAGTCTCCGACGCGAGTGGCCCGCGAGCGCCTGTAAGCCCGCCGTTATTCCGAGACGCTGGCGAAATTGCATTCGCGGGCGCGCTGCGTGTTGATCGCCCCGGTTCACCGATGCGTTGGTTCCGGTACATTGCCCGCCGTACGGAACCACACGCCCTCGGCCGCATTGCCGGCCGGAGGTGGCCCTGTGCTTGCTTCAATCCTGTTCAGGAGCGATTATGGCAGGAAAAAATACAGCAGTTTTTGGAATCTATCCTAACCAAACTGCGGCTGAAGAGGCGGTGGGCCATCTGCGCAGCGCCGGCTTCCGCAGTACCGACCCCTCGGTGCTGATTCCAGAGAATCAGGGCACCAAAGATATGGCCCATGAAAAAAATTCCAAGGCGCCCGAAGGCCTCTCGGCGGGCGCTATCTTCGGCGTGATCATCGGCGGGGTACTGGGATATCTATTTGGTAGAGCAATACTGGTAATTCCGGCACTTACTTCGTATGTCGCCGGGGGGTTGGTGGTCAGCGCCCTGGCTGGCGCGGGGGCCCTTGGCATCCTGGGGGGCATTATCGGCGGACTGATCGGCGCGGCCTTCCCCGAGTATGAGGCCAAGCGCTTTGAAGGGCGCATCCGCGATGGCGGCGTGCTGCTTTCGGTGCACTGTGACAATCGCGAATGGAGCAGGCGCGCTAAAGACGTACTGGAAGAGACAGGCGCGCAGGACATCGCCGCGGAGAGCGAGAAATCCGGCGACTTTGCCAATGGCGACAAGCCCAAGCCGCGGGTGCGCCCGGCGCCGGATGACCATCTGCGAACTCCCGAGCCGGTTTACAGCGGGAGTTCCACCACGCGGGTGACACCCACCGGCAGCACCCTTCCGCCCAGGAGCAGCAATGTGCCGCCGCCCGCCAGCCAGGTAGTAACCGGCGATGAGCTCTACACCGAGCGCGTTGTTCGGCGGCGGCCGGTGCGCGACCCGGAGAAATTGGAATAGCGTGACGCGTGGCCGCCTGCGATCAGGGCGCACCGGGATTCGGGCTTCGGCCCGGAGCCGTTCCCGGGGCGCCCTGGAAGGCGGCAAGTGCTTACTGCTTCAGCTCATCGTTGTAAGAATGCCATGCCCATCCCAGATAGTGCGGATTGGTTCGCAGCGCTTGATCCAAGGACTGGAGCATGGCTGGCAGTAACTTCCCATAATCCGGCGAGCGCAGAGCAATACTCAACTTAGCCGGAGTCCTTCCGTTGATCCCCCGATAAGCCATCTCAAGATATCTCTGGCTGGCACCGCGCAGCTTCTCCGCTTGCTCCGCGGCTGTTTCTCCAGCATTGGCGTGGCTGAGTTCGTAAAGCATCAAAGTAAGCCGGGGCAGCGCGGTGAAAAGCATCTGGCGCCCGGCGAGATCGCCTTTAAGGAACTTACTTGGGATATCCGCGTTCACTGTCAGACCGGCCGGTTGGGCCAGGGCGCGCACGGCGCGATAAGACTCCACCAGAACCGGCAGAAACTGCAGGTTGCCCGCGCCCTTATTTTCCGGAAGCTGTTGCGGCTCCAGGTCGAGGTGAATGCCGTCGAACCGGCTCTTCGCCTGGTTGCGGTTGAACTGCAAGACCGCTCGCACATCCTCCAAAAGGCGGTCCCGGTGCTTGCCCGGCTCGGCCGCATCAGCCCTTGAGAGGAGGGCCTCGGCTCGCAATCCGCTACCATGCAGCAGCGCGACGAGCTTGGCCACCCGGCTCCCGGCGGATGGCGCCGCCGCGCCGGAGAAGGAGACATACACCTCGTTGATATCGTGGGAGCGGCAGAAATCCCGCAGCGCCTCCGCGCGTCCCGGCATTTCCAGTACGGATGCCGTCTTCCAGACCCACAGACCGTGGACGGGACTATCTTGCGCGAGAGCAGATTGAGAAAGCGCACCAAAGAAGGCGGCACAGGCGAGCCAGAAGCACATCCGGCCGGCGAAAACTGGCGGCATGGCGACCTCCGTGCCGGTGCATCCGGCGGCGGACTTAGTTCAGGAAATAAGTGCGGTACAGCGTATCGCGCTGCTTGGGCACAAAGCCGGCGTCGCGGATCATGCGCCGCAGTTCCTCTTCGCTGGCGCGGTGGTGCGCGCCGGCGGCCGAGACCACGTTCTCTTCAATCATGATGCTGCCTACGTCGTTGCCGCCGAAGCGCAGGCCCAACTGGCAGGTCTTCAGCCCCTGGGTGACCCAGGACGACTGCACATTTTCGATGTTGTCCAGGAAGATCCGCGAGATAGCCAGTGTTTGCAGGTACTCCACGGCGGTGGCCTCTTCCTTCACGAAGTGGCCAAGCGAGGTGTTCTCGCGCTGAAAGGTCCACGGGATGAAGGCCGTGAAGCCGCCGGTCTCCGATTGCAGATTGCGCACCAGCTCCAGATGGTTCATGCGCTGCTCCAGGGTTTCGCCGCAACCGAACATCATGGTTGCGGTGGTGCGCATACCGAGCTGGTGGGCCGTGCGGTGCACATCGGTCCATTCATCGGTGGAGCATTTCAAGCGGCTGATGCGGTGGCGCACGGCATCGTCCAGAATTTCGGCGCCGCCGCCCGGAATGGAATCCAGGCCGGAATCGCGCAGCCGGGCGATGGTATCGCGCAGGGAAAGCCCGCTCACCTGCGCAATATTGGTCACCTCTGGCGCCGAGAGGCAGTGAAGATGGATACGGAAGCGCTGCTTGATGCCGCGGAAAAGATCTTCGTACCACTCGATCTTCAGGTCGGGATGCAGGCCGCCCTGCATGAGCACACCGGTGCCGCCAAGGTCGATGGTTTCCTGGATCTTGGCGTAGATGGTTTCCTTGGGCAGCAGATAACCTTCGGCGTGGCCCATGGGCCGGTAGAACGCGCAGAAGCTGCAATACTCCGTGCAGAAATTGGTGTAGTTGATGTTGCGGTCGATGATATAGGAGACGATTCCTTCCGGGTGCCATTTGCGGCGCACGGCGTCAGCCTCCATGCCGATGCCGATGAGGTCGGCGGATTGGAACAGGTCAAGGGCTTCCTGGCGGCTCATCATAATCGATCCCAGCGGTCAATCCCAAGATACCAGACCGGGGAGAGGACCGGCTCTAACCGCATCGCCATGATAGAAATTTTCGATTAGCCCTGGCGAGCCGCCATGGGATAACCTGGAACTGTCCGCGGCGGCTACTGGCAATGCCCGCCTCTGCCAGAGTTTGGTGAATCGTTGTCGTGTCGCCTTGATCGGCTGCCTGCAACGTAACCGCCAGCAGAGCGCCGCTGGACAAGTCCACGGCATGTTCCGCTTTGTGGGCCATGTGGGTGCTGCCATCCTTCATCTTGGCGATGCGGGAGTCTGGATCATACGGGTTTTTCCATTCCTTATTGGATCCTTTCTTTTTGCGCTTACGGTCCAACCGCGCCAGTTGCTCCCGTGTGGGGTTCTCGATCCCGGCCGCCTTGGCCAAGTCCTTCAGGTAGTCGTCATATTTCTGACCGTTGTCACGCCGCACCAGAGATCGCAGCGCCGCGTTGGCTTCCAGCGTGGTCGCATCGATGGAAACGGTTTTCCCCTCTACCAGTCCTTCCTCGGCCAGGATCTTCAGCACCCACCGGAACACGGCTTTGTGGGTTTCCACCGAATAGAGACGCCTTGTCCGCGAAATGGTGGAATGATCCGGCGTCTCTTCGGTCAGGGCGTATGAGATAAATTTGCGCGAGCGGCTGAGTTGCACCAAAAAGTCGGCTAAAGAGAGCCAGCGCTGAGGCAAAAAGGCGTCTCCGGGGGTGTGCAGAAAACCTGTTGTAAACCGGAAGAACCGGAAGTGAGCCTAAAGGACTTACCAATCCGGTTCAGGTATGCAGAAAACTGAAGTTTTCTGCACACCTCCCCATTTCCAACACCCCACATTTTCAACCACTTGGCTCGCGCGCAACGTGCGCAATTCGCACATCGCTTACGCTCTTCGCGAGCCGCGGCGGCCCCGCGTAGGCCCGGTTTTTCGCCCCTCTGGCTTCCGGTTTTTTGATTTGTTCCCCGCCGGCGCCGAATGCAATCCGACAGGTGGCCGCGTAGCTCGCGGGCGCTGAGGTCCAGGCCGCAAGCTGGACAGGGAATTCGCATCGCCGGCCGCCCGGCGCCTGGCCGCCACCG
>DATJRE010000065.1:0-10813 GCA_035505095.1 Bryobacteraceae bacterium | reverse complement strand
CTGCTGCGCCTTCCCGGCAAGCTCGAAACGGTGCTCTCCAACGACGCCGGTTATGAGACCCTGGCGCGCGCGCTTTCCCACAGCAAAGACGCGCTCTACCTGGGGCGCGGCGTGCATTTCCCGATCGCCCTGGAAGGCGCCCTGAAGTTGAAGGAGATTTCCTACATCCACGCCGAAGGCTATCCGGCCGGCGAGATGAAGCACGGCCCCAACGCGCTGATCGACGAAAATCTTCCGGTGGTGGTGCTGGCCACGCGCGAGCCCGGCAACGACGAGAGCCGCATTCTTTACGAGAAGACCCTGTCGAACATTCAGGAAGTGAAGGCCCGCGATGGCGTGGTGGTGGCGGTGGTGACCCACGGCGACGAGCACGTCCGCAAATCGGCCGACTACACCATTGAGATTCCGCCCACCGCCGAGCTGCTGGCGCCCATCCTGGAGATTGTGCCCCTGCAACTGCTGGCCTATCACATCGCCGTGCGCCGCGGC
This sequence comes from Bryobacteraceae bacterium, assembly GCA_035505095.1. Lineage (GTDB taxonomy): Bacteria > Acidobacteriota > Terriglobia > Bryobacterales > Bryobacteraceae > JOPF133. The sequence continues at coordinate 10,324 of DATJRE010000065.1, read as the reverse complement.
TGCGATGTGGACCAGCCCCGCAATCTGGCCAAGAGCGTGACCGTTGAGTAGCGAGAACGGGCTGCGCCAATCGACGCACCGGATCCGCATTGCAACCAGGGGCAAAGGCCTCTACGAAATCACCGGGCAAGTGGCCGAATGGCTGGAGGGCGCGGGCGTTCGCGAGGGACTGCTCACGCTTTTCATCCAGCACACTTCGGCATCGCTGACCATTCAGGAGAATGCCGACCCGGACGTCATTCATGACCTGAACGTGTTCTTCAATCGCCTGGTCGCGGAAGACAACCGCCTCTATCGCCACACCGTGGAAGGCGTCGACGACATGCCGGCGCATATCCGCAGTGCCCTCACCCTGACGCAAATTTCGATTCCCGTATCGTCCGGGGGGATGGCGCTGGGCACGTGGCAGGGCGTCTACGTCTTTGAGCACCGCGCCGCGCCGCATCAGCGCAGCGTGCTGCTGCACCTTCTGGGCGAGGCGTAACGGCCGGAGCGCGGCCCTTCGCCTACGGCCGGCCCCGTCGCCCACCACCCGCCGCCGTCACGCGGCCGGGCATGTCCGCCAGCACGTAGCCCATCACCGCCAGCGCGGCCACGTTCTTGCGGAAGTCCTCAGGGTCCACTTTGTCCAAGGTGTCGGCTTCGGTGTGGTGCCAATCGAAATAGTGCGTGCCCACGGTGCGCTCGGCAAAGCCCGGCACGCCATCGCGAACCAGCGGATCAATGTCCGACCCGCCGCCGCCCGAGGTGATCTGGCTGGCGCCCACCCGCTCCAGCAGCCTGGCTGCATCCGTCAGCAGCTCGGTGGATTTCTGGTCCACGGCGGCGCCGAATCCCACCGGCGCCTCGGCCCCGCCATCCATCTCAATGGCCGCCACGTGGTTGTGAATCTGGTCGCCCACGAACCGCCGGTACGCGTCGCCGCCGCGCCCGCCGTTTTCCTCGTTCACCCAGAATGCCACCCGTAGCGTGCGCCGCGGCTGCAGGCCCAGTTTCTTCATCAACGCCAGCGCCTGCAGGCAAGCCATGATCGACGCGCCATCGTCCTGGGCTCCCTGCCCCACGTCCCAGGAATCGATGTGCCCGCCCATTACCACGATTTCCTCGGGGTGCTCCTTGCCGGGAATTTCGCCGATCACATCGCCCGAATCGGCGTCCGGCTCCATGTGGGCGGTCATCTCCAGGTGCACCGTCACCGGGATTCCGCTGGCCACCAGGCGCGCCAGCATCATGGCGTCTTCGGGCGAAATGGCCGCCGCCGGAATTTTGGGCTGGCTTTCGTCGTAACTCATTTCGCCGGTGTGCGGAATCTGCATGGCCAGCGGGGTGGCCGAGCGCACCAGCGCCGCCACCGCCCCATACGCCGCCGCGCGCGATGGCCCCGAGGAGCGGTACACCCGCGCAGGCCCGTAGCCGTGGTATTCGTCGTTGTACACCACAATCTTGCCCTGGATCTTCCCGCGCCCCAGTTTGGCCAGTTCCTCGAAATCCGATACCGCCACCACCCCGGCCGTGATGCCTCCGGGCGGCGTGCCGACGCTCATACCCAGCCCAAGCATGTGCAGCGGTTTATCCAGCGGCGTCAGCATTCGCGCCGATTCCGCCCCGCGCACCCAATGCGGCACCTTCACCGGGATGATTCGGACGTTGCTGAGCCCCACGGCATTCATCTGTTCCACCGACCACGCGATGGCTTTGCCGAGCGCCGGCGAACCGCTCAGACGGTTACCGATGCGGTAGCACAGGTACGTCAGGCGCTGGTAGCCTTCCCGGTCGGCCAGGGCCGCGTCGATCAAGCGGTCGGCTACCGGGCGGTAGTGGTCCGCCAGGCTGGGCGAATCGGCCGCGCGGGCCGCTGCCGCGATGAGCACGAGGGCCAAGGCGGAAGAAACCGTTCGATGCATATTGATGCATCATCGCACGAACGGTACGTAGGCCGGAACGCGCCGGCGGTAGTCGCGAAAGGCCTCGCCGAAGCGCGATTCCAGCAGGCGGTCCTCGGTGTGTACGCGGATTTCCGTGCCGGCGATGAAGACCGCCACCGAAACCACCACCCACACCCACGGGGTCAGCAGCAGAGCGGTACACAACAACATGGACAGCAGCGAAGCGTAGATGGGATGGCGGACCACCGCGTACGGCCCCGTGCGGACCAGTTCGTGGTCTTCATACAGCCCGGCCTGAATGCGGAACTGCCGGCCGAGGTGCGGAACCGCGGTCCAGCCCAGCAGGATGCCGAGCGTCGCGCAAATCAGCGACGCGGCGATGCGCGGCACGTCCGGCGACGCGCTTGCCGGCAGACGGATGTTCAACGCCATGGCGATCGCCAGGCATTCCAGCGCCAGCCCCGCCCGCGTAGGTCCCGCCACCGTAATGGAGGCGCGCTTCTGATGGTGTGGCGCGCGCAGGATAAAGGGATACGCCCATGCCGCCCAGCACACCAGCAGTTCAATCCAGGTAAAAAGGAGCATCTGGGCTCATGATATAGCAGCGCGAAATCAGGACACGGAAACCCGGCACGCCGTGCGGCAGGTGGGATCACTCCACGGAGTTGTCTCTGCCATGGCCAAGGCCGCCGCCGAATCGCAAGCCGGCCCGAAATGGCTCCACTTCCCGCCGCCTTTTCTGTTGACTTTCTACAGGAGCCGCCGCATACTCGTGTTGATGGGCAACAGGAGCGAGGTCCCCTATGGCACCCTGGACCTGATGGTGCTCAAGACCCTGGACACCATGGGCAAGCTGCACGGCTACGGCATCGCCCGGCGCATCGAGCAGGCCGCTGCCGAGGCGCTGGACCTCAACCAGGGCACCATCTACCCGGCCCTCCTGCGCCTGGAGCAGAAGGGCTGGATTGCGAGCGAATGGGGCATCAGCGAGAACAACCGCCGCGCGCGCTACTATGCCATTACCCGCGCCGGCCGCAAACAGCTTTCGCTCGAGACCGAAAACTGGTCGCGCACGGTGGCCATGATGAAGCGCTTGCTGGAGGCCCAGTCGTGATCCGTGCGTATTTGCGCATGCTGGCCTGCCGCGTGCGCGGCCTGGGCACCCGGCCCGAAGCACGCCTGGAGGAAGAGATCGAAACCCACCTCGCCCTGCTCCAGGCCGAACTGGAACGCCGCGGCATGGCGCCCGCCGCCGCCCGCGCGGAGGCCCGCCGGCAGTTCGGCGCGGTGACCCAGATCCGCGAGCGCTACCGCGAGCAGCATCGCCTGGCCCTCGTCGATAGCCTGCGCATGGACTTGGCCTATGCGCTGCGGCAATGGCGCAAAAGCCCGCTGTTCGCCGTTGCCGTGGTCGCCACCCTGGCGCTCGCCATCGGCGCCAACACGGCCATCTTCCGCGCCCTCGATGCCGTGGCTCTGCGCCCGCTTCCGGTAGCCCACCCCGGGCAACTGGTGCGGCTGGAGCCGCTCGATCACGGCCGCCCGGGCGGCAGCTTCACCTATTCTTACTACCGCGAGCTGGCCGCTCATCCCGAGCTGTTCAGCGGCGCCGCAGCCATGGGCGACGATTTTCCGGATCGCGCCGCGCTCTCCGGCGCCGGCCCGGTCAAGCTGGAACACGTGCGCCTGGTGACCGGCAATTACTTCCGCATGCTGGGCGTGGATTGCGTGCTGGGGCGCGCCTTCGTGGCCGAGGACGACCGGCCCGGCGCGCCCGGCGTGGCGGTGGTCAGCTACGCGTTCTGGCGCGGCCAGCTCGGTGGCGGCGCCGGCATTCTGGGGCGCACGCTCGAAATCGGCCGCGCCCGCGCCACCATCATCGGAGTGGCGCCCAAGGGCTTGAGGGGGAGCGCGTGCTGTTTGCTGCCGGCGTCTGGCTGCCTCTGAGCATGCAGTCGCGGCTCATGACCGTAGATTTGAAGGAAGCGCCCGGCACAGCCGCCAAGGACGATGGCGAGCTCAGTTTTCTGGACGTGATGGCCCGCCTGCGTCCCGGTGTCTCCATGCGCCAGGCGCAGGCCGTGCTCGGCCCGCACTACCGCCGCCTGGTGACGCGCGATGGCGACGATAACGGCGCGGCCACGCTTCGGGTAGTGCCCGGAGGGCATGGCATCGTGCTCCCGGAGTTGCGCACCATTATCGAGCGGCCGCTTTGGGCGCTTCAGGGCGCCGTGGCGCTGCTGCTGCTGATCGCCTGCTGCAACCTGGCCAACCTGCTAATTGCCCGCGCCGCCGCGCGCACCCACGAGATGGGCGTGCGGATGGCGCTGGGGGCCGGCCGCGCCCGTCTGGTGCGCCAGTTGCTCACCGAAAGCCTGCTGTTGACCGCGTTGGGCGCCGCCCTTGCCCTGTTGCTGGCTGCGTGGCTCGGTCCTCTGCTGCTGCGGTGGGCCGATCTGAATGAGTTGCCCATGGACACCTCCCTCAACTGGGAGGTCTTCGCCTTCAACGCCGCGGTGTGCGCGGCCGCTGCGGTGGTTTTCGGGCTGGCCCCCGCGCTGGCCGGCTCGCGGCTCGATCTGCGCTCCGCTTTGCAGGCCAATCGCCGCAGCTACACCGGGCTGCCGCGCCAGTCCCTGGGACGGGCGCTGGTGGTGGCGCAGATGGCCATCTGCCTCACGGTGCTTTCGGGCGCCGCCCTGTTGGGCCGGTCCCTTTGGAACATGCTGCACCAGGATTTCGGCTTCCGGCAGGAGGGCCTGCTGCTGGCTAGCATGAAGATGGATTGGGCCACCGCCTTCAGCGAGGAATCCGGAAAACGCTTCGCCGTGCTGGCCCCGCTGGTTCTCGAAAAACTCAATGCGCTGCCCGGTGTGCAGTCGGCCGCGCTCTCCTTCGGCGGCCCGTTCAGCTCCGATGGCGCCCACGGCGCGTTTTCGGTGGCGGGCCGCCAGCCACGCCCGGAAGATCACGGCAGTGCCGTGGCGGTTTCGCCGCGATATTTCGAAACCATGGGGATTCCGTTCCTGGCCGGCCGCGCCATCACCGCCGCGGATTCAGCCCAAGCCCCGGGCGTTGCCGTCGTCGGGGAAACCGCTGCCCGCGTGCTGTTCGGTTCCGCCAGGCCGCTGGGCCGGTATCTCAGCCTTTCAGCGCACTATCAGGCCTCCGAGGCCCTTCAGGTGGTGGGTGTGGTGCGCGATGTGCGCCTTTCCGCTTCCAATGAGCCCGCCGGCATGGTGATCTTCCTTCCGCTGGCGCAGCAGCCTTTCTATTTCAGCTCCATCGCCCTGCGCACCAATGCCCGCGCCGGGATGCTGGCGCCCGCCGTGCGCCAGGCACTCGCCACGGTGGACCCGAAGCTCACCATGACGTCGATTCGGCCCGTGGCGGAAATTCTCGACGACCTGACCAGCACCCCCCAGATGTTGGCCTGGTTGATCGCCATCTTCGGCGGCCTGGCGCTGCTGCTGGCCTCGGCCGGCATTTACGGGGTGTTGGCCTACGAAGTGGAGCGGCGTACTCCCGAAATCAGCATTCGCATGGCTCTGGGCGCCACCCGCAGCCAGGTGATGGGCCTGGTCATGAACCAGTTGGGCCGATGGCTGGCGCTGGGCGCCCTGATCGGTGCGGTCGCGGCCGCGGCCGCCTCCACCGCCATGCGCTCGCTACTATTCGGAATCACTCCATGGGATTCGTCACTGGTGGCAGCGGCGGTTGTCCTCCTGGCGCTGGTGGCGTCCGCGGCAGCCTTTCTCCCCGCCCGCCGCGCCGCTCGTTTGAATCTGCTGGATGGACTGCGCCAGCAATAAGGCTGCGGCGCAAAGGCCTCAGTACTCACAGAACTGTAGGATTTTCCGGCTCCCCGCTTGCACCTCCCATTTCATTCCGCGTATCATGCAAGGGTCTAGGTTTCTTAGCCCTAACGGGATATTAAGGGCCGAATACCCATGGGACATTTTCTAAGCGGGCTGCTCTCCAACAACTTCATGCCGCATCGGATGTGCTATTTGAACGATGCCGCGGTCCTTTGGCTGAATGTCATTTCCGACTTACTCACCACCCTGGCATATTATCTAATTCCGCTGCTGCTGTTTTATTTCCTATCGCGCCGCCGCGATGTCAGTTTCCGATGGGTCTTCGTGGCGTTCGGGGTGTTCATCCTGGCGTGTGGCAGCACCCACCTGCTGGCGGCCGTCACGGTGTGGGACCCGGTCTACCGCCTGGAGGGCGTGGTCAAGGCGGTTACCGCGCTCGCCTCCATGGCGACTCTGGTCATGCTGGCGCGCATGATGCCCGAGATTCTGGCTTTGCCCAGCCCTTCCGCTCTGGCGGAAGTCAATCGCCAGTTGGCGGTGGAAATCGATGAGCGGCGCTCCGCCGAAACCGAGGTCCGCCAGATGAACGAAGAGTTGGAGACGCGGGTCCTGGAGCGTACCGCGCAGCTCACCCAAAGCGAGGCCTCCTTCCGCCAGCTTGCCGATGCGCTGCCGCAAATGGTATGGGTGGCCGGGCCCGACGGCCAGCTCGAATATTCCAACCTTCAGTGGAGCGCCTATGCGGGCATTCTGCCGGGTTCACCCGGCGGTCCGGCGTGGACTTCCCTGGTGCACGCGGACGACGCTGCCTCGGCTTCCGAACACTGGGAACATTCCGTGCGCACGGGCGAGCCTTTGGATGGCGAATACCGGCTGCGTGGCAAAAACGGCGGCTATCGCTGGTTCCTGGGCCGCAGCCGGCCGGTGCTCGGCGACCATGGCCAGGTCCTGCGCTGGTTCGGCACCTTCACCGATATCGACGACCACAAGCGTGACGCCGAGGATCTCAGCCAGGCCCTCGAAAAACTCCGCGGCGAGATGAAGCGGCGCCGCGAGGTGGAGGACCAGTTGCTTCAGGCGCAGAAGATGGAGGCCATCGGCCGCCTGGCGGGCGGCGTGGCTCATGATTTCAACAACCTGCTTACGGTCATCCTGGGTTACAACGAACTGCTGCGGGAGGAGAACGCGCAGCAGCCCGTGGCGCTCGATTTCGTGCTGGAAATCCGCAAGGCGGCCGAACGCGCTTCGGCCCTCACCAACCAGTTGCTGGCCTTCAGCCGCCGGCAGGTCTCGGTGCCCCGCGCGCTCGACCTGAACGAAGTGGTGCGGCAAATCGAGAAGATGCTGCACCGCATCATCGGCGAGGACGTGCGGCTCAACCTGCACCTGGCCGGCAAACTTCCGCTGGTCAAGGTGGACCCCAACCAGATCGACCAGGTGATTATGAACCTGGCAGTAAACTCACGCGACGCCATGCCCGATGGCGGGCAGTTGACGCTGGAGACCGCGCCCGTCGAGTGGTCCAGCGATTACGGCGACGGGCACCCGAACCTGCTGCCCGGCCGCTACGTCATGCTGGCCGTGAGCGATAACGGTTGCGGCATGGACGCCCAGACGCGCTCGCGCCTGTTCGAGCCGTTTTTCACCACCAAGGAGAAAGGCAAAGGCACCGGCCTGGGTCTGTCGATTGTTTACGGGATCGTGAAGCAGAGCGGCGGCGATGTTCTGGTCTACAGCGAACCCGGCCAGGGCACCGTGTTTAAAATTTACCTTCCCGTGGTCGAAGAAGGCATGCCGGGCGGCCAGGCCGCCACGCCAGTGGTCGAGATGGCCGGCAAACGCGAGCACGAGGTCCGCCAAGCAGCCACCAAAACCATCCTGCTGGTGGAAGACGAGATCCAGGTGCGCACCCTGTCCCGGACCATGCTCACCAGGCTCGGCTACCGGGTGGTGGATGCCGGTTCGGCCGCTGAGGCGCTCGAACTGCTCCGCCGCGACCCCCAGCCCATTTCGCTGCTGCTGGCCGATATCGTCATGCCGGAAATGAACGGCCCGGATCTGGCTCGCCAGGTCCTCGCGCTGCGGCCCGGCATCCAGGTGCTATTTATGTCCGGCTACACCGGTGGCGGCGTGGTGGGCCAGGGCCTGCTCGACCCCGGCACGCCCTTCATCCAGAAACCCTTCACCGCCGAGACACTGGCCGAGCGCGTGCGCGCTGCCTTGGCCACCGAGGGCTGATCGGTCGCGAGATCCCGCGCTCTGCCGGGGAGGCCGTAGAAGTTTGGCGTATCCGGCACGATGCCTTGCTTCGTGCCCGAAGACGGCGCTGGCGGTTTCGGGCGGTTGCGAGCAGGCCCGGTCAACCCAAAACCTCCAGCTCGGCCGGAAGATCGTCACGCGGTCGCGAGATCCCCCGCTCTGCCGGGGAGGCCGTGCAAGATGCCTTGCGTCGCGCCCAAGACGGCGCTGGCGGTTTCGGGCGGTTGCGAGCGGGCCCGGTCGAGGGCCGGCAACCCAAAAACCTCCGGCTCGGCCGGAAGATCGTTACAGTTCGCGCATAACGGCGCATGCCGCGGCCGGGCCCCATTTCCTCGGGCGAGAGCCACTGTGAAGCGCGGTACCATCGGATTATGGGCTCCCGACGCGGACTTTCGCGCCGATCGTTACTGGCTTCCGCGTGGACGGCTGCGCGGCTGCTGGGCGCGGAATCCAAGGGCACCGCGTTTCCCTCCCAAGCCCACCGCTACTCCGATCCGGCCACCGAATTCGATGTCTACCGCTTGACCGACCCGGCTTACACCAGCGTGCTGCCGGCTTATTACAACCGTTTCATCGCCCGCAACAGCGGCTGGATGCTGTTCGCCTGCGACCGCTCTGGCTCCTTCCAGGCCTACCGCATGGACCTGAAGACCGGCGCTATGCGCCAGTTGACCGACGCCGCCGATCTGGACCCCAGTTCCCTCACCCTTACGCCCGATAACCGCTCCTTCTGCTATTTCGCCGGCCGCACGCTGTTCACCGCCGGTGTGTCCAGCCTGCGCGACCGCGAGCTTTACCGCGTGCCCGACGATTGGGAACGCTGCCCCGGCCTCAGCGCCGGTCCCAATGGCACCGATGCCACCTTCGCCGAGCAGCGCGGCGATGGCTCGCGCCTGCGCATGGTCCCGTTCGGCAAAGGGGAGGTCCGAACGGTGGTCGAAGCGCCGTTCCTCATGCGCGACCCTATCCCCCGGCCGATGCGCGCCCAGATTCTTTATCGCCAGCAGGATACCGCCCTCTGGCTGGTGAATATGGATGGCGCCCAGAACCACGCCCTCAAGACCGCCGCCGGACGCATCGGGCCGGCCAACTGGGCCCCCGATGGCAAGACCCTGCTGTATCTGAATTTTCCCGGCGAACACCAGTTGAACACCATCCGTGAATACACGCCCGACACCTCCGCGGACAAGCTGGTGGCCAAGACCAGCCAGTTCGTAGCCTTCGGATTCAACCGCGATACTTCGGTCTTCACCGGCGCCAGCGGCAACATCGGGTCGCCCTACCTGCTGTTGCTGCTGCGCATCACCCAGCGCGAGCTGTCGCTGTGCGAGCACAAGGCCAGCCACCCCGATACCGTCACTCCCACCTTTTCGCCCGACAGCCAACGAGTCTATTTCCAGAGCGACCGGGACGGCAAGCCGGCCATCTATGGCATGCACGTGGACCGGCTGGTGGAAAAGACCGACCCGGACGAAAAGGACAAATGACCGCGCCGGCCGCGGCTTATTTCGGCGCCCAGAACGGCTCGCCCGCCTGAATCCAGCGGATCGGCACTTCGGAAATAAACGTCCGCAGCCAGGTGGCGCAATCCTCCATGCCCGGCTCTTCCGATATGGCGTGGCCCAGAATAATCTGCCCCTTGTGTCCCCCGAAGAATGCTGCATCCATCACGTACTCGGTGTCGTCGAACGCGCCGCCGGTTTCGGGGTTCTCGCCGCCGATCGCCACGTCGATTTTGCCCGAGACTCGCGGGATGTTATAGCCCACCCCCATGGCCACGGTGCTCACCGTGGCACGCGGGTCGCCTACCACCCGCATCGCCCGCGCGCCCAGGCGCCGCTTCACATCGGCGGCCAAAGCCCCCAGCGTGGTGGGCGGCAGCTTATAGACGTGCTGGTTGGGACCGGCTTCGCGGCCTTCCCAGCCCAGGGCGCGCGCCAGGCCTCCGAATTCCATGTCCGGTTTGCGCGCGTGCCAGTGGTCGTGGAATCGCCACACCACCATGTGGTTCCGGTTGCAGAAATCCACTTTGAACCGGTAAATCGGATCGCCGCCCAGCTCCGTCACCGTGTCCCGGTCGCTCCAGAAGGTCGGCTCGTGGGTGACCACCATGTTCATTCCGGCGGCGTGCGCGCGCTGGATCAGGTCCAGCGTGGCCATGAAAGTCGTGGCGATCCCTTGCACCTCCGTAGCCGGATCGCCGGCTTTGAAGGTGTCGCGGTACGTCTGCTCATTCCACGGGACACCCAGGTTCTTCCGGATCCGTTCCACCACTTCGCTCGCGGTCATCTCAGGCGGGCCTCCAGTACGGATCGCCGGCCGGCAGCCAGCGCACCGGCGCCTCCGGAATCAGTTTCTTCA
>DATJRE010000064.1:0-8882 GCA_035505095.1 Bryobacteraceae bacterium | reverse complement strand
TCAATTTTCATTAAATGGAAAGGGAGTCTATGGGATTTTCTCGAAGACAGTTCACAAAAGAGTTCAAGGAAGCCGCCGTAAGGCGGCTGGAACTGGGGGCGTCGTTAGCCGAGGTGGCACGAGCTTGTGAGGTCAACTCCGCGAAAAGGAACGCTCATTGTAACTGGATTACGTAACTGCATTACGCGTAACTGCATTACGCCGGAATCGGGACTCGCCAACGGCGAACCCTGCCGAATTCCGGGCATGTGCTGGCCGGCGGGCGCACCGTGGCTGCAATTCCCACCCGCGCCTGCGGCTAACTGCCTTAATTTCAGCGCGAATAGCGGCGGCATGGGACGTGCATCCGGTCTAGGCATGAGGTGGATCTCGCTGGTGGTATTGATTTCCGTGGCGGCGGCAAGCACCCCCCGGGCGCGTGCGGCTGAAGATGCCCGTGATGCGGTGGAGGCTGCGCGGCTGTTGGACGAGGGGCAGGCCATGTTGCGCGCGGGGCGTTATGGGGCGGCTTCGGTGACCTTCCGGACGCTGCTGTACGTGTATCCCGAGAGCACCCTGGCGGGGCAGGCCCGCCTGGCGCTGCACCAATCCGAAGATCTCGAGGCGCAGGAGCCGGTGGTGCGCTCGGTGCGGTTCCAGATTCCGCGCGGTGTCACGTTCGAAGACATTCGGGCCTGTTTCGTGGCCCGTGAAGTGGCGCTGGCGGTGCAGCAGCCGTACGAGCCGCGCGACGTGGAGCGCGCCCGCGTGGCGCTTGAGGACCTGCTGGCCGCCAAGGGCCGGCCGGTGACGGTGAAGGCGGCGGTCCACACGGTGGGGCACGGCCCGGGGCACCAATCGGTGGAAGTGCTCTTCACCTCCGCGAAGAAGTAGTGCTACCGTGGCTTCATGAAAGCCGCTCGGTTTCACCAGCACGGCGGCCCCGGCGTGTTGGTTTATGAAGAGATCCCGGAGCCGCGCATCCAAGCCAACCAGGTGCTGGTGCGGGTGCGCGCCTGCGCCCTCAACCACCTGGATCTGTTCGTGCGCGCCGGCATCCCCGGTATGAAATTCGCTTTGCCGCACATTTTGGGCAGCGACATCGCGGGCGAAATCGTGGCGGTGGGCGAACTGTGCGAACGGGTGAAGCCCGGCTGGCGGGTGGTGCTTGCGCCGGGGCTGAGCTGCCGGCAGTGCGAGCAGTGCCTCTCCGGCCGCGATAATTTCTGCCGCCGCTACACGCTGTTCGGTTATGGGGTGGATGGCGGCGACACCGAACTGCTGGCCGCTCCCGAATACAGCGCCATCCCGATTCCCGATTCGCTGCAATTCGAAGAAGCCGCCGCCGTGCCGCTGGTGTTCCTCACGGCCTGGCACATGCTGATGAATCGGGCGCGGTTACAGCCCGGCGAAGACGTGCTGGTGCTGGCCGCCTCCAGCGGAGTCGGATCGGCCGCCATCCAGACTGCGCGCCTGTTCCAGTGCCGTGTGATCGCCACCGCCGGCAGCGAAGAGAAGATGGCCAAGGCCAGGGAACTGGGCGCCGATTACGTTCTGGATCACTACCGCCAGGATATTGGCGCGGAAGTGAAGCGCATTACCGGCAAGCGCGGCGTGGATGTGGTGGTGGAGCATGTGGGCGCCGCCACCTGGCGCAAGAGCCTGGAATCGCTCGCCCCCGGCGGGAGGCTGGTGACCTGCGGCGCAACCACTGGAGCGGATGTGCAGTTGGATCTGCGTTACCTGTTCGCCAAACAGTGGAGCCTGCTCGGCTCGTTCATGGGGAGCATGGGGGAACTGCACCAGGTGTTGAAGTTCGTCTTCCGCGGCCAGCTTAAGCCGGTGATCGACCGCGTCTATCCGCTGGAAGAAATCCGCGCGGCGCATGAACGGCTGGAGAATAAAGAGCAGTTCGGCAAAGTGGTGCTGAAGGTCGGGTGAGAGTTGCCTGGGTAGCGGAAAGCGCATCGCTCTGGAACCGGCCGCGCGGGCTGCCACGTGGCGGTGAACGATTTGCCGGTGGACCCGAGGCCGAAGGGGTGGGGGCGAGGAACGCTCGGATTACCCCTCGGGATCGTGAGACCGTTTGCGGGTGATTTCGGGGTGGATTTCGTGGCGCTCCGGGTGGCCGCCGGCGCCGTCTTCGGAACCGGCCGGTTCTTCTCCCGGCCGGGAGGCCACGCGGGAGGCGTTGGGGTCGAGGGGACGCCGGTCGAAAAACTGCACCCGGCAGTAGCAGCAGTGGTAGAGGTTGCCGCCGGCCAGCCGCTCGACCCAATTCATCAGGCCGCCCTGCATGGGGTCGATTTTGTCCGGCACCTTGAGTTTCACCACGCGGAACGTGCCGCACCTCGGACACCGGCAAGTAGTGCCGAAGTGATAGGTATGACTCCGGGGAATCAGTACTTCGCGCTCGCAATGCCGGCATTCGTAGATAGCCAGGTAATTAAACCGTTCCAAGAAGGTCCGGTGCACCCGGCGTAGCTTGCCGCCGCATTGTCCGCACTTCCTCACTGCACGCCATTGTATCTCGCAATTGCATTCAGGGCCCAAGCCGCGGGACAATAAAGGATACACCCGTAACATTCAAACCACTTATATGCTGGACCGGATCACGGTGCATGGCGCGCGCCAGCACAATCTGAAGAATATCGACGTGGAAATCCCACGCAATACCTTTACCGTAATCACCGGTCTGAGCGGTTCGGGGAAATCTTCGCTGGCATTCGATACCATTTACGCCGAGGGGCAGCGCCGCTATGTGGAGACGCTTTCGACCTATGCGCGGCAGTTTCTGGACCAGATGGAGCGGCCCGACGTGGATTCGATCGACGGTCTCAGCCCGGCCATTTCCATCGAGCAGAAAACCACCAGCCGCAGCCCGCGCTCCACGGTGGGAACGGTCACCGAGATTTACGATTACCTGCGGCTGTTGTACAGCTCTATCGGAATCCCGTATTGCCCGGTGTGCGGCAACCAGATTTCGCAGCAGACCACCGAACAGATTCTGCAGCACGTGATGGCGCTGAAGCCCGACGACCGGATCATGGTGATGGCGCCGATCGTACGCGGGCGCAAGGGCGAATATAAGAAAGACCTGGAAAAGCTGGCGCGCGTGGGCTTCGAGCGGGTGCGCGTGGATGGCGTGCTGCGCAGCCTCGACGAAGATATCCCGCTCGACAAGCGCAAGAATCACACCATTGAAGTTGTAGTGGACCGTTTGCTGGTGAAGCCCGGAATCGAGCAGCGCCTGCAGCGCTCCATTGAAACCGCCACCAAACTGGCCAACGGCCTGTGCCTGATTGCGGTGGTGAACGGCGAGGAGCGGCTATATTCGCAGAAGCTGGCCTGCACGGAATGTGGAACCAGCATTGGGCAACTGGAGCCGCGCTCATTCTCCTTCAACAGCCCGTATGGCGCCTGCGAAACCTGCCACGGGCTGGGCAGCCAGTGGAGTTTCGACCCGGTGAAGGTGATTGTGGACGCCTCGAAGCCGCTGCTGGATGGCGGCCTCGGTCCGGCGGCCGGCTCCTGGAATGTGCAAAACGCGCTCGAAACCTACGCCCGCCGCGCGCGCATCGACTTGAAAAAGCCGTTCGAAGATCTGCCGCTGAAAACGCAGCAGCAGTTGCTGGCGGGGGCTACGGGGTTTGAGGGCCTCCTGAGTATCCTCGGCCAACTTTATGAAGAAGCCGGGGAAGGCTACCGCGAATGGCTGACCGAGTATATGTCGCCGGTGGAATGTCCGGCCTGCCACGGCGCACGGCTTCGTCCGGCCAGCCTGGCGGTGCGGGTGAAGAACTATTCCATCGCCGAGTTTACCGCGCTGCCGATTGCGCGGGCGCTGGTGACGGTGCGCAATTGGGAACTCACCGAGCGGGAGCAGCAGATTGCCGGCCGCATCGTGGATGAGATCCGCCGCCGGCTGGAATTTCTGACCAACGTGGGGCTGGACTATCTGAGCCTGGATCGCTCGGCGGCCACGCTTTCGGGCGGGGAAGCGCAGCGCATCCGGCTGGCTACGCAGATCGGGTCGAAGCTGCGCGGGGTGCTGTATGTGCTGGATGAACCATCCATCGGGCTGCATCCGCGCGACAATGGCCGTTTGCTGGAAACGCTGGCGCAGCTTCGGGACATGGGCAACACCGTGCTGGTGGTGGAGCACGACGCCGAAACCATTGAGCGGGCGGATTATGTGATCGACCTGGGTCCTGGCGCGGGACGCCTGGGCGGCGGGCTGATTGCGGCGGGGGTTCCCAGCGCCATCGCCGCCAATCCGGATTCGCTGACCGGCCAATATTTGTCGGGCGCGCTGAAGATCGCGATTCCGGCGGTGCGCCGCCCGCCTGGCGAGAAGAAGCTGGCGATCCGCGGCGCACGCGCGCACAACCTGAAGGACATCGATGTGGAGATCCCGCTGGGGCTGCTGACGGTGGTGACGGGCGTTTCGGGGAGCGGCAAATCCACGCTGGTGAACGACATTCTTTATCGCGCGCTGGCCCGCGCGATTTACGGCTCGCACGATGAGCCGGGGGCGCACGATTCGATTGAAGGCATCCCGCTGCTGGATAAGGTGATCCGCATCGACCAGGACCCCATTGGCCGCACGCCGCGCTCCAATCCGGCCACTTACACTGGCCTGTTCACGCCCATCCGCGATTTGTATGCCATGCTGCCGGAATCGCGCGAGCGGGGTTACAAACCAGGGCGCTTCAGCTTCAACGTGAAGGGCGGCCGCTGCGAGGCCTGCCAGGGCGATGGACTCAAGCGCATCGAGATGAATTTTCTGCCGGATGTGTACGTGACCTGCGATGTGTGCCGCGGGCGGCGCTACAATCGGGAGACCTTGCAGGTGAAATTCAAGGGCTACTCGATTGCCGATCTGCTGGACGCCACGGTGGAGGAGGCCCTGCCGCTGATGGAGAACCTGCCGCAGATCCGCGCCAAGCTGCAAACCCTGATGGATGTGGGGCTGGGCTACGTGCACCTGGGCCAATCGTCGACGACGCTTTCGGGCGGCGAAGCGCAGCGCATCAAGCTGGCGCGCGAGCTGAGCAAACGGCAGACCGGCCGCACGTTTTATCTGCTGGACGAACCGACCACCGGGCTGCACTTCGACGATGTGCGGAAGCTGCTGGACGTGCTGCAGCGGCTGGTGGAGCTGGGCAACACAGTGGTGGTGATCGAGCACAACCTGGACGTGATCAAGACCGCCGACTGGCTGATCGACCTGGGACCCGATGGCGGGGAATACGGTGGACGGGTGGTGGCGTGCGGTACTCCCGAGCAGGTCAGCAGGTCGAAGAAGAGCTATACGGCGGAAGCGCTGCGGAGGGCGTTATGAGGGGCTTAGGATTCACCGCGGAGACGCAAAGACCGGACGCGGAGACGCGGAGACGCGGAGAGAACCCAGGATTAGAGTTCTTCTCCGCGCGTTTCTCAGCGCCTCCGTGTCTCCGCGTCGAGGTTTTCTCCCTGTGAGCCAATATTCCAAAACTCCCCTGGTTTTTTCCGGTCTGCGGACCGTGGGCCTGGCCGAGCGCGGCGGAAAGGTCAAAGCGTCGGATTTTGCAGTGCCTTACCACGCGGGCGCGGGCATTGCGGGGTGGCTGGATTCGTTGCCGCATATTCTGGCGGGCGATTCTTTCCGCGCGGTGGTGGAGGCCATTGTGGCGGCGCGGGCGCGGCGGAGGGCGATTCTGTGGGGGCTGGGCGGCCATGTGATCAAATGCGGCCTGGCGCCGGTGCTGCTTGAGCTGATGCGGCGCGGCTACGCCACGGCCTTCGGGCTGAACGGGTCGGCCTCGATCCACGATTTTGAAATTGCGTTGGCCGGGCAAACCAGCGAGGATGTGGAAGCGGTCCTGCCGGATGGACGGTTCGGTTCGGCAGAGGAGACGGGGCGCGACATGAACCGCGCCATTGCCGAAGGGGACCGCGCCGAGGTGGGCATCGGCGAAGCGCTGGGGCAATGGCTGGACAGCCGCGGAGACGCCTTGGCCGCTCCGCAGGCCAGCCTGCTGGTGCAGGCATGGCGCCATCGGGTACCCGTGACAGTCCATGTGGCCATCGGCACGGATACGCCGCACACCCACCCAGCCGCCGATCCGGCCGCCATCGGTAGCGCCTCGCACCGCGATTTCCGGCTGTTCGCCGCCTGCGTCACGGAGATCAACGATGGAGGGGTGTATTTGAATGTGGGGTCGGCGGTGCTGCTGCCGGAAGTTTTCCTGAAGGCGGTCTCGGCGGTGCGCAACCTGGGACATCCGCTGGCCGGGTTTACGACCGCCAATTTCGATTTTCTGCAGCACTACCGGCCGCGCGTGAACGTGGTGGAGCGGCCGCACGCGGGGAGTCCCTCGGGAGGGCGCGGCTACGCCATCACCGGGCATCATGAGCTGATGATTCCGCTGTTGGCCGCCGCGCTGATCGAGAGGGATCGGTGAACCCGGAGCCGGGGGAGACGGGGACCGCGCCGCCACGGTCTGTGCCGCCGGCGAGCAGCGAAACGGGTGCCGCGCCCCCAGTTTCCCCGCTGGAGACCGGCGGGAACGACACGACTCCTCCGCCGCCCTCCGCGCCGGAGAGCGGCGAGACGGCTTCGCCACCGGCCCCGCCTGGGCGCGAGCCGTTTTGGGACTACTCTGATGTGTTCCTCTTCGTGGGCCTGGCAATTCCGTCGATGTTCCTGGGCTGGGCCCTCGTCCAGGGCTTCCTGCGCCTCTTCCGCATCCACCCGGCGGTGCACGCGGCGGAACTGGTATCCGAACAGGTGCTGGGCTACCTGGTGCTCTTCCTGGCGTTGCAGTTGCTGTTCCGGGTGGAATACGGCCGGCCGTTCTGGCGCTCGCTCGGCTGGGTGCCGCTGCACGCGCCATTCATGTGGCTGGTGATCGCCGGGTTCGCGACCGCCGTGGGTGTGGCCTTCGCCACGTACGTGGTGCGGGTGCCCTCGACGAGCAACCCCATGACGGAACTGCTGGGCGACCGCGCCTCCATCCTGCTGCTGGCGATCTTCGGAATTACGGTGGGACCGCTGTGCGAGGAACTGGTGTTCCGCGGTTTCCTGCAGCCGCTGCTGGTGCGCAGCTTCGGTCCGGTGGCCGGCATTTTGGGCGCGGCCATTCCGTTCGGCCTGCTGCACATTCCGGAGTACGGCAATTCGTGGCGGCACGGCGTGGTGATCGGCCTGGCCGGGGCGGCGTTCGGCTGGGTCCGCCACGTGACCGGGTCCACCAAAGCGTCTACGGTGATGCACGCATCTTATAATGCTCTTTTCTTCCTAGTGCTGATCGCGCAAGGGAGGTACCTGCCGCACACATGATCGAGACCATCCAGTGGAAGGACGGGGCCGTGGTGATGATCGACCAGACGCGGCTGCCGCTTGAAGAGAAGTTCGTCACCTGCCGGACGTATGAGGAAGTGGCCACGGCGATTCGCGACATGGTGATTCGCGGCGCGCCGGCCATCGGGGTGGCGGCCGCCATGGGCGTGGCGCTGGGAGTGACGGGCGCGGCGGAGGACGGACTGGACGCGCAAATGGAGACCATCTGCGACACGCTGGCCCGCACCCGGCCCACGGCGGTGAACCTGTTCTGGGGCATCGAGCGCATGAAGCGGCGGTATGCCGGCCTGCGCGGACGCCCCATCGAGGAGATCCGGCGCCGGATGGTGGAAGAGGCCCTGCTGATTCGCGAAGAGGATATCGCCATCAACCGCGCCATGGGGCGGCATGGTGCGCCGCTGGTGCCCGACGGCAAGACGGTGCTCACCCACTGCAACGCCGGTGCGCTGGCGACCGCCGGATACGGCACGGCGCTGGGAGTGATCCGGGCGGCCATCGAAAGCGGCAAGCACGTGGATGTTTTCGCCGATGAGACGCGGCCGTTCCTGCAAGGCGCGCGGCTGACGGTCTGGGAGCTGCAACAAGACGGCATTCCTACGACGTTAATCACCGACAACATGGCGGGCCATTTCATGAAGAGCGGCCGGATTGGCTGCGTGGTGGTGGGGGCGGACCGGATCGCCGCCAATGGCGATGTGGCCAACAAAGTGGGGACTTATTCGGTGGCCGTTCTGGCGCACGAAAACGGGGTGCCGATGTTTGTGGCGGCGCCGATTTCGACGCTCGACCTGACGCTGGCTTCGGGCGACCTGATTCCCATCGAGCAGCGCTCGGCCGCCGAAGTCACGCACGTCTTCGGACACGCTGTGGCGCCGCCCGGAACGGCGGTCCAGAACCCGGCGTTCGATGTGACGCCGGCGCGGTACATCACCGCCATCATTACCGAGCGCGGCGTGGCCCGCGCGCCTTTCGAAACCTCGCTTCAGCAACTGGCCAAAGGGGAACCAGGATAATTCGCATGACAAACCTTCTGACCGTGATGATCGCTCTCGCCGCCGCGGCGCTCGTTCCCGCGGGGCTTCCCGCGCAAGGCGCGCGCCGTGCGCCGGGCTTCTGCCTGCCCGATTCCAAAATGGAACTCCACGACCTGGCCGATTACCGCGGCAAGCCGGTGATCGTGGAATTTATGCAGACCACCTGCCCGCACTGCCAGCGGCTGGCGGACATCCTGGAAAACCTGCACCAGAAGTATGGCGACCGGGTGGGCATACTGTCGGTGGCCAATCCGCCGGACAACCAGACCAAGGTGGCGCAGTTTATCGCCGAGCACAAGGTGGCTTACCCGATCGTTTTCGATTGCGGCCAGGCGGCCTATTCGTATTTGCGGGTGCAGAGTTTCAACCTGCCGCAGGTCTTCGTGATTGACCAGCAGGGGATGATTCGCAACCAGTTCAGCTACGGCCCCGGCACGCTGGAAATTTTCGAAGGCAACGGACTGGCGGCCGAAGTAGACCGGCTGCTGCCGCATGCGGGCGGACCGAAGAAGTGAAAGCCGAGG
>DATJRE010000063.1:0-24187 GCA_035505095.1 Bryobacteraceae bacterium | reverse complement strand
CGCCTACGTCTATTACATCAGCCCCTCGCAGGTGAACGTTCTCACCCCGCCCGGTGCCTTGCCGGGAACGGTGCAGGTACAACTGGCCAACAACGGCGCCACCAGCGTCCCGTTTACCGCCATGGCCGAACCGCTTTCGCCGTCGTTCTTCGTCTTCAACGGTGGTCCCTACGTTGCCGCGGAGCACCTCAACGGGAGCTTTCTTGGCCCGGCCAGCCTGTACCCCGGATCGACCACTCCTGCGGCGCCCGGAGAAACAGTGGTGCTCTACGCCAATGGGTTCGGACCGACCACTGTCCCCGTGGCCAGCGGATCGGCGACTCAATCGGGAGCCTTAGCGCCGCTGCCCGTGATCACCATCGGCGGTATCAATTCGACCGTGTTATTCGCCGGCCTGGTCGCGCCGGGCCAGTTTCAGTTCAACGTAGTCGTACCAGCATCGCTCGGGAGCGGGGATCAGCCGATCACTGCGACGTACAACAATTTCACCACCCAGGCGGGGACCCTGATCACCATCCAGCAGTAACTTGCAGTAACGGTTACCGCCGCGGCAAACGGCAACGGCAATCCGCCGGATTCTCGACGGGCTACCCCGATCTCCTGAACGCAAGCACCGATCTCGACCAACGCAACCGGCTCCGTTTCGATGCTAAGCCAGCGCGTAAGCAGGCGGGCGGTAGTTGGCGGCGTGCGCCTTCCCTGACGTATAATCCCGAAAGCGGGATATGGCGGAAAAGGCCATTCAGGAGGGGGTTCCGGGGAAGTTCACGGCCGCGCTCGAGACGCTGGTCGAGCAGGTGAAACGCGACCGCTCCGTGCTGGCCGCCGTCCTCTGCGGCAGCCTGTCGCACGACACCGTGTGGGAGAAATCCGATATCGACCTGGTGTTGGTGACCATCGACGACAAAAAGCCCAGCGATTGCTCCATCGCTCTTTATGCCGATGGCATCAACGTCCACGCCCTGCTTTTCCCTCGCACGGAATTTCGCAAAATGGTGGAAGGCTCCCTTCGCAATTCCTTCTCGCACTCCTTCCTCGCCAAAGGCCGCCTGCTTTACACACACGACGAAACCATCGCCGATCTCTGCTCGCAACTGCACTCCATCGGCGAACGCGATTTGCAGTTAATGCTCTTAGCCGCGGCTTGTGGCGCGTTGCCCTCCATCTACAAAGCCCACAAATGGTTCCTCACCCGCCAGGACCTCGACTATACCGCTCTCTGGGTTCTCTACGCGGCTACCGGTCTCGCGAAAATCGAGGTTCTGGAAGCGCGCCAGGTGGCCGATCGGGAAGTGCTGCCGCAGGCCATCAAGCTGAACCCAGCCTTTTTTAAGACCGTCTACACCAATCTTCTGAACACCCCCAAAACCGTGAAGACCGTACAGGCCGCTCTTGCCGCGGTCGACGACTACGTGGCCCAACGTGCGCCGGCTCTGTTCGCCGCCGTCCTCGACCACCTGCGCGAAGTGGGCGAAGCCCGTTCGGCCACCGAGATCGAAGACCACTTCCGCCGCAACTACGGCATCGAAGGCATCACCGGCGCCTGTGAATATTTGTCCGACCAGGGTCTCATCGGCAAGGCCCATCTGCCCGTCCGCCTCACCCGGAAGAGCAACGTCCAAGTCGAGGAACTGGCGTTCTTCCATGCCAGCAAGGCTACCGATGGCTGGTAAGACGAAGCCGGCGTTCGCCAAACCGGCGCCGCGTACCACCATCGCGGTGCAAGGCGCGCGCGTCCACAATCTGAAGAACGTCTCGCTGGAGGTGCCGCGCGACAGTCTCACGGTAGTCACGGGCCTGTCCGGCTCCGGCAAATCCAGCCTGGCCTTCGACACCATCTACGCCGAGGGCCAACGGCGCTACATGGAATCGCTGTCCAGCTACGCCAAACGCTTCGTCGCCCAAGTCACCAAGCCCGACGTGGACTTCGTCTTCGGCCTCTCGCCGGTCATCTCCATCGAGCAGAAAACCATCGGCAGCAACCCGCGCTCCACGGTCGGCACCATGACCGACATCGCCAGCTACCTGAACCTGCTCTTCGCCACCATCGCCGAGGCGCACTGCCCCCGCACCGGCGAGCGCGTCCACAGCCGCACCGCCAATCAGATTCTGGAAGCCATTCTGTCCTTGCCGGCCGGCGCACAGATCGAGCTGCGCGCGCCGGTCTTCCGCATCTACGGCGAAGAGATCGACTACGTCTTCACGGAGATCCGCAAGAAAGGCTGCCGCGAGTTGATCGTCGACGGCCAACGGCTGGACATCTCCGCCGGCATCGCCCTGGATGAAGCCAGCGTCCGCGACATGGACGCGGTGGTGGACCGGTTCGTGGTGGGCCCGCAGCACGAAAAGGCCATCAAAGCCGGGATCGCGGCCACTCTGCTGATTGGCGACGGCCTCATGCAAGTGCAGGTGCTCAAGGGCGCCACCAAAGCCCAAGCCGAGCAATTCTATAACGGCCTCTGCAGCCGCACCCACCGCTTCGTCTACGGCGGGATTGAGCCGGAGTATTTCATGTTCAACAATCCGGAGAGCGCCTGCCGGACCTGCGGCGGCCTGGGCGTTCACAAGGTCACCCATCCGGAATTGCTGATTCCCGACCCCAAGCGCAGCGTGCGCGGCGGCTGTTTTGTGCGCGAGGCGTTCAAGTACAACCCCGACACGTGGGATGGCCGCGTCGTCTACAGCCTGTCGAAAGCCCTGCAATTCTCGCTGGACGATCCCTGGGAGAAACTGCCCGAAGCGGCGCACAACGCCTTGCTCAACGGCCTCGAAGGCAGGAAACTGCGGACCATCGTGCCCCCCGAATCCAAAGTCAAACGCGAGGAGTTTGAAGGCCAGGAAATCGGTTTTGGCGGAATCGCGCGGCGCATTGAGCGCAACTACCGCCGTTACCGGCAGCGCGGCGAAGCCAACTCCGGCATGGAGCAGTGGCTGGACAAAGTGATGGTGGAGCGCACCTGTCCCGACTGCCAAGGCGCCCGGCTGCGCGCCACGCGCCTGTTGTTCACCATCGCCGGAAAGACTATCCACGATGTGGGGGCGCTTCACTTCGACCAGCTTCATGCTTTTCTGGGCGCCGTGAAGCCGGCTGGACGCGGGGCCGCCGCGGGCCGCCAGGTGCTGGCCGAGATTCGCGGGCGCGTGGAGCTGCTGCTGGGCATCGGCCTGGATTATTTGAACCTCAACCGGCGCTCGGGCACGCTTTCCGGAGGAGAGGCGCAACGCATTCGGCTCTCCACTCAAATCGGCTCCGGCCTCATGGGCATGCTCTATGTCCTCGACGAGACCAGCATCGGTCTCCATCCCAAGGACAACGTGAAGATGATCGCCACGCTCGAGAGCCTGCGCGACATCGGCAACACGGTGATCGTGGTGGAACACGACGAGGACACCATTCGCGCCGCCGATCATATTGTGGAGATGGGGCCGGGGCCCGGCGTTCACGGCGGACGCGTGGTGGCGCAGGGCACGCTTGCCGATATCGTGGCTTGCGCGGAATCGCCCACCGGACAATTCTTTTCCGGCAAGAGATCCATTCCCACGCCGAAGCGCCGCCGCACCGGCAATGGCAAGACGCTCACCGTGCGCGGGGCCCGCGAAAACAATCTGAAATCGGTGGACGTTACATTCCCTCTGGGGACACTGGTGGCGATCACCGGCGCTTCGGGCTCCGGCAAAAGCACGCTCATCAACGAGGTGTTGTACCAGGCGCTGTGGAAGCGCCTGGTCGATACGCGCACCCTGCCCGGCGCGCACAACGCCATTGAAGGCGCCGAGCATGTGCACAAGGTCGTCAATATCGACCAGTCGCCCATTGGCCGCAACAGCCGCTCCAACCCGGCCATGTATATCGGCTTCTACGACAACATCCGCGATCTGTTCACGCGCGCCCCGGTCGCCGTGGAGCGCGGCTACCAGGCGGGGCGCTTCAGCTTCAACGTCAAGGGCGGCCGCTGCGAGGAGTGCCAGGGCGAAGGCGTCATCACCACGCAACTTTACTTTATGCCGGACGTCGAGGTGACCTGCGGGGTATGCAAAGGCGCGCGTTTCGGCGCCGAGACGCTGGAAGTCACGCTGCGCGGCAAGACCATCACCGACATCCTCAACATGCCAGTGGAGGAAGGCGTGCACTTTTTCCAGGCGGAGCCCGTGGTGGCGCGCAAGGTGGAGGTGCTCAACGATCTCGGCCTGGGCTACCTGACACTCGGCCAATCGGCCACCACGCTTTCAGGCGGCGAGGCGCAGCGCATCAAGATCGCGGCTGAGTTGAGCAAATTGCAGCGGTCGAAGCACACGGTCTACATTCTGGATGAGCCGACCACGGGCTTGCACCTCGCCGATGTCGAGCGCCTGCTGGAATGTTTGAAGCGCCTGGTGGATGCCGGCCACACCGTGCTGGTGATCGAGCACCACCTGGATGTCATCAAGACGGCGGACCACGTGATCGACCTGGGGCCGGAGGGCGGCCACGCGGGCGGCGAGGTGGTGGCCGCGGGCACGCCCGAAGAGGTGGCCGCGTGCAAGGCATCGTTCACGGGCCGCTTTCTGAAAGAGCGGCTGCGCGCGTAGCCGTGCCACGTGTTGCCCCAAACCGCGGAGCGGGCGCGTATTCCCGGCGTGGTGCAGCCAAGGCGCGCGGCAGGCGCTCCCTGACGGTCGGCTCTGATCAGAGCCATGAGCGTGAACGAGTGGTCCGTTATCGAACTTCATTGCCCGACCTGCAACAATGGGGAGCATGGCTTTGGTCGTTTTCTTCCGGGGGATCAACGTGGGAGGGTACCGGGCCTTTCGTCCGAGCGTGCTCGCCAAAGAATTGAGCATCTACGATGCCGTGAACGTGGGCGCCGCAGGCACGTTGGTTATTCGCAAACCTGGGTTGCGCGCAGAGTTCCTTGCCGAACTGCGCCGGAATCTGCCGTTGGAAGCAACCATCGCGTGCTGCGACGGCAGAGATCTGATTCGACTGGAGAAGGACAATCCGTTTGGATCCGAGCCAGCGCGCTCAGATGTTGTTCAATTTGTAAGCATCCTGTCGGGGGCTGGACGCCGCAAAGTTCCTATGCCGATTCTTCCGATGGCTCTTCCCGAGGGCGGAGAGTGGCTGGTGCGAATCATTGGCTCGAAGAATCGCCTCGTGTATGGAGTGTACCGCCGGCAAATGAAAACAATTGGCTGTCTCGGCCAGATCGACAGGCTCTTTGGGGCGCCGGCGACCACGCGCAGTTGGAGCACCATACTCGCGGTGCTACGGATTCTGAAATCGGACGATCCGGGTAAGTAGACCGCCTAAGCCGGGACCGGCGGTCCGGTGTGGTCTTCCCAGTCGCTCTACACGGTGAGAGCGGCCTGCATCATGGCGCGAGCATAACCCACCTGGAACGCAAAGGAGGCGTATCCTCCGCCGCCGGGATAGCCGCCGATGCGGCCCCGCTCGCGGTCGTAATCCAGCGCCCGCGGATGCTCCGGATAAATCATGTGGGTGTATTTATTGCGGATCAGCTCACGCATCACGGCGAACATATTGTTTTCGCCCTCGTCAATGAAAACTTCGGAATAGCGTTCGTAGGGCTTCACGACTTTTACGTTGCGGAAGTGCATGTGGTTGATGACGTCGCGCGAGGCGAAATAGCGGCAGACCTCGACCGGGTCGTGGCCCATCTCGCGGGTCACACCGCAATCGAAGGTGATTCCGTTGCACGGGCTTTTGACGATCTCGACCAGCTTTTTCCAGCCTTCCACCGAGCCCATGATCTGCTGTGAGCCGCGGCTGATGGGGGCGGGCGGATCGTTGGGGTGGAGCGCCATGCGAACGCCGGCCTTCTCGGACGCGGGGATGACGCGCTTGAGGAAGTAGGTAATGTTGGCCCACATCTCATCCAGCGTGTGGGCGCCTTCGTTGGGAAGCGGGGGCAAGTCTTTGAACTTGATTTTGGATCCGTTTGACTCGACTTCGCGCTCGTAATCGAAGCCCGTCAGGCCAGCGCCGGCGCGGCCGGTCTCTTCGAAGTAGCCTTCGGTGGCGCGGTGGGCATACCAATTGTATTCGACCACCGGCAGCCCAGCTTTGCCGGCGGCCTGGATGGACGCGATCACCTTTTCGATAGTCTCGTCGCGGCCCGGGCGCGCATAAATGGCGTTGTTGAATCCCTGGATCATCAGGTTGCCCAGGGTGAGGCCGTAGGATTGGAAGCGTTCGACCTGCGCTTTGAGCTGCGATTCCTCCCAGGGGAGGGCCCCACCGTTAGCGAGCACCCAATTGACGCCGAGTTGCTTGATGCGGCGCGCGGCAGCTTCCTCGGCCTGTTGCGCGTTGAGGGGTGGGTCGCCGGGCACGGCTGCCGGTACGGGTGCTCCGCTTCGCCCAACCAGGCGTCCGCCATCGGCCAGGGCGAGGCCGATCTTGGGAGTATCCGGACCTTCGAATTTGTTCGGGGGCATGGCTCCCGCGGCTTTGGCGGCTGGGGACGCCAGGGCCACCACTCCCGCGGCCTTTACCAGAGTTCTGCGCGAAACCTTCATCGGATATCCTCCCTATGGATGGCGGCGAAAATCGGATCGGAGAGGGGCTGTCACCCCTCCGCCACATTCATCTCGCAGCGCAATGTCCGGATGCCGAATCGCGGCATGCTGATCTGGACTTCATACCGCCCGTTGCGCCCGCGCTGGACAGGCAGCGGCCGCACTACGCGTCCATCGAGTTCAACCAGATCGACGCGCACCGGGCGCGCGTCGAGCGAAACCGTGCGTTCCGACGCATCTCCCTCGCCATTGAAGAGGCGCACCAGCATGTGCCGGCCATCCACCAGAACCGTGGGGATTTCGATGCCTCCACCGGTAACCGACACCATCGAGCGAGCCTCCGCGCCCGGCTTGGGCACCCCGTCCATGAGCGCGGCATTGAACGGTTCGCTCCACCGGCTGTTCTCTTCCGAGAGCCGCGCCTCGTCCCACGTTCCGGCGTGGGGAATGATGCCGTAGCCCATTTGCTGGACTCCCTTCAGGGGGCACTTGCCCCACCAGAACCCGCCTTCCCAGCCCCATCCCAACACCAGCGCCAGGGGGTGCTCGGGGCCGTGGGTGTAAGCGGTGGTGTGGTCTGAAAACACGGCGAGGCCGGTCTTCTCGCTTTCGTCCACCAGGTCCACCCAGTTGACGATGATGTTGTGCTTGATCTCATCCCAGCGCTGGAAGAAGGTGTCCACGTTGCGGCTGCGGCAGACATCGTAGGCCGCATTCTTGTAAACTGCCTGGTTGCGCAGCGTCACGGGGAAGAACGCCTGGAGCTTCCAGCGGCCGTCGTTCTGGGATCTCCGCGGCTCGCTGCGGCGGTCCTCCGGCTTGATATCCCAGGGGTCGCCGATCCAGGTGTCCTGCGCGAAAGTGAAACGGGTCTGGAAGTCGATCCGGCGCTGTCCTTCGGCCAAAGTAATCGTGGTTTGGCAGGGACATCCGCCAACCTCGCCGGCGATGCGGACGCGCCCCCGCAGCGGTCCCCTCTCCATGATGGTGATACGGGCTGGATTCTCGGCACTGCTGCGCCATTGCTTCTGGGCGATAAAATAGCCTGCGTACTCATTGAACGATCGCTTGGCGGAGCTGTCGCAGAATTCCTTCTTGAGCGCCTTGACGTACAGGCTGGTAAGGGCCCCGCCGCGCTGCGGGTCGAGTTCGAGCCGGTAGAGGTCGCTTTCCATCACCGTCTTTCCGCCTGGTTCCGTATGCACGCTCACAGCCCCAGGGGGTGGCGGCCCGGCATCCGAATATACCGGCTCCACGCGGTAGCTGGCATATCCCAAGGCCGGAACCTTGGCGCGGAACACAACCGTGGCGGCGTTGATCGATTCTCCCGGGTTGGCGGCACGGTTCAGGGCGCCATACCGGCGAGTGGGCGCGATCTGGCAGGGAACCTCATTTCCGGCCGCGTCGAAAACTCGCAAGGAATGCGTGCCCCGGTCGGTGGCGATATTCAACTCGGCCAGGTCTTGACGCTCGATTCCGAGCGTATTCAGTACCCGCACCCACTGCGGCCCGATCGGTTGCCGGGCCTGCTCCGGACGGCCGGAGCAAAGCGTTCGCAATGATTCGGCGATGATTGCAGTGGCGGCGGTTTCGGCGTCGAGAGTGGTGGAAGCCACCTGGAATGCCCATGCCTGGCGGCCTGTGCGGGTGGTGGCGGTGATCCACGAGTCATGGCCCTGGGACCAAAGCAGCCCCTCCCAGGCGTCGCGAAGGCGATCGGCCGGCCAGGGGGCCTTCTCTTCGAGCCAGGCCATGGATGCGGCCTTCTCGGCAGCGGGAAGACGGTTCTCAGCGGAGCGCACCTCCTGCGCCACGGCTTGCAGGGTCTTTTCTCCCCAGGGCAAGGTCGTCAAAATATCTTCGGGACTGAAGCGCCACGCCTTGGAAGGCTTGTCGGCGACACCATGAATATATTCGCGCCAGGTGACGTATCGGATGTAGTCGCCCGATACTCGCGGCTTGGCGGCCCAGCCCAGATCCTGAAAGTACATCCCGGCGGGGTGCGGAATGCCGTGGGCCACGCATTTTCGGGCAAATTCAGGGGTGGCATAAGCGGCTTCCGTCTCATACACCTTGCGCAGTTCTTCGCAGGCGTAGCGAGGGACGGTCGCGATGGCGCTTCCGTCCGGACCAGTCCAATTGACCAACTCGGCGTCGAACCCGGCGGAATATCCGCCCCAGGCGGTGCCCGGATCCTTCAAGACCGCGCCGGTAAAGCCAAGGGACAGCAGGATCTGCGGAAGGGCACTGGACCAGCAGGGCTCCTGGACGGCATAGGTGACGAGGGCGGTCTTCGGGAAATGCCGGCGAATGATTTCCGCGCCCCGCTGCAACTGGCGGATGTTGCTTTCGCCGCTGATGGCCCAACCATACGGCTGGGAGAAGGTTCCTGCGACCATCTCGACCCGGTCGTGCAACCCTTGCTGCTCCAGATAGGCCTGCAGCTCGCGGTAGGCTTGCGGGTCGTCGCGAAGAACCACCTCCCAGGACTTAGCCTCGATATCGAGGCACAGCTTCCACTGCGGGATGGCCCGCATGGTATTCAGAATGTCCCGCCAGGCGCCGGCGGGCATGTGTCCCTTGACGCCTCCATGATAGCCATCGGCGAAATACAGCGTGGGTGTGGATTCCCCCGCGCTCTCCTGGGCGCCGATTCTCCCTACCGCCATGGATGCTCCCGTTGCGGAAAGCGCCCTTGCGAAATCGCGTCTGTTCACTTTAAGGCTCCGAGGGGCGAAGTGCATCGCCCCTATTCTTAGAATTCCACAGTCGCGTTGAGCTGGATCATTCGCCCACCGGCCGCCCCGGTCACCTTGCCGAAAGTGGAACTGGTGATGGTGGTGGCCGGATTATTCCAGCGAACGAAGTTGAACGGGTTCTGCGCATCCGCCCGCACAAGGGCGTGCAGCTTCTCAGTGATGGGAAAGCGCTTCACCAGCGACAAAGACTCGCTTTTGCCGGAGAAACCGCGCAGCCAATCCAAAGCCCTGGCAGTGTTGCCAAGCTGGAATTCGGAGGGCGCCGCGAACGCCGCGGCATTCAGGTAAAGGTTCGTGGCCGGATTGAAGTTCCGCGGGTCTGTGGAAGCGTAACCGTCGCCCCCCACATAGTTGGCGCGGATGTTCGGATAACCCAAGGAGGACAGCGGATTGGTGGCGGTGATCGCCAGTGGCAGTCCATCCGTATAGCGGCAGTATGCGGTAAGCTGCCATCCTCCCAGAACCCGGCTCAGCGCATGGGTGTTGTTCAGGAGCGCCTTGCCCTGGCCCACTGGAAGCTCATAAGTGCCGCTGGCGACAAACACGCTGGGCGGGCCGCTGGTGCTGACCGAGACCTCGCCGGCGGCATTATTCGGATTCTGCTGCGCGCCGTCGCTGGGTCCCAGATCGATGGGTCCGCCTTCGGTGTTGGTCATTTCCTTTGACCAGGTGTAGAAGGCTAGCAGCGTAATTCCCGACGAGTATCTCTTGGTGACCTTCAGTTGCAGGGAATTGAAGCGCGCGATGCCTTCCGGCGCCCACTCCTGGGAAATGTTCAGGTACTGCGGATAGGGCCGCAGCGCCTGGCCGACCGTAATGGAGGGCTGATTCACGAAATTCGGATAAGGGATGGCGATCCCCGCCGCCTGTGCGGCAGCCGAGGTGACCGGTTGGAACAGGAGGCTGCCGAGTGAGAGGTCGCTGAGCGCCAGCGTGTTCAGATTGGACATGCCGCTGCCTCCGCCCGATCCTCCCAGGATCAGATGGGTGCTGTGGCTGCCGATATAGGTGCCCTCGAAGGCCAGGTTGGGCGCAAGCTCACGCTGCACACTGAAAGTCCAGGTAAGAATCTGCGGCATGCGCGAAGTCCCGGGAAGAATCGAGCTGACCGACTGGCCATTCTGGTACGACGGATTGATGAATGGGGCGAACTGGCTGGGCGTGGGGAAAGGGGAAGTCCAGTAATAGGCGGGATCGTAGCCGTCCGGAGAGGTGACGCTGGGCGCATTGAAGAATCCATACTGAATCATGCGAGTCCGGAAACCGGGGGCATAGTAAATGCCGGCAGAGCCTCTGATGACGGTCTTCGGCGTTACCTGATAGGCCGTGCTCAGGCGGGGGCCGAATCCCTTGAACCAACCATTGGAAAGAGCGTCCGATCCCGACCGGCCCGGCCCGCTGCCGGCAAACAAGAGGGCGCCGGGACGGCCTCCCGCTAATGGATTCGGGACGTTCGGACTAAATCCGCTGGCCATGCCGAGCGGATCGAGCGGAGCAGCGTTACCTTCCCAGCGAAGCCCGTAGGATATGGTAAGCCTGTTGGTGGCGCGCCACTCATCCTGCGCAAACGCCGCCCCGGACCGGAAATGGGTGCTCAGAATGGACGTCTGCATCAGGCTGGCTGAATTTACCCCTCCCAGCAGGAAGCTCGCGAAGGAGTTTCCCCAGGAGGTGTACTGGGAGGCGTCCGGCTGGCTGGTAGTGAGATTACTGAAATTGAACGAGCCGCTGCTGGTGCCGGCTTCCTTGTCGGTAGCGTACTCCGGCCAATAGTCGCCGCCGAACTTCATGCTATGGCGGCCCTTCACCCAGGTAAGATTCTCGGTGATGGTATAACGGCCGTTGGCGTTCTGCGAATCGTTATTACCGCCGAAGGTCTGGGGAGCCGCCGTTCCACCGCTGAAGGTAATGTAGGGGAAGGCGCCTTCATCCCAGAGATTGCCCTGGATGCCGAGCTTCTGGTCCCATCCCTGGTATTGAGTCAGTTCCTGCGTCTTGTTGTTGTAACGATCGATGCCGATAGTCAAATGATTGAGCAGATTCGGCCGGATGATGGCGTCGTAATTGATGCGCCCGGTGCGGTCGTGAATCAGTTTCGGCGCCTGCGAGCCTTCCAGGGGGTTGGTATAGCCCCATCCGTTGCCGGCGATTACCTGCGGGGCATATTGGTCGCTGTAGAGGATGGAAAGCTTATGACGGTCGGAAAAACTGTGATCGATCTTCAATGTGGAGAGGTAGTTGTCATAGCTGCCCCCGGTTCCATCGTAGAAATTATTGACGTCCGTGCCCGGAATTTCGGGCTTAGGGATGAGTGGCACAATGTTCAGCGCCTGGGGACTGATGCGGCTGGCCGGGATCACGTTTCCGGGAAAGGGAGCTCGTGTGAATCCGCCATTGCCGTCGGGTGCCGTGGTGCTGGGATCGAAGATCGGAATCTGCGCACCGGAAGCATTTACCAGGTTGCTGAGATTGCCGTTGGTGAAGGCGGGGAGGGGGTCCGTAAACAGCGCGCCGCTTCCCCCTTGATGCCAGAACGTCAGCTCCTGACCAAAGAAGATGAAAGTCTTGTTGCGTCCGTTATAAATCTTCGGAAGTACTACCGGTCCACCGAAGGTGGCGCCGCCTTCGTTCTGACGGATCATAGTCCGGGTTGACTGGAAGAACGATCGGGCGTTGAGTGCGTCGTTGTCAAAGTAATCGTAAAACTTGGCATGCAACTGGTTGGTCCCGGAACGGATGGTCACGTTGGTGAACCAGCTTCCGGTCCTGCCATATTCGGCATTGAAGGCGTTGGTGACGATGCTGAACTCGCCGACCTGCTCGACGGCCGGGCCGTTTTCCTGGATGCCTCCACGCACATTGTTCTGGCTGGCAGGCGCGCCGTCCAAAAAGATCTCCGAATTGCCGGGGTTGGATCCGTTTACCCGCGCTCCCCATGTGCTGGCTGTCGTGACACCAGGCAAATATTGCAGATACGACGTGATGTCCATCTTGCGGCCGATGGTGATGAGCGGAAGGTCGTTGATCTGTTTAGTAGTGAGCGGAGACGCCACCGTGGCATTGGAGGCATCCACCATGGCGGCCTGGTCCTTGACCTCGATGTGCTCGTTGATGGTTCCCACTTTCAGGTTGAAATCGGCTCTCACGCTCATTTGCGATTGGAGGATGAGGCCCTTGACTTCGGCGGTCTGGAAGCCCTCCTTGACCACCGAAACGTCATACGTGCCGAGGGGAAGATTGGGAGCGAAGAACCGGCCTTCCCCGTTGGTTTTGAAGGGGATGGTGACATTCGTCTGCTCTCGAACCACGGATACCCGGGCATCGGGCACCGGGGCTCCGCTGCTATCCAAGACCAGACCCTCGATGGTGGCCCGATCCTGCTGCGCAAACAGGACGCCAGGCCCAGCCACGAGCGCCATCAACCCCAGAATTCCCAAGGTTGCCACGAATCCACGAAATGCCGTACGAACCTGGTACATTGTCGCCCCCTCTTCCTGCGTTTACTTGCCCCCTGCGGGGTGATGTCAGCATGTCACGCAACTGATTGGAAGTACAAGTTAATTAACCGTAAACCGCGGGCTGCAAGGGGATCGTTCAGGAGCTAAAAACAGCCCCGGCGCACAGCGGGAGGCGCGCCTGCGGGCCTCCTGGTGAGGTACGCTGGGAGCGGCACGTCGTGACAATGGATGGAGTCACTCAATGGGCATTCACCTCAGTCAGAAATTTGACAGGGATTTCCCTTACATCGCAACTCACTAAAGCTGTTGAGGTTTCCGTCGCTGGCGGGCGTCGGCGGGCTGCCGCGATTGACTGGAGGCCACTTTACGGTTAAGATCGTTAGCGGGATCTCGGTTGATATGTCCGAACCGGCACGATCCGTGTGCGATCGACCGTTGACAGCGGAACAAATGCGGGAGTTGCTGCAACGGGTCGAGCAGAGCCCCGTCTTCATCCGGTCCCCTGCCCTTCGAGCGTTCCTGACCTACATCGTTGAGAATGCCATCGCGGGCAATCTGGAGCAGATCAAAGAGCAATCGATCGGCGTCGCCGCGCTGGGACGCGGCCCGAATTACGATCCGACTACGGACAACATTGTCCGGGTTCGCGCTCATGAATTGCGCCAGAAGCTCGAAAAGCACTTTGAGACCGTAGGCATCCACGAGCCGGTGGTCATTTCGGTCCCACGCGGCACGTATATCCCGGAGTTCCATGTCCGTAGCGTAGAAGCGCCGCCAGTGTCCGAGACGCACCCGGTGGAGGCTGCGGCGCGGGAAGCCAATGGCGCTGCCGCGCCGAAATCTGAGGCGCCCGCGAACATTGCCGTAGAGGCGCCGGGCACTCGCTGGGCCTGGCGATATCTGCCGTGGCTGCTGGTCGCCCTCCTTGCGGGCGCCCTAGTCTATACCTTGCTGCACTACGCCAGCGGGCAACGGGTGGCCAGACCAACCCCGCAGCCACAGGCTGTTCGGGACTTCTGGGGACCGCTTTTCACCCAACCGAACCGGCCGGTGTTGGCAATTTCGGCAGATGCCGGCTTTGCGCTGTGGCAGAATCTGAACAACCGCGAACTGAACCTGGGGGACTACCTTGCCAGAAATTACCTGCAACTCGGCTCCCAGGACCCGCGCATGCGGGAACTTGCCGCGCGCCGCCTGACTAGTCCGGCGGACGTGGCCGTTACCGGCCGGCTTGAGGAATTGAGCCAGGCGCTGGGGGGACATCTGGTTCCGGAATATGCCCGAAATGTCCAGGTGCAGCAGTTTCGTAGCGCCAACGCCGTGCTCATCGGGAGCCGGCGTTCCAATCCCTGGGTCGAGTTGTTTGAAGCCAAACTGAATTTCGTGGTAGTCCGGGACAACAAAACCGGAGCCTCCTTCTTTCGCAACCGGTCTCCGGAGAAGGGCGAAGCGCCGGCGTACGGTGTCTCCGAGGTGTTTGCTTCGCTTGGGACCGAGGAGCATGAAGTCGATTCCTACGCCCTCATTGCGTTAGTGCCGGGTCTGGCCGATAACGACCGGGTCTTGTTGCTGGAAGGTCTCAACATGGAAGGCACCGAGGCAGCCGGAGAGACGGTGACCAACCCGGCGGAACTTGCCGACATGCTGCACCAGATGGGACACCGGTCTGGAACTCCGGTCTCGCCGTTCGAAGCTCTGGTGAAGCTGACCTCCGTACCGGGCGGGTACGCCAACTCCAAAGCCATCGCGTTCCGATATTTGAAGAAGTGAGAGGCGGAGCGGAAGCCGGCGGAACCACACGGCCACTTCCCGGCTTTCCCGATTGTGGCCTTCTTTGGAAGGAGCCTGCGAGTGGCGCTGCGTATCCAATTGCGGGCCATCCGGGCCGAGGGGTTCACGCGGGCATACCACCGCGATACGAAGCCGTGCCCGCCCATGCGCTGGTAGTGGACAAGAAGCGCCTCAAGCGGACGCTAGTGGAAGGCAGCGGCCCATGCGGCATATACCGCGGACCGGGCCGCGGCCAGGGATGCGCCTTTCCATCGCGGATTTGCCGACCTGTTCCGAGAGCAGCTCTACCGTCCCGTTGAAGACAGGACCGGCGTGAAAGGCGCGTACCACTGACGGCGCGGGGGACGCGGGCTATAATTGTACGCACGCCACCCAGCCGCTCCAGGAGAATCCGTGGGATCGAATAATCGTCCAATGCCGATGCGCGGGGGATCCCCGGCCATGGCCGGGCGCACCGCCGACCGCTACTTCGAGCTGAAGTCGCAGATCCATCGCAAGCTGCTCGGTGTGCTCAACATGGAGCGGGTCTCGTCGATCCCCAAGGACCGTGTGCGCGCGGAGATCGGCCGGGTGGTGGAGCGATTGCTCGACGAAGAACACGTGCCCATGACCACGGCCGAGCAGACCCGCATCGTGGAAGAGGTGCTCGATGAAGTGCTCGGCCTTGGCCCGCTCGAGACCTTGCTCAAAGAGCCGACCATCTCCGACATCCTGGTGAACCGCTATAACAAGGTGTTCATCGAGCGCAACGGCAAACTATCCGAAACAGCGGTGCGGTTCAAGGATGACGGGCACCTGCTACACATCATTGAGAAGATCGTTTCGCAGGTGGGCCGGCGCATCGACGAGGCCCAGCCCATCGTAGACGCCCGGCTGCAGGATGGCTCGCGGGTCAACGCCATCATCCCTCCGCTGGCCCTGGATGGCCCATGTCTGAGCATCCGCCGCTTCGGGCGGCACGTGATCACGCAGGACGAAATGCTGCAGTACAAGACCATTACGCCCGGCATGCTGCGCTTTCTGGCGGCGTGCGTGCAAGCCAAGACCACCATCCTGATTTCCGGGGGAACCGGCTCCGGAAAAACCACCATGCTGAATGCGCTCTCGCGATTCATTCCCGAAGAGGAGCGCATTATCACCATTGAAGATACCGCCGAACTGCAACTGCAGCAGCGCCACGTGGTGAAGTTTGAAACGCGGCCGCCCAATCTGAACAAAGAAGGCGGCATCAACCAGCGGATGCTGCTGCGCACGGCGTTGCGGATGCGGCCGGACCGGATCATCGTCGGCGAATGCCGCGGCGCCGAGGCCCTGGACATGTTGCAGGCCATGAATACCGGCGTGGAGGGATCCATGAGCACGGTCCACGCCAATACGCCCCGCGATGCGTTTTCGCGCCTGGAGACCATGGTGATGATGGCCGACCTGGAGATTCCCACGCGGGTGATCCTGCAGCAGCTTACCAGCGCCATCAAGCTGGTAGTGCAGGTTTCGCGTTTGCAGGACGGCACCCGCAAAATTCTGAGCGTTTCAGAAGTGCTGGGGATCCAGGACGAGCAGGTGCATCTGCAGGAAATCTTCGGCTTCGAGCGCACCGGGGTGAACGACGCGGGCAAAGTGCAGGGCCGATTCCGCGCGACCGGAACCAACCCGCGCATTCTGGAGCGGCTGCGCGTCAGCGGGATCCAGTTGCCGCCGCAAATATTTGAAGAAGTGGTGAGTGTGAACCTGTAAGGCGGCTGCGGCTCTCCGGAAAGCCCCCGGCCCGGCGTTTGGGGCCACCGGGCGTTGGCCGCCCACCGGTCCGCGATACGAACAGCTTCCGGGTTCCCGCACCCCGATGCTCCGGACGCCGGAGAGTGCCCGCCCACCCCAATCGGGATTGCTATACAATGTCTGACGGCGGGCGTTTCCCTGCCACCAATTTGAGGGGGCTAAGGACAACGGGATGTCGGATCGCGGATTTTTATTCCTTTTCAGTCTTCTGATGATCGTGGTGGGCTTGGGGTCGGCGGCATGGCTGCTTGCCACGGGTCAGGCAGGAACGGTCGACGGCCTGTTCCTGGTGTTGACGGCTTTGCTGCTGGCGGCGGCGTTCGGGCTTTACGTGGTGTATGCCATCCGCCGCGCCATGGAAGCGGCGGCTCCTCCGGCCGCGCAAACGGCCAAGGCCGGGGCTGCGGCGCCGGCGGCCAAGCGCACTCCCGCTCCGGCGGCGCAGGCGTAGGGGCCGGAGATCACCTTTTGCGCATCTTGGGCGGTGGGCCCACGCGCTCGATCAGCACGCTCATCAGCTTCACGGGCGTGACGGGTTTCTCGTCGAGTGTAGGCACGCGGTTAATCCGCTCCACCACATCCTCACCCTCCACTACATAGCCGAAGATGGTGTATTTGCCGTCCCATTGCGGCATGGGGTTGACGGTCACGAAGAACTGGCAACTGGCCGAATCGGGGGCGCCGGTATTGGCCATGGCCAGTTTGCCGGCACGGTCGAAGCGCAAACCGGGCAGGAACTCGTCGCGGATGGTGAAGCCGCAATTGTGTCTGCCGGTACCGGTGGGGTCGCCCGCCTGAATCATGGAGCCATCCACCACGCGGTGGAAGGTGATGTTGTCATAGAGCGGCCGCCTCACCATCTTCCTGGTCTGGGGATCGAGCCACGGCCGGGTCCCCTGGGCCAAACCCACAAAAATCGCCACGGCGATGGGAGTATCCTTTTCGTACAGCTTGGCCTTGAAGGTTCCCATGGAGGTTTCGAAGACCGCATAAAGACCGTTGGGCAGCGGTTTTTGCTGGGCCGTCGAACCGAGGGCAAGGACCAAAGGAAGCAAAAGGCGTAGGGGACGCATGAGAAGCTCTATTTTATCGCGCGGGCTGTACGGCCGAAGGCGCACGGATTCCGTAACGGCCTCCCGCGGCGGTAGAATCATACCCAGCAGTCGGCGAAAGCCATCGGAAACCGGCCGCGAACCACATGAACGATACCGCCAGCACCGCTCAGGAGAAGGCTCTCAGAATCAATCTGGAGGCGCAGAGGCATGGTACCTTCGCCGAAATCGGCGCCGGGCAGGAAGTAGCGCGTTGGTTCTTCCACGTAGGCAAGGCGTCCGCCACAGTTGCCAAAACCATTTCGGCGTATGACATGGCCATCAGCGATGGCATCTACGGGCCGACCGAGCACTATGTGAGCCGTTCGCGGCTGTCGGCCATGCTGGACCACGAATACAGCCGCTTGTTGCAGCGCCTCAGCGCGACGCGCGGCGAAGGCAAAGCGTTTTTCGTTTTTGCCGATACCGTGGCGACCAATAGTTCCAGCCTGCGCAATGCGGGCCACGGATGGCTGGGCGTGAGATTTCAGCCGCAACCGGGCGCCGAGCCTTCGGAGATTATCTGCCATATCGAGATGCTCGAGCGGCGGGTGGTGAACCAGCAGGAGGCCGTGGGGATTGCCGGCGTGAACCTGATCTACGGAGCCTTCTATCACCTGCAGGACCTCAACCGTATGGTGGGCAGGCTGATGGATGGTTTGAGCCGGAAGCGCGTCGAAGTGGACATGATCAAGTTTTCCGGACCGGCATTTCCGGGCCTGGACAACCGGCTGATGAGCCTGCAATTGGTGCAACAAGGTCTTACCGACGCTGCCATGTTCTCCGCCGATGGGGACGTGGTGCAGCCTTCGGAAGTACTCTACCACCGGCCGGTATTGGTGGAGCGAGGCAGTTTTCGCCCCATCACCAACGTGGTGAAGGATGTGCTGGACCGGGCGATTGAGCAGCTTCAGGAGGAGTGCAAACTGCAGAATCCGGCCATCCTCATGGAGATGACTTTAAATAGCCTCACCGCCGAAGGCTCGATCGATCATGACGACTTTCTGGCGCGAGTGGATATACTCGGCGCGCTCGGCTACTTCGCGATGATCTCGAATTACGCGACCTTTGACCGGCTGATTGAGTATCTTCGCAACTATACGCAGGCGATGCTCGGAATGGCGATTGGCATTCCCACCCTGCGCCAGATCCTCGAAGACAAATATTACCTGGACCGGAGCGGAGGGCTTCTGGAAGGTCTGGGACGGTTGTTTAGCGGAGCCGTGAAACTGCTGGTTTATCCGACGATCGATCCCGGTTCGAGCGATCTCGTGACCGTTGGCAATCTGGAGGTTGCCGGCCCCCTGAAGCACTTTTACGCGTACCTGTGCGAAAGCGGTTTTATCGAGGCGGTCCAGCGGTTCGACGCCTCCTATCTGCATCTCAGCCCAGGAGACGTGCTGGCCAAGCTACAGGCCGGCGACCCGGCCTGGGAAAGCCTGACGCCGCCGAAAGCGGTCGAGCTGATCAAGAAAAACGGCCTGTTCGGTTACGCGCGGAGCGGGCCGGCAAAAGACAAGACGCACTAAGGTCCACTCATGATGCGAATATTTTCACGCAACGTTCTTTCTCCGTTAGTGCACCTCTCTAACAACTGGATCAGCCTGGCCGGCGTTGTGATCGTGACTACCGCGACCATATTCTGGCTCTTTCTGCTGCCGGTTACGCTGCGCGGGGAGATCACCCATCCTTATATCGGCATTCTCGTGTTTCTGCTTCTGCCGGGGTTCTTCTTTGCCGGGCTCCTGCTGATCCCGTTGGGGATCGTGCTGCGGCGTAGACACGAGCGCGGTCCCGCCGCGGGCGCCAGTCTCCCGCCTTTGAACTGGAGCAATGCGGACTTCCGGCGGCTGGCGCTATTCGTGGGGTTCACTACCTTTGTCAATATCGCCGTGGCCAGCCAACTCACCTATGGCGCAGTCGATTACATGGATTCCGTAACGTTTTGCGGCCTCACCTGCCACAAGGTGATGCAACCGGAGTACACCGCGCACCAGAATTCGCCACACGCGCGAGTGGCCTGCGTGGAGTGCCACATCGGCCCCGGCGCGTCCTGGTTCGTGCGCAGCAAACTGTCGGGTGTGGGGCAGGTTTTTGCAGCGGCTTTCGACACCTACCCGCGGCCAATTCCGGTGCCGGTTCAGAATCTGCGGCCGGCCCGTGAAACTTGTGAAGTCTGCCACTGGCCGCAGCGTTTCGATCAGGACAAACTGGTGGTGATTCCCAGTTATGCCGAAGACGCACAGAACACGGCCTCGGAGACAGTATTACTGGTCAAGATCGGCGGACGGGGCCGCGGGATTCACGGCGTGCACGTGGGAGAAGGCGTCCACATCCGCTACGCTCCCTCCGATGAGTCGCGTCAAACCATTCCCTGGGTGGAATACGAGGACCCCCAGGGACACAAAACGATTTATTCCACCACCGGGGGAAATGGCGGGCCGCCGGCAGGCCTGGCGACGCGCGAAATGGATTGCATCGACTGCCACAACCGCCCCACCCACACCTTTCAGATGCCGGGCCAGGCCATCGACAATGCGCTGGCCGCGGGGCTGATCTCACCGGCGCTTCCGTTCGTCCGGAAACAGGGTTTGCAGATTCTGAAGAAGCCCTACGCCACGCGTGACGATGCCGCCGCACAGATTCCCGCCGCACTTACGGCCTTCTATCGCGACAATTATGCGGCCACTTACCAGGGGCAATCCACCCAGGTACAGCAAGCGGGACAGACTCTTGTGGCCATTTACAACCGCAATGTGTTTCCGGCCATGAAGATCACCTGGGGAACCTATCCCAATAACATCGGCCATAACGACTTTCCCGGCTGTTTCCGCTGCCACGACGGCAACCATACCAGCGCCAGCGGGAAAGCCGTTACCCAGGATTGCGGGGCCTGCCACAACGTGTTGGCGGTTCAGGAAACCAATCCTAAGATTCTGACCGATCTGGGCGTCACCGGGATGTTGCCGTAACGCCGCAACTGTCGCCGCTCATTTCTTGAGCGTACGAATATAGGCCACTACATCGTCCACCGATTTGCCGGTAACGGAACGAATCGGCTGCATCTTTCCTTTTCCCGTGGTGATGATCTTGGCGAGGTCGGCGTCGCTCATCTTCTGGACCTCGGGGGAACCCAGATTCGCGATCTCCACCTTCATCATTTTCGCGATGGCGGGATTGGCTTCGCCGGTCGCCCCGTGACAATTCTTACAGGATCTGTCGTAGACTGCTTTTCCTTCGGTGGCATTTCCGGCTGCTAACGCCACGGCGCTCCCGAACGTCAGAACGGCAATCCCAACCACGAACTTTCTCATTGGTGGCTCCTCTCGGTTTGGCAATATTGGCGGGCATCCGCGCCAGAACCCGCTTGGGGACGCCCAGCCCCGGCGATTGGCCGCCTACACGGAGCCAGGCAGCCACAGGTGAAGCTTACGCTCTCGAACTCTTACGCCGGCTGATCCAACATCAGTATAAAACATCGGGCATAATGATCGATTGTGGGGGCAGACACATGACCAGCAGCCTTCCCAAAGAAATCGGCCGGCTCGTGAAAAAGCACTGGCCGGACGGCGTCGTCGAGGAGTTCGACACCTGGGAGTCCTATTTCCACGAGATCCATGACCGAGTCTGGAGCGATCTGCAACGCATTCGCTCCGCCTCTGCCTTTTGGGAGACGGAGCGGTCTTCCCGCCTTGGCGGGGAAGACGACGATTGGGATGACGATGACGCTGACCCTGACGATTTCGGCGAGGGTTCCGAGGAGTTCCAGTCTTACCACGTGTTCTTCCTCTCGCCCGGAGGCGAAGAATTCGTTTATGAGGACGAGACTCAGAGTTATGCCGATCCGGACCCCGGTGACGACGAAGCCTCGGGCCCCGAAGAAGCCACGGTCAGCGGCGAGCGAACCGAGGGGTATGCGGTAGCCATCTCTCTCCTCGCGCCCGTGGCGGCGATTTCCTGGAGCAGCATGGCGTACTTCGAGGATGGCAGCTTCGACTCCCCGGATGTCCAACCGCCGGGTTTGGAGGAAGAGGTAGGAGGGGAGATCGCGGACGAACTGGAAGAAGACGCCCGACCGCCGTTGAGCAAGGAAGCGGAGCGGAAGCGCGAGCGGCTTCGCCAAGCCATCGCCGCAGTTTTGGAGAAACACCGGATCCGGCTCCTGGACGAAACTGTTCTCGGTCTTCCGGTCCCGGGATTACGGCCGGGTGAAGAGGTCTTCATGGACAAACCGGTGCGCGTTTTTGACGCGTTCTTCTTCCGCGGCGTGTGACCGGCCCGACTAGCGCGCCGGGCGCAGGTTCTTATAAACCTTGCCGCCCTTCATCACGAAGGCCGCGCGCCGAGCCGCGGTGACGTCCTTCAGCGGGTCGCCATCGAAGGCTACGATATCGGCCTGCAAGCCGGGCGCCAGCGCGCCGATCTGATCGCCCATGTTCATCGACGCCGCGGAAATCGAAGTAACCGACTCCAGGGCCGCCATGGGGTCCTGGCCGCCATCGCGGACCCGCACGATAAACTCCTCGTAATTGCGGCCATGCGCTCCCGCCACCGCGTCGGTGCCGTAGACAATCTTCAGATCCTTGTGCGTAAGGGCCTTCTTGAAGGTAGCGAGGGTGATGGCGAGGCCCTTCTGCATGAACGCAAAGCCTTCCTCGTTATAGTTACCCTGGCCCAGGAATTTGGGCTTGTTTTCGAGATAATTCTGGAGCACCAGCCCGATGTTGGGGTCGTAATAAGTGCCGTGCTCGGCCATTAGGGAAAAGACTTCGTCGGTGCCGTAGGCGCCATGCTCCACCGAAGTGCAGCCGGCCAGGGTGGCCGCCTTCATGGATTCCGGCGAATGGGCGTGCACCAGGGTCCGCAATCCCAGCGACTTGGCCTCGCCGCAGGCGGCCTGAAGCTGCGCGTCGGTCATGGTCTGGGCGCCGCCTTCGCGAATGCTTTTGGAGGCGAACAGTTTGATGAAGTCCGCGCCTTGCTCCTTGCGCTGCCGCACCAGCTCGCGCAGCCGGTCCGGATCGCCGCTGTTTTCCATGAGCGGCTGCAGCGAGGTCAGAATGCGCGGACCGGGGATGATGCCGCGGGCGATGGCGTCGCGCAGGTCCTTATCGGCCATCTGGCCGGGGCTCTGAATGGTGGTGAAGCCGGCGTTCAAAGTCATCACCGCGTTATCCACGACGTGCAATACGGACTGCGACTGCGGCTCGCCCCGTCCGGCGTTGCGGCCGCTGTTATCGAAGTGGTAACCGATGTGGGAATGCGTGTCGATCCAGCCGGGGGTGACGGTGAGGCCGGTGAGGTCGTAGGTGGCAGCGTCTCGCGGTGCGGTGCCGCCGATGCGCAGGATCTTGGATCCCTCCACCACAATGGTGGTATTGCGGATCGAGCCGCCTTTGCCATCGTAGGCCAGGCCCACCTTGAGCACGATGGGATGTTCCTGGGCCGGCGCCAAGGCGGGCCACAGGGCCGTCAGCGAAAGCGCTACCCAGGCGGCCGGGCGAAGAGCTTGGGTCAGGGTGAGTTTCATGTCGGTCTTTCGAGTGTACTCCGAATTTTAAAACTCCAGGCTCACGTCCATAGTGATCCAGCGGCTGCCCGATTGGCCGCCTGCGGGTTGGCGAACAGGTTCAGCCCCGCGCCGCCCGGTGGCAGTGCCGGCCGGATTGCCGGAGGTGTCCGCCCCGCCCGAGCCGGCCTTGGGCGACTGAGGGGGTTGGGCCAAGGCGCCCCCGCCAGCCGCCGGGCAACCCAAACTCCCAAGCGGGCATCCATATACATAGAAGAAGGTGTGCAAGATGAACAAGCAGTGCTTCCTAGCCGGGATCTTAGCCGCTGCCATGGGTTTAGGCCTGCCCCTGATGGCGGCGTCCATCCCGGATACTCCAGAAGTTCCCGCTCAGATGGTAATCACTTTGCGTCCAGGACAGGGCGGCAGCCTGCCCGCGAGGCTCGAAGCCGGCGATCTGACGGTTGCGGTGGACAGAAATCCCGCGCACGTGGTTCGCTTACAACGGCTGGCCGGCGACTTGGCCAACATGCAGCTCTTCGTTCTGCTGGATGATTCCTCCCGGTCTTCAAGCCTGGGGGTTCACTTAGGGGAGCTGAAAGCGTTTATCCGATCTTTACCGCCCACCACGCAGGTGGCCGTCGGCTACATGCGCAACGGCAGCTTCGCGCTGGCGCAGGGGTTCACGGCAGACCACCAGAAGGCGACCGACTCCTTACGGCTGCCCGAAGCCCTTCCCGGCGGAAATGGCAGCCCTTACTTTGCGCTTTCGGATCTCGTCAAGCATTGGCCGTCCCAACAGGCTACCAACCGCCGCACGGTGCTGATGCTGACCGACGGTGTCGACCGGTACTGGGGCACCTCGGAAATAGACGACCCGTACCTCGACCAAGCCGTCCATAGCGCCCTCAAAGATGGTGTCATGGTCTATTCGATCTACCTGCGCGGCGCCGGTCTTTACGGACGGGGTGGGTGGGTGAAGGATTTCGCCCAGTCCCGTCTGATGCAGGTGAGCCAGGAAACCGGCGGCAATGCCTACTTCGAGACATTCAGCGACCCGGTGGAGATTGCGCCTTTCCTGAGCGATTTGCAGGGCCGTCTGGCCAATCAATACCAGGTGTCGGTTCAAACTTCCAGCAGAAAGGGAGTTCAGCCGGTGAAGGTGCGGACAGAATCGCCCGGAATGAAGATCGATAGCCCGACGCGCATCTGGGTGCCGTAGCGGAACGTCCGGCGTGGGCGGGCGCCGGCCCGCTCACTCACGGTTATAAGCCGGTGGCAGCG
>DATJRE010000062.1:0-18040 GCA_035505095.1 Bryobacteraceae bacterium | reverse complement strand
CTGATGGCGGAGTGGGGCCTTCCCCAGGCGGTCCTGGTGGCCACCGGCCGCCATCACGATCCTCCCCAGGGCGGCCCGTTCGACATGCTGCAGATCGTGTACCTCGCCTGCCGCCTGGCGGATATGCTGGGGTATTTCGTGGTTGCCCCGCTTCTGGCCGCGCCGTTCGAAGAACTCACCGCCATGCTGCCGGCGGAAGCGCGCAGCCGCTTCCCTCAGGATGGCGACGCCTTGCGGCAAATCGTGGAAGGCGCCATCGGCGATGGGGAACTGTCGCCGCAGCCGGGCGCCCGGCCGCCCTTCGAAACGCTGCCCCTTTCGGTCGAGGACCCCGCGGCCGGCCCCGCCACCACCGGTGCGCCCACCCCGTGGACGGATTGGGAGGAGCAGACCGGCTGGGACGTCTGGGTGATCGCGATCACCCTGGCACTCTTCGTGGCCCTGTTACTGGCCGTGAAGTTTCTGGGGTAAGCGGCCTATTCGTACCGCAGGGCGTCCACCGGGTCCAGTTGCGCCGCCTTCATGGCCGGCCACACCCCGAAAAACACCCCGATGGCCACCGAAACCGTGAACCCGGCGATCACCGCCCAGGAGGGCACCGTGGAGGGCAGCGCCGGCACCAGCGCGCCAATCAGCATGGTGATCAGCACCGCGATCACAATCCCCAGCACGCCGCCCGCGCCCGTCAACGTCATGGCCTCCACCAGGAACTGCCCCACGATGTCGCGCCGCCGTGCCCCCAGCGCCTTGCGCACGCCGATTTCGCGGGTCCGCTCGGTGACGCTCACCAGCATGATGTTCATCACCCCGATGCCGCCTACCAACAGCCCCAGCGCCGAAATGGCGATGGCCACCAGCCCGATCAGGCTGGTGATGTTGTCGAACTGCTGAATGATCTGGTCGGGCGTGGAAATCGAAAAGTCGTCCGGGGCGTCCGTTGGCAGATGGCGCAGCCGCCGGATGGCGCCCTCCACTTCGAAGTAGGCTTCCTGGCGCTTGCCTGGCAGCGCCTTGGCCACAATCATGAAGCGGTCGATTTGCGGATAGCGGTTCTCGGCCGTGCGCAGCGGCATCACCACCGCATTATCCATGCCGTTTTCGCCGAAAAAGCCGCCCTTGGCCTTGGCGTAAACCCCCACCACGGTGTATTCCGCCCCGTCCATCATGAGCGTGCGCTCGACGGGGTGGCCCTCCGGAAACAACGAATCCGCCACGTTGGCGCCGATCATCACTACGTGCGCGCCGCGCTGGTTCTCTTCGAGAGTGAAGAAACGGCCGGCCGAAAAATCGCGCGGCGAAATCGAATCCATGTTCGGAGAAAGGCCCTCCACGTTGATGGTGTCCGATTCGTAGCCCGGCACGCGCGCCGTAATCGGGTTGCCGTCGATCGTGGCCGGCAGGTACAGTTCCAGCCCCACCTGTTCCACCGACGTGCTCCAGCGCCGTACATAGTCGGCCCACTCGGGCTTCAGCGCGCGCCGCTTGCGCTCCTTGGGCGGCGGGTCCATGC
Organism: Bryobacteraceae bacterium; assembly: GCA_035505095.1. GTDB lineage: Bacteria > Acidobacteriota > Terriglobia > Bryobacterales > Bryobacteraceae > JOPF133. The sequence continues at coordinate 16,530 of DATJRE010000062.1, read as the reverse complement.
TGGGGTCGCCGGAGCTTTTGTAGACGAACACATTGTCCGGCCCCAGTTCCTCGAAGAACACCACCACGCCCTGCCGCAGCCCGGTCAGCAGCGAGGCTACCGTCACCACCGTAGTAATGCCGATGACGATGCCCAGGATGGTCAGCAGCGAACGAAACCGGTGCGTCCACACCGCGTTCACCGCCATGTGCATATTTTCAGTGACGCTGATGTTCACAGTCTCACTCCGCCCGCAGGGCCACCACCGGGTCCAACCGCGCCGCGCGCGATGCCGGATACCAGCCCGAAACCACCCCCACCACGCTCGATACCCCGAGCGCCAGCGCTACGTATCCTATGGTGATGTGCAGCGAGAGATCGAAAATCCGCCCCAGCAGAAGCGTGCACAGGGATCCCAGCGCCACACCCACCGCGCCGCCCATGATCGACAGCACCACGGCTTCAATCAGCACCTGCATCATCACGTCGCCGTGCCGCGCGCCCAAGGCTTTGCGGATACCGATTTCGCGCGTCCGCTCGGTGACGCTCACCAGCATGATGTTCATGATCACGATGCCGCCCACCACCAGCGAAATGCAGGTGATTGGCACCACCACCGCGGCGATCATGCCCAGCACCTGGTCGATGAAGCCCCGAATGGCGTCCGGCGTGAGCGTGTCGAAATTATCGTCCTGCCCCGGCGGCGTGTGAAACCGCGTCCGCAGCGCCACCCGGGTGATGTCCAGCGCCTGCTGCAAATCCAGCCCGCTCCCCGGCCGCGGCCGCCCGAACAGCGCGAAGCCGGTGCCCGGGCCGTACAGCCGGTCGAACGCTTCGGTGGAGATGTAGACGTTCTTGTCCTGGTCCTGCCCGAAGGCCGACCCCAGCCGCTCCTCCAGCCCGACCACCCGGAATTCCACCCCCTCGATGTGGATAATGCCGCCGACGGGTGAAGACTCCCCGGCAAACAACGTAGAGCGCACCGTATCGCCGATCACCGCCACCATGGCCCGCGAGCGGTCTTCCTGCTGGGTGAAGAAGCGGCCGTCCACCACCCCGATGTCGCGGATTTGCGCCATGTCCGCGGAGACCCCGATGATGGTGGTATCCTCGCAGATCTGGTTTTCGCGCTTCACGTCGGAGGTGTGGTTGCGGTACGGGCTGTACAGCACCTGGCTGCCCGCCACGGATTCCAGAAACCGCGCATCGTCGCGCCGTATGGGCTTATTGCGCTTGATCTTATCGAAGTACTGGCGGCGGCTCAACCGCCCCGTGGCCGCGATCTGCGCCACCAGGAACGACTCCGACCCGAAGGCCTTAGCGGTGCTCTGCTCCGCATACACCCCCAGCCCGGAAATGGCCGACCCGACCAGGATGACGCTGGCCACCCCGATAATCACCCCCAGCAGCGTCAGGAAGCTGCGCAGCTTGTGGGCGCGGATCGAATCCATCGCCAGGCCAAAAGCATTCTGGAACTGGTGCCGGGCGCGGAAACGCTCCGGCGTAGATTGGGCCATCTGCTTCCAGAATAACGTAAGATGAAGTTGCGGCGCTCCTGATGCCAATCCTTCGACTCGCTTACGCCACCCAGTTCCTGCTCGCCATCGTCGCCGTGTTCCTGCTGTGGAGCGAGGTGGGCGGCCAGACCCACCTGGACCTGATGCCGTGGTACCTGAAGCTGGGCCTGGGCGGCGGAGCGGCCTTCGCGGTGGTGAAAGCCACCGCCGCGTCAGTGGGCGGCCCGACCGCCTGGAACGGCCGCACCCTCAAGTGGGTGGGCATTCTGCTGGTGCTGCTGATCGCCTGCGGGCTGAGCAGTTACTTCGTGCACATGTATGGCGAGCAGGATGAAGACGACCAGGACCAGGATCAATCCATGACTCTGCCGCTGGTGCGTCGGCGCCCGTCGCCGCTGCTTGCGGCCCGCCGAAGCCCCGCGGTACTCCGGCGGACCGCCCCCCGACTCCCGTTGCCAGGCTGCGCCGTGGGTCTCTTCAGTTCCTAAGACCCGCGGGCAGGCAAATCCACTACACCTGGTGAATCGCGACGGTCCCGCCGCTCCGCCTGGCCGCGGACCTGTTCCAGCGTCAGAAGAAATTCGGCCCGTGGCGTTTGCACAGCTTCCATAAGGCCGGCGCCTCCCGCAAGGCGTCTTGTTCCGAATGCGGCAGAATCCGCGTGGCCGTTCCGGCCGCCAAGTCATATTTCCAGATGGCGTTGGTGGCCGTGGCGGCGTACACCACGTTGCCGCTGCCCGACACAATCGCGGCCGTGGCGCCCAACGGCTCATCGGTCAACTGCCAATACCCCGACTGATCCGCCGGCACCGCCCAGGCCTGCGCAACCCCGTTCATCGGCGAAAGGAAGGCCACCCACTGGCCGTCGCGGCTGATGGAAGGCGCCGTGCCGTTGGCGAACAGGCGGCCGTTGCCGCTGGCAAGGTCATACAGGTACAGCGCGCCATCCTGAACGTAGACCACCGTATCGGCGGCATCGTCCATCACCGCCGCCGCGGTTCCCGCCGCAATATATTGGATCGCGCCCGGCCGCCAGGTGTCCAGCAGGCTCAGCCCCAGGTTGTAGACCAGCACCGTGCCATCGGAAGCCACGCCTTCCAGCAGAACATTGTCGTAGGGCGGCGGCTGCGGAATGCCCGTCTCCGCGCCGCTAGTCAGGTCCAGCAGCGCCGGCCCGGGAATCAACGCATACTGCCCGTTGGCGCTCAGCACCGCGGCGCTGTTCAGAACCATCGGCGCACCGGACCCGCGCTGGATGGCAGTCAGCGTCTGCGTGCCGGACCCGGCCGTGTACGTTCCGCGATACGCCACCACCGACCCATCCCCGCTCACCCACGGGTTCGAAAGCACCGTGTTCGGCGGCGCAGCCCCTGGAAAGCGATCCGCGTACACCCGGAGACCGCCGGCATCGCAAACGTAGATCCTGGCTGTCGCCGGGTGGCGCGATCCCAACAGGTTCAACGCCGTTGCAAAGTACAACACCGAGCCATCGTCGGTGGTCGCCATGCCGGTGATCTGCGCGCCGGCCGCCGAGGCGAAGCCGGCCCACACGGCCAGCCATACCCATGCGCGTGCCATCTCTGCATCCATTCCTAAGACCCGCGGGCCGCCAAATCCACTACGGCTTTCTAAGGCTTCCCGCCCCGCCGCGTGATATTCTGTTTCTGGTTCACTCATCCTTAATATATGGGAGGCTCTCCGTGAGAGTCGGCGTATTCACTCCTCTGCTATCGCAACTGTCCCTGAACGACGTCCTCAAGAAGCTGAAAACCCTGCAAATCGACACCGTTGAGCTGGGCACCGGCAACTATCCCGGCGACCCCCATTGCAAGCTCAGCATGCTCGACGATGCCGCCGCGCTCGCCGAATTCAAAGCCCGGCTCGACGGTCACGGCTTCTCCATCAGCGCCCTGAGCTGCCACGGCAACCCGCTGCATCCGGACACCGACCGCGCCCGCCACGACCAGGAAGTCAGCCGCCAGACCATCCTCCTGGCCGAGAAGCTGGGCGTCCCGGTGGTGGTCGATTTCAGCGGCTGCCCCGGCGATTCGCCCAATTCCAAATGGCCCAACTGGGTCACCTGCCCGTGGCCGCCCGATTACCTGGAAATCCTCAAATGGCAGTGGGACGAAGTGGTCACCCCCTACTGGACCGAGCACGCCAAATTCGCCGCGGATCACGGCGTCAAAATCGCCATCGAAATGCATCCCGGCTTCGTGGTCTACAGCCCCGAGACGATGCTGAAACTCCGCGCCATCGCCGGCCCCACCATCGGCTGCAACTACGACCCCAGCCACATGTTCTGGCAGGGCATCGACCCCATCGCCGCCATCCGCGTGCTGGGCGACGCTATCTTCCACGTACACGCCAAGGACACCCAGATCTACGAGCGCAACCTGCCGCTCACCGGCGTGCTCGACACCAAGAGCTATACCGACGAGCGCAACCGCGCCTGGATCTTCCGCACCTGCGGCTACGGCCACGGCGAGGAGTGGTGGCGCGAGTTCGCCTCCACTCTGCGCATGTTCGGCTACGATTACGTGCTTTCCATCGAGCACGAAGACAGCCTGCTCTCTCCCGAGGAAGGCCTCACCAAGGCCGCCAGCTTCCTGAACGGACTGGTGATTCGCCAGCAACCCGCCGCCGCCTGGTGGGTGTAAGCAGGGGGCGGCGTCGGATCCCGTTTTCGACGCCGCGACGTATCCGCCGCGCCACAAGCTTCGCCGCGGCACAGGCTCCCGCGTCACGATGTTCCCTGAAAAAAAAGGTCCGGCGTCGGAGGGCTATTCCGCTGAGGAGTTGCGCCGGACCCCAAGCATCTTTGCGATGCAGGCTTAGTCAGTCGTCCCCTATAGTAGAACTCGAGCGGCAGCGCCACGAATTATCTTTCGGCCAGTGATGCCGCTCCGGCCTCCCGCCCTTTTCCTCCGCCTTTCTTCTCCGCGCTTCCTCCGCCCACTCCGCGTCTCCGCGTTGAATCCCCGCCAGCCCTCTCCGCCCGTCCCTAAAACAGCATCTTGGCCGAAAGTTGAAACTCTCGTGGTGTGCCACGTCCCGTCGCATAGTTGCTGATCGTCGTGGTAATTACGCCAAAGTTGACCTGGGACGAGTCCGCATTGGGAGCGCCATACTGAGCGCGATTCAACACATTGAAGGTGTCGGCGCGAAGGCGCAATCTCACGCGCTCGCCGAAAGAGACATCTTTCGCCAATGCCAGATCCAATTGCGCAATGGCCGGCGCTCGAAAAGCGTTGCGGCCCAGATTGCCGAACGCTCCAGAAGCAGGCGTGGAAAACGCGGCCGGGTTCACCCATTCCTCCGCGGTCGATCCTCCCGGCGGAGTGAGCGGGACCCCATACACATAATCCGGCCGTTCTTCTCCACTGATCGTGTAGTCGCCCGGCACCGCGCCGTTCGCACGATCGATGGTGATGTTGAATGGCAGCCCGGTTTGCGATGTTCCGATCGCGCTCAGCGTCCAGCCGCCGAATACCGTCCGAACGGTTCCGGGGCTGCTGAGGTACCGTTTTCCCGCTCCCAAGGGAAGCTGGTAAACGGCCGAGAAATTGAACAGTTGACGAACGTCATCGTCGCTGCTCGCCTTATCGCACGATCTGCAAAAGGAATCCTGCGGTGTATCGGATTCTCCTCCGCCTATGCTCCCATCGTTGATCGAATGCGACCACATGTAATTCGCCGAGATCAGGAATCCGCCCTGGAAAGCTCTGCGGGCGTTGATTTGCAGCGCATGAAAAGTGCTGTTCCCCACGTCGCCGCGCCACGAAACCGGACCGAAAGCCGGATACGGCGCGACGCCGGTCTCCGGACTTACCAGGTTGACATAGGTGGTAGTCAGAACGTGAGTTCCTTTGTTTCCGAAGTAACTGGCGGTTCCGATGATATGGAAAGGGAGCTTTCGCTGAACCGAGGCGGTCCAGGCGGCCACGTAATCATCCTTCCGGTTGCGGTCTAAATCGCGAGGCGAGACCACGCCCAGGCCGCCGGCCTCCGCATACGCAAGGAACGGAGTCAAAGGGTAGGAAAGCGTGGGGAACGTCGTATTGCTGAAGGAGTATCGTTCCACCGTATTCGAGATGGGAAGGTTCTGATCGTCTTCCTGGCCATCGGTGTGGTAGATTCCGGCTCCCGCGCGCAGAACCGCCTCGCCATGCGCCCAGGCAATGCCGAAACGCGGGTCGAAATCCAGGTCTCGGGGATGAAAGAAGGCATCGGTTCGCGGGCAGTACCCGCCGCAGGTACCAAAATCGAACGGAACATCATCATCGCCAATGGCATGCAGAGCGTTGAAAAAGTTATAGCGGATTCCGGCGGTGATGGTCAGGTTTTGAGTCGCTTTCCATTCGTCTTGAACATAAGCGAAATACTGAGTCTTGCGCTGGCGGACCAGTGGCAGAATCGCCGTATAAGACGCGGAACCCATGCTGTTGTTCAGCAAAGCGATCATCGAGGTGTATGTCAGTGTGCCGCTTTGCGAGGTGCCCTGGTTGAGAAAGATCCATCGGGTCTCCACCCCAAACTTGATAATGTGTTTGCCCGTAGCCCAGGAGAGGTCATCGATGAGATCGAAGGTTTTCGAAGGATAGTCGGTGGTGGAAGATCCGGTCAGGGTACTGAACCCGGATACCGCGACTCCGAACGGAACCAGCGAGAGGTTCGCCGTATGATAGATGGTTTGATTGATCCCGAATTTGATCTCGCTGATCAGTGACGGCGTGAAGACATGCGAGAGCGCAACCACTCCATTATTGAACTTGGTGTCGTAAAGCGTTTTGGCGGTAAGTTGGCCAGTGGGAATCGACTCCACTGCTTCGTCGGCACTAAAGCGAACGAAAGCCGTTGTCCGGTCGGAGAAGTAATGATCCAGGCGGATCATCCCGGAATCTTCGTTGTCCACCTGCCGGCCCGGCGCATCGTACTGCCATACGCTGGGATTGGAAGTCGGTGTAATCCCCGGCGGATAAGCCAGCAGGATTGGAATGAGGGCGGGCGAGGTGAGCGCTGCCTGTGCCGCAAAGGTGGGGCTGGGCACCAGTCCGATCTGTGTCCCGTCCAATCTCTGCCGAAGGCCCTCATAGTTGGCGTAGAAGAAAGTCTTGCCGTGCGTGATAGGTCCCCCGAGGCCTGCTCCAAACTGATTCAGGAGAAAAGGGTCGGGAGACGCTCCGTCGAACGGTGAGCGCGCGTCGAGGGCACTATTGCGGAAAAACTCGAACGCCTGCCCATGAAAAATGTTTGTGCCGGACGGCGACACCACCGACACCTGGCCGCCCGCCGTTCCGGACTGAGTGTCCGCGCCGAAGTTCTGCGACTGCACCTGGAATTCCTCGATCGAATCCAGCGGGATATTCAGGCGCATGTACTCTCTCTGTTCCTGATTGTAAACAGCAGTCGCGTCTACCCCATCGAGTGTCAGATTGTTGTCGTCCAAGCCGTGGCCCGCGAAGCGAATGGTTCTCTGATCGCCCGCGCCGTTATCGATGGCGCCCGGCGCCAGCGATGTCAACGTCGCCCAATTTCTGCCGTTTATGGGCAAATCGTCGATCTGGGCCAGTTCAATCGCCGCGCCGATTGTCGCATCTACCTTATCCAGTTGCACCAGCGATTCCGTTACCGTGGTTTGCTCCTTGCCCTTCGCCAGTTCCAGCCGGGCGTTCAGAGTTCTCGTTTGTCCCACCACCTGGTCCACGCCCTGCGCCGTAAAGGTCGAGAAGCCATTCTTGATAAACCGCACCGTGTACACGCCGGGCGGGAGGCCCGCCAGTTCAAACCGACCCTGAGAGGTTGTCACTGTCTCTCGCTGAAAGCCTGTCGCACTCCCGGTGGCGCGCACTGTACATTGGGGAATCCTATTCCCCTGCGGGTCGGTCACGGTTCCCGTAATGGCTGTGCGATCCACTTGTGCCCGCAAGGCGATGGGAACGGCCAGTGCTAGAAAAAGGAATAACCAAAGCAGCGCAAGGCCGCGCAGGAGCCGCATGAATTCATTTAACGCTGTCAGCCTGTCGTTCGCAAGGGAACAATCGGTTACCGAACGCGGCTTGTCAGGGCGAGAGCGCCCGCGTTGCCGAAGCAAGCGTTTCAGCAGTAGGGCCATCAACGCCTAAGCCTGCCGCACGCCCTCAAAGCGTTACATGTCCACCGTGATAATCTCTGACCCGCACTCGCGCTATTACGGTGTTCAGATGAGCCAGCGGACGCTGGTTCCTAACGATGACGCGCAACTCGGCGAGACGCGCTTCGAAGCCCGGATTCACTCCACGAAACAGGTCCCAAAGACGGGTCGGCAGGGGGCGCAAGTGTTTCTATAGTGGACGCCGTCTTGAGAGCCGGCGGCATAGACGCCGTCCTGCGGGAAGTACTCCTGCGCAAGGTCGCGCAACCCCCCGGCAAGCCACGCCGCCGCTCCATGCGGATATAATTTACAGTTCAGCGCCATCGCGCACAGGAGGTCCCATGAAGCGCCGTTCTTTCGTGCAAGCCGCGGCCAGCGCCGGCATACTGGCGCAGGCGGAAACCCCGCTCGCGGCGCAGACATCAGCCGTCAGGACCCGCCTCTATCGCATCGACTATTTCTATTACCGGCAGGGTGACCAGGGCGATCGCCTCAATCGCTTTTTCTCCTCGCAGACGCCGCTCCTCCTCCAGCACATGCGCTCACTCGGCATATTCACCGCGGTCATGGCGCCGCATGCCCAAACCATGCTGGTCCTCAGCGGTTTCGCGGGCACCGAAGAAATGGCCGCGGCCGCCGCGCGCATCGAATCCGACCCCGGTTACCGCAAGGCGCACGCCGAATTCGAGAGCGGCGCCGAGCCTCCCTTCGATTCCGCGCAGCGCGTGCTACTGCAGGCCACCGCTTTTTCCCCGGAAATCGCCGCCCCTCCCGAAAAACCGAAGACGCCTCGCTATTTCGAATTGCGCACCTATCACTCCCCCACCCTCCGCCAACTGGCCATGCTCCACGAGCGGTTCGCCGGCCCGGAAATCCAGATCTTCCACCGTTCCGGCGTGCACCCCATTCTCTATGCCGATACCCTCATCGGACCCGACCTGCCGAACCTCACCTATCTGATCCCCTTCGCCTCCCTGGCCGACCGCGAAAAGGCTTGGGATGCCTTCGGCGCCGACCCCGAATGGGTGAAGGCGCGCGCGGAATCGGTCGCCCGCGGCGGCCAGATCGTCGACTACAACAACATCTCGCTATGGCGGGCAACCGCCTATTCGCCGATACAGTAAGTCCCCGCCAGCATGAGCCCGCAACGGGTCCATATGCCGATCATCGATCCGGCATTACGGAGAAAAAGCCGCAAGGCACTTTTCGTCTGCGGTGCTTAGCCAGGCAGCCGCAACTCAGTTGGGCGGACGAGCGGATGAAGAGCGGCATAAGGAACGTACCACCATCGAGGGCGTTAATGGCCGGGCTGAAGGATGGGTTCGACGGCCCGACTGAAGGGTGCGAGGAGCCGTCAAAGTGATGGCGCACCTGATGTTGGGGGTGCCGGGCCAGGCGGTGGATCAACCGTTACGGCTGGCGGCGAAGGGATCATCAGGTTCGTGCAGGCCCGCCCGCGCGGCTCTGGGCACGTGAGCCTCCACAGGCCACGGCTAAGAGACCCTAAGCTACCGCATACGAAATCTTGGGGCGGGTTGGGCAAGTCCTTCCCTTGAACATCGGCACTACTTAGTCCCGCAGAATGTGAGTCTTACGGACTTGCATTTGCAGCTGCTCCCATGGCGCGGCGCCGACTCAAGCCCATTTTCATCTCCTCCTGTGCCAAGCGAAGCGCCGTCATTGGCATTCACCAACTTCCCAACCCGAAGCCCGCTGTTACTACACAGCCGCTTGCGACCAATTCCCCGCCCCGGTGAACCACCAACCCAATGGATTCTAAAATCCGTTTGAAGTCGCCGCAGGGACGCCGCCGAGCCGCAGGGCAGGCGTGACTGTTCCTTTAGTTTTCTTTCTGATCAGCGTTCATCTGCGTTGATCAGCGGCTTTAGAGCTTTGGCGGGGCGGCCGCAAACCATTAGCCGCTGATGAACGCTGATGAACGCTGATAAAACCCCCCCCTAAGATCCATGCATCCGTGGCCGATTCCTCCCCGCCGGTCCCTTGAAAATCGGCGCCACTTAGTCCCGCAGAATGTGAGCCTTACGCAATTGCAGCCCTTCCCGTCGCCCGGGCCGACTCGCGTTCATTTTCATCCCCTCCTGTGCCGAAACGAAGCGCGTGCCAAGCGAAGCGCCGCCGTCTCCTGTTCACAGAGTTGTTGAAAGGAAATTCCATTTGAATTCAATCACTTGGAAATTTAGATGGGGAGGCAGCCGCATTGCGCAAACTAACTTGGAATTGGGGGGAAACAAGCAGGACAAACGGTTTCCCCCAGATTGCAAAATGCCGACCGATCCGATTATCATCATCGTTAGCGGATTGTGGAACTTAGGCTGGTTCTAAGGTATTTCCCGCGCTCCCCACAGGCGCGACCTAAACTTACCCCCATTCGGGGGTTGCCAAGACAAGGCGAAAAGCTGATACCATTCATTGGGGGTACTTCCTTAGGAGTATCCCCAATGAATTCCCAGTACCCCTTGCGGATTTTCCTTTAGAAGCTGGGAGATTTTCTGTTTTGAAAACAGCCCGACTGTTGGCTTGCTGTCTGCTTGTATTGACGCCAGCGAGTAAGGGGCTTAAGCCTCTACCGCATTCCGGGACGCAGTTCCCAGTAAGATATCAAGGCCCCGCCGCGCTCTCCCGCCCGATGCAGGAGGCCAGCGCATTATTTCGCGCGGGCCGCTATCGGGACTCCCTCCAAAAGTACCAGTCGGTACGTGACCTGGCCCAACATCAGAACAACCTCGACTACGTGGCCCGCGCCACCGGCAACATCGGCGGCTGCCAGTTCGCCCTGCACCGGTATCAGCCGGCGCTGCGAGCCTTTCAGGAGGCCCGCCGCATGGCTCTGGCTGCCGGGGACACCGGTGTTGCGGCGGTCTTCGAAGGCAATATTGCCTCGCTGTACACCGAATTGGGCAACCTGGATGAGGCCGCCCAGTGGATGAAGGATAGCCTGGCGCGCGTCAGCGGGAAGGACCGCGTGGAACAGCTGGCCAAATTGCAGATTCAGATGGCTACTCTGCTGGCCCGCCAGAAGAAGAGCCAGGCCTGGGACTATTTCCGCCAAGGGATAGATGGGGCGGACCGGGCCGGCGACCTGGACCTGTACGCCATCGCCTGGAACCGCATCGGCGAGGAATATCTGAAGCAGGCCGACCCCGAAGAGGACGATCTCCCAATTCCTGAGCCGGCCGCCCGCCGGCAGCTTCTCAACCGCGCCGAAGCCGCGCTGTTGGAGGCCTACCGGGTGCGCAAACTGCACCACCTGGCGCTCGACAGCTCGTATCGCAACCTGGGCCGGCTGCGGCTGGCGCAGGGCGACCTGGCATCCGCGTCCGTGCTGCTGGATCGCGCCGTGGAACTGGCTCAGCGTCCGCAGGGGCTCATGCCGACCTGGGACATCTACCACCAGCGCGGGCTGGTGCGCCTGCGCCAGGGCCGCCTGCGTGAGGCTTTGACTGACCTGCGGGTGGCGGTGAAGCTGGGGCGGGCGTGGCGCTGGTCGGCGCCTCCCGATCAGACCGCCCGCATCGGAACCGAGGGCTGGCTGGACAAGGTTTATGCAGCGTTGATTGAGGCGGGCAACCGCTTGTACCTGCAAACTGGCGACCCGGCTTTGGCCCGGGAAACCTTCGAGGCCGCCGAGGAGAATCGCGCCGGCAGCTTGCGCTCGCTGGTGGACCGGACCCATCCGGAGACCCTCCCGGCCGGTTTCTGGGAAGCGCTGGGCGGTTTGCAGCGGGCCGAGGTACAGGCGCTCCGTTCCAGCTCTGACGCGCAGGAGGGCCTGGCGAGCGCTCACGCCAAGCTAGTCGCCCTGGAAGCTTCCCTGGGGCCGGCCTGGCAGCCGGTCACGGGCGGATTGCTGCAGCGCACCCGCCGGGCGCTGGAACCGGATACGGCGTGGTTCAGTTTTCAGCTTGGCGACGCGGATTCCTGGCTTTGGGCGGTGGACCAGGGCGGTTTGGCGCTGTACCGGTTGCCGGGGCAGGAGCAGATCGGGGCGCAGATTCGCGCCGCCACCAACGCCATTCGCGAGGATGCGCCGTCCGCCGATGCCGCCGGAAAGGCGCTTTTCGAGACGCTGTTCGGCGCGGTGGCGCCGCGGTTCCGGAAGAAAACGCGCTGGCTGCTGGCGCTCGACCGGGAATTGTTCGATGTGCCTCTGGCGGCCTTGCGCGAAGAAGCCGGCGGACGGGAGCGCTACCTGGTGGAAGGGCATATCACCGAGGTGATTCCCGGAGCCGGGTATTGGTTGGATGCGGCAGAGCGGCGGCGGGCGCCAGCCAGTCCATCCTTATTCATAGGCATCGGCGACCCGATCTATAACACTGCAGACGCCCGCCGTCCCGCGCCGTCCCCGGTCCGCCACGCAGCCCTCTTTCCATTGGAACCGCTCGGGGAGGCGCAAGCCAGTCCGGCCGGCGCCTGGATGTTGCCGCGGCTGGTGGCCAGCGCGGTCGAGTTGGACGCGTGTGCCCGCGCCTGGAAGGGCGGCCACATCCTCCTGGAAGGCGCCCAGGCGTCGCGGCTGGACCTGCTGCCGGAGCTCCAGCGCGAGCCGGCGGTGGTGCACTTTGCCACGCATTTTCTGGAGTTTCCGGGCACGGAGGCGGACAGCGCGATCGCCCTCGGGTTGACCGCGGCCAATCAGATCGACCTGCTGACGCCAGAGGAAATCGCTCACCGAACGATTCGCGCCGGCCTGGTGGTCTTGAGCGGCTGCCACTCCGCCGCCGGAGCCGTTCTGCCGGGTACCGGATTATTGGGTTTGACCCGCGCTTTTCTGGCGGCGGGCGCCGGGGCAGTGGTCAGTAGCCGGTGGGCCACCCCGGACGACGATGGCGCATTATTCGCGGCGCTGTATGCCAACCTGGGGCCGCAAGCCCCTGGGGATGCGGGACGCGCCCTGCGCTCCGCGCAACTTTCGATGATTCGCTCCGGTGGCCGACGCGCCCGGCCGAACTACTGGGGAGCCTATTTCTTGATGGGAAACTTATGAATTCTGAACCTGGTCCCGAAGTAGAACCTGGTCCTGAGGTACAAGTGAGTGCCGAGGAGCCGTCGTGGCCGTTGGTCGTCGAGCGGATACGGGCGGGCGAGCCGTCCGGAATGGAGGAACTGTACCGCATTTTTTCTAAAGGCGTTCGCTACTATCTGTATCGGCAGCTTGGCCCCCAGGATCTGGACGATAAGGTGCACGACATCTTCCTGATCATCACCCAGTCCATCCGGCGCGGCGATTTGCGCGATCCCGAGCGGCTGATGGGGTATGTTCGCACGATCGTCCGCCGCCAGGTGGCGGCCCACATCGATACCGTCGTGCAGGCGCGCCGCAATTCCGACCTGAGCGATTCCCGCTACACCTGCGACCGCAGCCCTAACCCGGAGCGGGGGCTGATCGAACGCCAAAACGAGCAGTTGGCGCTGCGCATCCTCAACAGCCTTCCGAAGCGCGATCGTGAGGTGCTCATCCGTTTCTACCTGAACGAGCAATCGGCCGACCGGATCTGCGAGGAAATGGGGTTGTCCGAAACCCAGTTTCGCCTGATCAAGTCGCGTGCCAAGCAGCGTTTTGGCGAGTTGGGCAAGCGGCGGTTTTCGCTGCGTTTCGGCTTCCGGCGTTAATCCGGTTGCGGAACTTTCCGGAAAACCTGAGAGAACGGCTGCTCCGGACGCACCTCCATTTTGAAAGCCGAGTGTTCAGAATGGAAATCATGGCTATGATTCCCGGACGGGATTGCGTGTGGGACGACGACCGGATTGAACGATATTCCAGGCAAACCCTGCCCCTGGAAGAGGCTGCCGGACTGGAAGAGCATCTGCTGGTGTGCGAAGTGTGCCAGGCACGCCTGGCGGCGGAAGACGCTTACGCGCACGCCATGCGGCACGCGGCGCTCCAGTTGTGCCAAGCGAAAAGAAGAGAAGTCTGGTTCCGATTTTTCCCTGGGCTGCTGGCCCCTGTAGCGTGCGTGGCGATGGTGATGCTTCTGGCGCTGGCCGGCTGGCACTGGATCCACCCGGCCGCCGCCGCCCCGGCGCTGGCGGTGAAACTGGAAGCCATGCGGGGCGCCGAGCCTGGCAGCAAGGCTCCGGCGGGCCACCCGCTGACCTTCCAGGCCGATCTCGCCGGTCTGCCCCCGGCCGGTTCCTACCCCCTGGAACTGGTCGACCGGGAGGGTCGCGCTGTCTGGAAGGGGTCCACCGCCAACCCCACCATCGCGCCGCTGCGCCCCGGGCTGTACTTCCTGCGCGTCTTCTCGGGCCACGGCCAACTGCTACGCGAGTACGGTCTGGAAATCCAAGTCCGGTGAAGCCGGGACGGCTTCCGGCCCAGGCGCCCAGGCCCGTCGCCTCCGGATCGGCCGACCGACCGAAAGCCAGCGACGCACTCACCGGCCGGCGCGACCACCATGCTGCCTGCCTCGCATCCGTTCCCAGCGCAACTTACTTCCGGTAAAAGCGCTCTGCGAGTACGACTGCAAGCTCCAACTGCAAGGTCCAACGTGATCCGGGCAGGATGTACTAAAGTCAGACGCGCAACGGCGCAGTATCCGCCGCTTCCCATGGTTCTCACGTCCCGGGCGCCCAAGCCCGTCGCGGCCGTAGTCGCTTCCCAATCAGCCGGGCTCGCCGGGGAGTTCCTGGGTAGCTACCGCTCAGTCCATGGTGCTGCGCGGGGGCTTGGTCTTGGGCGGGATGGTCAATCCGCGGCGCTTTTCGAGCAACCATTCCTGGGCGTCGGTGCGTTTCTTTCCTTCGCCGCCGCGCTTCCTCACATACGCGCCGCTGGCTAGCATACGGCGCGCCTTGACATTGTCCGCCAGGTAAATGGCCAGCACCTGGTCGCGCACCCGCCGCACCAGGTCCGCTTCGTCCAAAGGAAAAAGCACCTCCACCCGCCCATCGATGTTCCGCGGCATCAGGTCAGCGCTGCCGATGTAGATCTCCTCCTCGCCGCCGTTGGCGAAGTAATAGATGCGGCTGTGCTCCAGAAAACGGCCCACGATACTGGTTACTTCGATGTGATCGCTGACCCCCGGCACTTCCGGCCGCAGGCAGCAGATGCCGCGCACCAGCAACTGAATCTTCACCCCCGCCTGGGAGGCGCGATAGAGTGCCTGGATCAGCGGCAAATCCACCAGCGCGTTCATCTTGAAGATCAGATGCGCTTTGCGGCCCTGGCGCGCATGCTCGATCTCCCGCTCGATCAGGCTCTCGAAGCGCTGCCGCAGGTTCAAGGGCGCCACCAGGAGCTTTTTGTAATCCACCTTGGAGGAATACCCGGTGAGGTAGTTGAACAGGTTGGTGGCGTCACTGGCGATGTCCTCGTCGCAGGTGAACATGCCGATATCGGTGTACAGGTGAGCCGTGACCGCGTTGTAATTGCCAGTGGAAAGATGCACGTAGCGGACCATCCGCCCGCTCTCTTTCCGCACCACCAGCGCGATCTTGCAGTGGATCTTCAGGCCCACCAGGCCGTAAACCACGTGGACGCCCGCTTTTTCCATAGCTCGCGCCCATTCGATGTTGCTCTCTTCGTCGAAGCGGGCCTTCAACTCCACCAGGGCAGCCACCTGCTTTTCTTCCTCGATGGCCTCCAGCAGCGCCTCCACCACCGGCGAGTTTCGCCCCACCCGGTACAGGCAGGCCTTGATGGCTAACACGGCCGGATCGTGGGCCGACTTGCGGAGCAGCTCGATGACCGGCTGGAACGAATCGAAGGGGTGGTGCAGCAGGATGTTGCGGCTGCGGATCACGGAGAAGATATCGGCGGTGTTCGCCAGGGCCGGCGGCACCGCCGGCGCGAACGGCGGGTCCTTCAATTCCTTGCGGTCAAGCTGGTAAATCTCCATCAGCCGCTTCATGGAGAGCGGGCCGGCCAGGCGGTAGACGTCGCGGTCCTCCACCTCCAGGTTGTTCTTGAGGATGTCCAGGATGTACGGCGGCATCTCCTGGGTCACCATCAGCCGGACCACGCTGCCGAAACGGCGCTGCCGCACGCCCTCTTCGATGGTCTCCAGCAGGTCCTCGGCTTCCAGTTCCTGGATCGAAAAATCGGCGTCGCGGGTGACGTGAAACGGATGCGCCTCCACCACCTCCATGCCGGGGAACAAGGTGGAAAGGTGCCCGGTGATGACCTGCTCCAGCCACACCAGGTCGAAGCGCTTGCGGGTGGACTTGCCCGGTTTCCCCCTGGTGGGGTTGAGCAGCACCAGTTGGGGCAGCGAGTCCGGCACCTTCACGCGGGCGAAGTGCTGGCCGCCCTTGGGGTTCTTGATGAGCACCGCCAGGTTGAGGCTCAGGTTGGAGATGTGCGGAAAGGGGCGGCCGGGGTCGAAGGCCAGCGGGGTGAGCACCGGAAACACGGTTTCTTCGAAGTACTTGCGGGCGGTGCGAAGCTGGGTTTCCTTCAATTCCGAGTACTCGTGGATGAAAATGCCGTGCTCCTGCAGGGCCGGCAGCAGCCCCTCCAGGCAGCGGCGGGCCTCTTTGAAGAGCCGCTTGACTTCGCGGCGGATGGCTACCAGTTGGCCGCGCGGGGTCATGCCGTCGGGCGTCTGGTCCACCGTGCCGGCGTCCGCCTGGGCCACCAGGCCGGCCACCCGAACCATGAAGAACTCGTCCAGGTTGGAGCCCAGAATGGCCAGAAACTTCATGCGCTCCAGCAGCGGGTTGGCGATGTCCATCGCTTCTTCCAGAACCCGGCGCTGGAAGGACAGCAGCGACAGCTCGCGATTCAGGTACAGACCGGGGTCGTTCAAATCGGGGGTTTGGCCGGTTTTGGCGAGCGAGGCCGCGGCTCCGTCCCGGGTGGCATCCGGCGTGGCGGCAGCCGGGCCGGCTTCCTTGGAAGCGCGATGGTTGGGGGTCACAGACTTGCTCATAGCACCGTTT
>DATJRE010000061.1:0-23456 GCA_035505095.1 Bryobacteraceae bacterium | reverse complement strand
CCTCTTCCTCCGCTACCAGGCCCAGGCCGAGCGCCTCTACCGCCGCGCCATCGAGGAATTCGACCGCCTCAAGGCCCAGCGCGACCAGTTCCCGAACGAACCCATCGAAGACCAACCCGAACCCGATCAGCCACTTATGGACCGACCCCCGGAGCGCGAACCGGCCGCCCCGCTCGATCCCGATCTCGCCGCCCTCATCTTCAGCAACCGCCCCTTCATTCCCGACCCGCCGGCGCCCCTCACCGAGCCTCAGGTGATCATCGAAGGCGTCGTCCAGCCCCCGGGCCGCCCCTCCAAACCGGCCCCCAAGGCCCAATAACCGCATGAAAAACCCGCAGGCTCAGCATCTTACCCCACAGCTTCGCTCGTCCGTCGCCAAGGCTCCCCCCGCGTGGTCGCTCCCCGTCGAATGGACCCTGCCCCCGTCCACTTGCCATCCCGCCCTGCGGCCTTTCTCCGCATCTCTCCGCAGTGGTAAACCCGTAACCTTTGAATTGGTGGTACAGTCTTCTCCTAACAGGCTAAAAGACAACCCATGGATTCCAAGCAAGTCCCCGGCGCTTCGGCGTCGCGCTATCTACCCCTGCTGCTGCTCCTGTTTGCGGGCAGCGGCTGCTCTGCGCTGATCTACGAAGTCGTTTGGTATCAGCTACTTCAACTGGCTATCGGATCGACCGCCGTGTCGCTCGGATTCCTCCTGGCCACGTATATGGGCGGGCTGTGCATCGGCAGCGTGGGGCTGCCACGGCTGAAAACCGTGCAGCAGAACCCGCTGCGGCTTTATGCCCTCCTGGAGGTGGGCATCGGGGTGTGCGGCGTCGGGGTGCTGGTGCTGATGCCGCTGGTGGACCGGGTCTACATAGCGGCGGTGGGCAGCGGGATGCCGGGGATGGTGCTGCGCGGGCTGGTTTCGGCGATCTGCCTGCTGCCGCCGACGATCCTGATGGGGGCGTCGCTGCCGGCCATCGTGCGCTGGGTGGAATCCACGCCGCGGGGGGTTTCGTGGTGGGGGCTGCTGTATGGCGGCAACACGGTGGGGGCGGTGATCGGCTGCCTGCTGGCGGGTTTCTGGCTGCTGCGGGTGTATGACACGGTGGTGGCCACGTTTGCCGCGGTGGCGATCAACGTGGGGGTGGCGCTGGCCAGCTTCGCGCTGTCGCGGGTGCCTAAACCCGCGGCGCTGGAGGACGAAGAGCGGGCCGGGGGCGCCGCAGAGGCTGCCATGGCCGAAGGAGGTGGCGAACCGAAGTGGCCGGTGTATGTGACGATCGGCATTTCAGGCGCCTGCGCGCTGGGCGCGGAAGTGGTGTGGACGCGGCTGATGGGCATGCTGATGGGCGCCACGGTGTATGTGTTCTCGATCATCCTGGCGGTGTTTCTCATCGGGCTGGCGCTGGGCAGCTCGGCCGGATCGTGGTTGCTGCGGGTGATGCCGGGCGCGCGCAACGCGCGGCTGGCGCTGGGGTGGTGCCAGGTGCTGCTGACGGTGGGGATCGCGTGGACGGCGTGGATGATTGCAGATTCGCTGCCGTACTGGCCGATCAACCCGCTGCTGACGACCAGCCCGTGGTTCACGTTCCAGCTCGACATGGCGCGGACGCTGTGGGCGCTGCTGCCGGCGACGGTGCTGTGGGGCGCGAGCTTCCCGCTGGCGCTGGCGGCGGTGGCCGGCCGCAAGCAGGATCCCGGCAGCGTGGTCGGCAACGTGTATGCGGCCAACACGCTGGGGTGCATTGTGGGCGCGCTGGTGGTAAGCCTGATGCTGATCCCGTGGATTGGCACGCAGGATTCGCAGCGGCTGCTGCTGGTGCTTTCGGCGGGCAGCGCGTGGCTGCTGCTGGTGCCGTATGTGTGGGAGCACCGCTCGAAGCCGGCCGCGGTGGGGCTGGCGGCTTCCATGCTGGGGGCGGGACTGCTGGTGGGCGGCGTCCACATGGTGCCCGGCGAGCTGATCGCGTACGGGCGCAAGATGGCCATAAACCAGGGGCGGGCCAAAGTGTTGTACGTAGTGGAGGGGCGCAATTCCTCGGTGGCCATCACGCAGTGGAACGATGGCGCGACCGAGATTGACGTGAACGGCCACGTGGAGGCGACCACGGAGACTTACGATATGAAGCTGCAGCGGATGGTGGGGCACCTGCCGGCGCTGCTGCACCCCAATCCGCGGTCGGTGCTGGGGATCGGCTTCGGGGCGGGCGTTTCGGCGGGGACTTTCACGCGCTATCCGGGGATTCAGAGGATCACGGTGTGCGAGATTGAGCCGGTGATTCCGCCCACCTCCACTCGTTTTTTCGCCAAGCAGGATTACGAGGTGTACCACAACCCGCGCACGCACGTGGTGTTCGACGACGCGCGGCACTACGTGCTGACCACTCGCGAGAAGTACGACGTGATCGCCTCCGACCCGCTGGATGTGTTCGTGAAAGGCACGGCCGCGCTGTATTCCAAGGAGTATTTCGAATCCATCAAAGCGCACCTGAACCCCGGAGGGCTGTTCAGCCTGTATGTGCCGCTGTACGAAACCGACGAGCGGACGATTAAGAGCGAACTGGCCACCTTCTTCGCGGCGTTTCCGTACGGCACGGTGTGGGCGAACACGTTGAACGGACAGGGCTACGATATGGTGTTCATGGGGCAGGCGGAGGCTCTGAAGATCGACCTGGACGAGGTGCAACGGAGGCTGGAGAGCCCCGGTTACGAGCCGGTAGCGGAATCGCTGCGGGAGATCGGGGTCAATTCGGCCACCGACTTATTCGCGACTTATGCCGGGCAGAGTTCCGACTTAGGCCCCTGGGTGGTGGGCGCGGAACTCAACCGGGACAGCGACCTGAAGCTGCAGTATCTGGGTGGATGGGGGATTAACTCGGCGATGGAAGACTACTTATACCGCGAGATGATGAGTTACCGGCAGCCGCCCTCGAATATTTTCACCGGGTCGCCGGAGCGGCTGCTGGCGCTGGTGCAGGCGCTGAACAAGCAGTAGGGCCGCCGGGTGGTCTATAATTCGTCATGGTCCGCTATCTTTGTGCCTTCCTGTTGGCGGCTGCCCCGGCGTTGGCGGCCGGCTCGACCCCGGCGATCGACGAATCGCTGAGCATGAAATCGGTCGCCGGGGCGCAGATTTCGCCCGACGGCCGGTATGTCGCCTACATCGTAAACCAGACCAACTGGGACGACGACGAGTTCGTGCAGCAGATCTGGATCGCCGTTCCCTCCACCGGGCAGCGCTACCAACTGACCGCCGGAAAGAAGAACAGCAACGCGCCGCAATGGGCGCCCGATTCGCGGCGGCTGGCGTTTCTTTCCGACCGCGAGGGCAAACGGCAGATTTATCTGATCGCGCCCGGGGGCGGCGAAGCGGTAGAGCTTACCAACGAGGACAACGGCGTGGGCGCGATGAGCTGGGCGCCCGATGGAAGCGCCATCGTTTTCACCTCGACCGGGCCGGACGCCAAGGCGAAGAAGGACCGCAAGGAACGCTACGGCGATTTCGAAATTATCGGCGGCGACTACGTTATGACGCACCTGTGGCGCGTGAAAGTGCCCGCCGAGCTGCCTGCGGACGTGAAGCAATTGCCGAAGGCCGAAGCCCTCACCAAGGGGACGGATTTCAGCGTTTCGAGCTTCGCCTGCTCGCCCGATGGCAAGCGCATCGCCTTCAGCGCCACGCGCGATCCCGACCTCGGGTCGCAGGATACCGAGCAGCTCTACGTGCTGGACCTGGCGGACCTGCATGTGCGCAAGCTGCTGAACGGCCTGGGCCCCAACCACGGGCCGAAGTGGTCGCCCGACAGCAAACAGATCGCCTATGTGACGGCCAACGGCCAGCCGAATTTCTTTTACGCCAACCGCTACCTTGCGGTGATTCCCGCCGAGGGCGGAACGCCGCGCCTGCTCACCGAGCGGTTCGACGAAGATCCGAACCTGTTGGATTGGGGGCCGGACGGCATTTACTTTAGCGCGCTGCAGAAGACCAGCGCCCACCTGTACCGCGTCGACGCCGGCGGCAAGGCCATCCGCCGGCTTAGCGGGCCTGACGATTTCCACGTTACCGAAGCGTCCTTCACTAAAGACCACCGCACGCTGGCGGCGGTGGGTGCGGCGCCCAATCATTTCCCGGAGGTGCTGGTCTCTTCCACGGCCGATTTCGCTCCGAAGACGCTGACCGATGTGGGCGCGCAGTGGAAACCGTTTCACCTGACCACGCGCGAGGTGGTGGAGTGGAAATCGAGCGATGGCGCGGCCATCCAGGGCATTCTGATCAAGCCGGCGGATTACGACCCCTCGCGCAAATACCCGCTGCTGGTGGTGATTCACGGCGGCCCCACGGGCGTGGATACGCCGATTCCGAGCGCCGACCGGTATTACCCGATCGAACGCTTTGCGGCCAAGGGCGCACTCCTGCTGAAGCCGAATTATCGCGGATCGGCGGGCTATGGGGCTAAGTTCCGGGCGCTGAATGTGCGCAACTTAGGCCTGGGCGATTATCAGGACGTGATTTCCGGCGTGGATTATCTGATTTCCAAAGGCATGGTGGACAAAGACCGGGTGGCCGCCATGGGATGGAGCGAGGGCGGCTACATATCGGCCTTCATCACCACTTACAGCGACCGATTCAAGGCCGTATCGGTGGGAGCGGGTATCTCGGACTGGCTCACTTACTATGTGAATACGGACATCCACCCGTTCACCCGGCAGTATCTGAAGGCCACCCCGTGGGACGACCCGGAGATTTACCGCAAGACTTCGCCGATCACTTACGTCCACAACGCCAAGACGCCCACGCTGATCCAGCAGGGCGACCAGGACAAGCGCGTGCCGCCGCCCGATTCCTACGAGCTGTACCAGGCCCTGAAAGACCGCGGCATCCCCGTAAAGCTGATCTTCTACAAAGGCTTCGGACATCCGATCAATAAGCCCAAGCAGCAGCGGGCAGTGATGGAGCATAACTACGAGTGGTTCAGTAAGTATATCTGGGGCGAAGAGGTAACTACCGCGCAATAGGGCGGTGGCGTGGCGGAGTTCGCGGAGCAGAGTGCGCCAACACGGCAGGCCCCGGTGATTGCGGACCACGCGCCAGCCGCCGTTCTCCGGCGCGGGCGCCTGCCGTTCATCCTCCGTTCATCCGTCCCGTAGCAGAATGGGAGTAGTGCGCATCCTGCTGGTGGAGGACGAAAACCGGGTGGCGGGCTTCATCGCGCGCGGCCTGCGCGAACAAGCGTACGCGGTGGACACGGCGCCCGACGGCGAACAGGCGGTCTATCTCGCCTCGGTCAACTCGTATGACCTGGTGATTCTGGACGTCATGCTGCCCATCAAGGACGGTTACGCCGTCTGCCGGGAGTTGCGGGCGGCGGGCCTGCGCATCCCCATCCTGATGTTGACGGCGCGCGACGCGGTGGACGATCGCGTAGCCGGCCTGGATTCGGGCGCCGACGACTACCTGGTGAAGCCCTTCGATTTCAAAGAGCTGTTGGCCCGCCTGCGGGCGCTGCTGCGGCGCTCCGCCACTCTCCGCCCGCCGGTGGCGTGCGTGGCCGACCTGGTGCTCAACACCGGCAGCCACCGGGTGGAACGCGCCGGCAAGGCCGTGCCGCTCACCGCCAGGGAATACGCGCTGCTGGAATTTCTGGTGCTCAACGAGGGCCGGGTGGTGGGCCGCGAGGAGATCGCGCAGCACGTTTGGGACGAAAACTTCGACCCCCTCTCCAACGTCATCGATGTCTACATCCGGCGCCTGCGGGGCAAGCTGGATGCCGGTTTTTCACCGCGGCTGATCCACACGCTGCGGGGCGCGGGCTACCGGCTCTCGGGCGAAGGGGGAGCCAGCGATGAGTAGCAGCTTCCGCCTGCGCATCACGGCCTGGTACCTGGCGTTCTTCGCGCTGCTGTTCGCGCTGTTCGGGCTGTACCTGTACGGCGTGCTGGCGAAGGCGCTGGAAGCGCGGCTGGACAGCCGACTGGCCGCGGAGGCCGCCACCGCCGTGGGCCTGTTCGAGGACGAACTGGAGGAGGCGCACGGCGATGTCTCCAAGGCCGCCCCCGAAGCGGTTTCCGAGATGCACGTGCGCGACAGCTCCATCGCCATTCTGGAGGGCCGCGCTGTGGTGACCGCGGGCGAGGGGGCCTCCGCCGGCGCGTGGAGCGAAATTGCGGCGCTGGCGGAGGCCCACCCGGCCGCGGAGTTTCTGCTCGCCATCCCGAGCCTGGGGAAGCACGGCGCTCACGCCGCCGCCCGCCGTTTCACGGCCGCGGGCCGGCGGTTTCTGATCGTGTCGGAGGGGCCGCTCGATTCCATGGCCGCCGACCTGGAGCTGGTGCGCGACGTGCTGCTGTTCGGCATGCCGTTCCTGCTGGGCCTGGCGGGGCTGGGCGGCTACCTGGTGGCCACGCGCAGCCTGGCGCCGCTTGGATGGATGGCCGAGCAGGCCCACCGGATCACCGGGAGCAATCTGGAAAGCCGCCTGGATATCGGCAAGGCCGCCTCGGAGCTGGCCATGCTGGCGGCGTCGTTCAATGAGCTGCTGGCGCGCCTGGACCAATCCTTCGCCGGGATGAAGCGCTTCGTCGCGGACGCTTCGCATGAGCTCCGCACGCCGCTGGCGGTGATCCAGGGCGAGGCCGACGTGTCGCTTTCGCAGGACCGGCCGGCCGCCGAATACCGGGAATCGCTGGCCATTATTCTGGACGAAAGCCGCCGCCTGTCGCGGCTGGTGGACGACCTGCTCAATCTGGCCCGCGCCGATGCCGGCCGGGTGCGGCTTCAGGTGGATGAATTTTATTTCAACGATCTGCTGGCGGAGTGCTGCCGCTCGTTGCAGGCGCTGGCGCGGGCGCGCCGGATCGAGCTGGCGTGCCTCCCTTCGGAGGACGTGGCCTATCGCGGCGACCAGGAACTGCTGCGCCGGCTGGTGGTAAACCTGCTCGATAACGCCATCCGCTATACGCCGGCGGGCGGCCGCATCACGGCTTCGCTGGAGACGCACGGCGAGCAGTTGCTGGTGCGCATCGCCGATACCGGCATCGGTATTTCGGCGGAGGCCGCCCGGCACATCTTCGAGCGTTTCTACCGCGTGGATAAAGCCCGCTCGCGCGCCGAGGGGGGCTTCGGGCTGGGGCTTTCGATCGTCAAATGGATTGCCGAATCGCATCGCGGCGCGGTGGCGGTCAGCAGCCGTCCCGAGGAAGGCAGCACGTTTACGGTCACACTGCCGAGATGAAGGATGGAGTCTCTGGCCATCGTCGAAGCGGACCCCGCGGAGCCCGAAGCCGGCGGCCTGATCGCCGATCTGGACGCCGAACTGGCGGCGCGTTACCCGGGCCTGCCGATCCACGGAATCGAGGCCGCCGGATTCCGCCGCGGCGGGGGAGTCTTTTTGCTGGGCAGACTCGCCGGCGTGGCGGTGGCGTGCGGAGCGATTCGTCCGTTGGGCGCCGGTATTGCGGAGCTGAAGCGGATGTATGTCGCCCGAGACCACCGCGGCCGGGGCTTCGCGCGAGCTCTACAAAAGCGCCGGCTACCAGCCAATCGCCTGCTACGACAAGTACCTCGCGGACCCGCGCTCGCGGTGCTTTGAGAAGGTGCTCGGGCCGGTAGCGCGCTAACCCATCGCGCCGCCAAAGAGGTGGGTCCCGCCGAGGAATCTTTTGGAGCCACCGGAGGGACTTGAACCCCCGACCCGCAGTTTACAAAACTGCCGCTCTGCCAACTGAGCTACGGTGGCGTCTCCCCTATTACACCACATCGGCCGCAGAGCATCGGCATCCCTTCTGGCGCGCGGCCCAGGATGCGGCGACGACCGGCACGGGTGCGGCCGGTAGGTTCCGTTTCGGAGACCGCGGGATGGCGATGACCGAAGCCGGCTTCGAGTATGCTGGGAACAGGCCATGATCGGACAGACAGTTTCAAAGTTCCGTATCGTCGAAGTAATCGGCCGCGGGGCCATGGGCATTGTATTCAAAGCACAGGATACGGTTCTCGGGCGTTTCGTAGCTCTCAAGATCCTGGCGGAGAAACTGGTTAACGACCCCGAGATGCTGCACCGGTTTGAACGCGAGGGGCGGGCCGCTTCGGGTCTCAATCACCCCAACATCTGTACCGTGTTCGAGAGCGGTAATTGGCAAGGCCGGCCCTACTTAGCAATGGAATTGCTTACCGGTCAGGCACTCGACGAACGCTTGGCCGAAGGACCCATCCCGGCGGGGCAACTGATCGAGATTGCCCTCGGCGTGACCAGTGCTCTCGAAGCCGCCCATGCGATCGGGGTGCTGCATCGCGACATCAAGCCAGCCAATCTTTTCCTGACGACCGGAGGCCAGGTGAAGGTGCTCGATTTCGGTTTGGCCAAGGTGAGGACTCCGGCCGTACGGCTGGGTGACGACGCCCCAACGGCCGTGATGTTCTCAACGCGGCAGGGCACCATTCTGGGATCGCTGGCCTACATGGCGCCCGAGCAGCTCTGTTGCGAACCGTTGACGGGCCGCGCAGACCTTTACTCGCTCGGGGTGACACTGTACGAATTGGCCACGGGAGAACTGCCGTTGCGTGGCTCCGAAAACCTGGCGACGCTACCCGCCGGATTCGGTCCCATCCTTACAAGGCTGATGGCCAGGGAAGCCAGCATGCGCTACCAGACGGCCAGCGAAGCCCGGGAAGCGTTCCAGCGCTGTGCCAGAGGACTCGGCCTGGGCCGGGCGGGTCTCTGAGACCGCGCTGCAATTCGGATGAAACCTGAGCTCCGGACTGGCTCCGGACTGGACACGAATGATATAGAATACCTGTAAGATGACCCGCCGGACCGCTACCTCTTTAATCACCGCCGCTTTGAGTACTTCTTCGGCCTGGAGCGCACGCCAGACTCAAGAAGGCGGCGAATTGCTTGTGGCCAACAAAGGGGATCGGAGCCTTGGCATCATCGATCCGGCAACCGACAAGCAGGTTGCGGCCGTTCCGGAAAACGGCGTCACCGGTCATGAAGTGATCGCATCGCCTGACGGAAAAACCGCGTATGTTCCCATCTACGGAAATTCCGGCGTTGGAAAACCGGGCACCGACGGCAGGAACATGGTGGCGATCGACATTGCGTCCCGGAAAATCGTGGGCAACCTCGATTTCGGGCATGGCGTGCGACCGCATTGTCCGCACTTCGGTCCGAAAAACGGGCTGCTGTACGTGTCAACAGAGCTCGACCGTACGATTTCGATCATCGATCCCAAACCTCTGAAGATTATCGGAAGCGTACCGACGGGGCAGGCGGAATCGCATATGTTCGTGATCAGCCCTGACGGAAAGCGCGCCTACACCGCGAATGTGGGGCCCGGGACTGTGTCCGTCCTGGATCTCGATGCGCGCAAGACGCTGAAGGTCATTCCCATCTCTTCGAACACGCAACGGATCTCGATGTCGGTGAGCGGCAAGAGGGTCTTCACGTCGGATCAGGCCAAAAATCGCCTGGCCGTGATCGATACCGCGAGCGACGCAATTGAAAGCTGGGTCGAATTGCCTGGTCTCGGTTACGGCACGGCTCCGACGCCGGATGGGAAATGGCTGGTGGTGGCGGTGCCGACGGTAAATAAAGTGGCTGTGGTGGATCTGAAGGCGTTGCGGGTTGCGCACGCGATTGATGTACCCAAGGCTCCGCAGGCAGTGGTGGTCCGGCCGGATGGGAAAATGGCGTATGTCTCCTGCGATTCCAGCGCGAAGGTTGCGGCGATCCGAACTTCTGACTGGCAGGTGGACACACTGATCGACGCGGGCAAAGGCGCGGACGGGCTCGCCTGGGCGGTCAGCCTCTAATTGCCGGGCTATAAGTGCTGTCTAAGTGGGAGTTGACCCGGGCCGGAGATCAACCTGGCCTGGTTAGGTTGCCCGGCTGGCGGCCCGCGCCACGTGAGGACGGTTTTATCCGCGCAATTCCGCGTGGGTCTGTAAGTAACCGAGTACCTGGGATCGCGACAAAACCCCTTCCAGGTGACTGTTGGAGATGACCGGAAGCTGGTTTAGATCATAGCGGCTCATTGACTCCAGGGCGGCAGCCAGGGGCGCGTCCGGCGCCACCGCGTGCAGATCCTTCAGAGGGCGCATAATCTCGTGCAGGGTCAGGAACGGCCACTTGGCGCGGTCAAGCTGCTTAATTTCGTGAGGAGTAACCAGACCGGCAATACTGCCGTGGTCCAAGACGAAGAAAGCCCGCTGCCCGGTGCGAAGCAGTTCCTGCTCCACGAAGTGTTGTACGCTGATGGATCCCTCCACGCTTGGAAAATCCCGCGTCATGACGTCCGCCACCCGCACGCCCTGGAGCGCGTGCAGCACTCCCACCTGCACGTCGCTTTCGCGGGCTGCCTGGAGCAGAAACCAACCGATGAACGCGAGCCACAGGCCACTGATGCCGGCGCCGCCAAAGAATTGAAGAATTCCGAAGGCGATGAATCCGAAGGCCACCGCCTGGCCG
This sequence comes from Bryobacteraceae bacterium, assembly GCA_035505095.1. Classification (GTDB taxonomy): domain Bacteria; phylum Acidobacteriota; class Terriglobia; order Bryobacterales; family Bryobacteraceae; genus JOPF133. Next base: position 13,005 of record DATJRE010000061.1, on the reverse strand, counting down.
ATTCTGGCGGCGTATTGCGTGGAACGGTCGGCATCGCCGATCTTCCACCAGATCAGGGCGCGCAATACCCGCCCTCCGTCCAGCGGATAGCCCGGGATGAGGTTGAAGCCGGCCAGCATGAGATTGATGTAACCCAGCCAGAGCAGCATGGCAGTCAGGGGATCGGTCGACGAATTGCCGATTACCCGCGCGAGGGTCAGGCAAATCGCTCCCAGGATGGCGCTGGTCAGCGGCCCCACAAAGGCCATCCAGAACTCGGTCTTGGCGCTCACCGGGTTTTTCTCGATCTGCGAAACGCCGCCGAGAGCAAACAGGGTGATCTCCTTCACCGGCAGTTTGTTGGCGGTGGCCACCAGCGAGTGGGCTAACTCGTGCACCAGCAGGGACACGAAGAACAGGATGGCCGTCGCCACCGCCATGGCCAGAATGACGCTGTCGCCCCATCCCGCGTTGGTGGTGTGAAATTGCCAGGAGAGCGAATACACGATCAGAAGGGCGATCAGGAACCAGCTATAGTGCAGCCCGATCTTAATGCCGAAAACCGTTCCGAGTTTGATCTGCGATCGCAAGGCTCATCTCCTCAAGGGACATGGGAACGGCCACAGTGCGGCGCTGGCCATACCGCAGCCATCTGGTCCCACAGCTCTTTGGTTACCACACGAAAAAGGCTGCCCCGCCGCCAGACTGGCGGATCCGCCCGGTCAAAATGGAGGTGTCCAGCATGGGAGTGTCAATCTCCTGACCTGCGGTGGGCAAGTCCGGTTCGCTACCGCTGGCCTTCTCGATCTGCACCGCGCCATGCCGGTTCATAATCGTCGCGGCTCCTTCCACGGTCTGGTCCGAGCCGGTTGCGAATACCAGCGCCCCGCCGCGCCGCAGTCCCTGGAGATAAGCCTCGGCCTCCGCTTCGGTCGCGCCGATTCTGGTAAGCTCCCGGACGAGGCTGACTTCGTAATCGAGCCGCGGGAAGCTCATCACTCCGGTGACATCGAACGACAACGGCTCTTCCAGGATGCGAACCTCCTTCCGCGGGAGACCCAGGGCTTCGATCTCCCGGACCACGTCGTCCACAAGGTTAGAGTTTTCAAACAATCCAACTGCGGTTTTCGGCATATTCAGTCCTCCATTGTATGGGATTTATAACTGCGCTTTCTGCGGCCCGGGTAGAGTTGCCAGGCAGGCGAAAGCGCCTCTTGAGAAGCACGGACCCTTGCAGATCTCCCGCCGCGCGGTTGCGCGAAGCGCTTGCGGCCGCAACCGGAGCCTGCGAGTACCCGAAGTACGATTCGTCTGCCTGCTCGCTGTGGGAAATTACAAACAGGATTTTGGCTCGCGACTTCATCACGAAGCGCGTTGGCAGCCAGACATTATGGGAAACCGGCGCGTACTCCAACTCGAATCGCGTGCCCGGGTCCACTCGGGCGAGAAAGCCTTCGATCCATACGGGGTGCATGACTTCGGCTTCTACCTTCACCCACTGAAATGTTTTGGTGTCGATCCAGAGTTTACCCTGCATTCCGGTAAGCACCCTGGTTTCGAGATTGGGCGGAATGTACCCCGGCCGGGGTGTGGCCTTGAGAACATAGACCGAGTGCTGCCCAAGCCGTTGCCGGCCCAAGGGCCGGAAGTTGAATGCCTGCACCAGTTGACTCATTAACTGGTGGTCACGCTGGCGGCCGCGGCGGTAGTTCGCGATCCTCGCGGCGCGCTGCTCGGGCGATTCGCTGCGGCGGCGGGCAATCTCCTGGTCGAGTTTGTGCTGCTCTTCGGACCGTTCCGCGGGAGACAGGGTATTTCCGTTGACGGCAACCAGTTTCCGGTACGGCGAGCCCAGGATCATCAAAACCTGGTAGGTTTTCGTGCCGCCGGCGGTGCGATCCTGCTCAAAGTGGTTGTAGTCCGGAGCCGCCCGCCAGTCGCGGTCGTTCGCTTCGACGGAGCGCTGGATGATTTGGGTCACATTGGGAACTGGTGCGGCCGCATACAAACCGGCGGCGGCTAACATCGCGGCTAACAGAACCCTCATACTTTCAGCGTAAGACGGGATTCCGGCGCGTGCCCGGTTTCCTGAGCGGAGGCGACGCACGGTTGTCCTGATTGGAACAATACCACGGGTAGTGGGGTCAGCCCGACCCCGCCAGAGGCACCGAGGAGACCGCCGGGGAAAGCGACAAGATCGGGAAGGTTGGCGTGAAGGTGACCGAAGGTACGGTTACGCACATCGATCGCGGCACGAAAACCATCAGCCGTGAAGACCCGCGATGGTACGGAGGAGAGCTATCGTCTGACCGATGGCGGGGCTAAGGGAAGAAGGCGGTTTAGCACGGAACTGGACGGGATGGCGGGAAGGCCTGGGTAGTGACGCTCCGTTCCGGCGGCAAACCGATGACTCAGGAGGGACGGCTTAGAAGTGAAATCCTAGGGTCGCGGTGATCGCCCGGGGTTCGACGTAGTGGGTGCCGCTGAAGGTGGAGAGAAAATTGTACAGCGCCACTTTGTTGGTCAGGTTGGTCACCACCAGACGCGCGCTCCACTTGCGCTTGTCGCCGTGAAACAGGTTGTCGTGGCCGATCGAGAGATCGAAAAGGTTGCGCGGGTCGACGCGCGGCGGGGTGTGATCGTCGTTTTCCGTGCCGGGCGCCGGGATGTGCAGCAGCGTGGAGCCGTATTCGGTGGCCGGGCACAGCCCGTTGGGGCTGATGGGTGTGGTGATGGTGGCGTGGACGCTGCCGCAGACCAGGCCGGCCTCGTATTGCTGGTCGGGGGTCAGGTAGGAGACATCCACCACCGAATCCGTGCCCAGCGGGCCGTTCACGCAATTGCCTCCGGCGCAGGGCGCCTCGCCCGCCACCTGGCCGCTATCGTAGCGCCAGTCGAAGCCGATCCACGGGCCCGTCTTGAAGGGCTGGTATTGCAGGTGAGTGGTCTGGTTAAAAATCTCGTCGTGGTCGATGCGGAAGACTTCGCTGCCGGTGGGCGTGGCGCCAATGCCGCTGACCTGCGGCTCGAAGAAGCGCGCCGCGACGTGCGAGAGCACGATGTAAGCCGAAAGCCCATGCAGGGTGGGCATGCTGCCGCGCGCTGCGAAGCCCGGGATTTTCGAGCGGCTCCATTCGATGGGGAAGGTGATGGGGGTGTTGCCCAGCACGCTGAAGTCGTAGGCCTCATGGGTGTACTTCCAGACGTATTCCCCATCCAGCACGAAGTACTTGCCGAAAGCCTGTTCCAGGCCGGCGTGGAACTCGTTGCGCCAGCCGGCAGTCAGCGGGACGGTGCTGACGCACGGCGCGGTGGTGGTGGAAATCAGCGCATTCACGGCGGGATTGCTACAGCCCTCGCTCGAAAGCACCAGGTTTTCGTTAAACGGGGTTTCGAGCGTGCGGGCGTAAGAAATGCGCAGCACGGTGGCGCTGGGCTTGATGGTGTAAGCGACGCCTAGGCGCGGCTCGGCCTGGCTGGCCTTGGTGATGCCATCGTAGATATCGCCGCGCAGCCCCAGGCTGAAGCTCCAGGGGCCCTTGGTGATGGTGTCCTCGACGTATAGCGCCAGTTCGCGGATGTTGGCGTGGCCGTAGTAATTGTACAAGGCGGAGGTGGAAGTGGGACAGCCGTCGGTGGAGGGGAGCGGCGCCAGGCGGGTCAGATCGTAGCAGCCCAGCAGCGGGATGAAGCTCGGGTTGGGCGTGAGGCCGCCCACGCAGTTGGCGGGGTTGGTGAGCAACGGATTGGTATCGGGGCTGCCATCGGCGTTCAGGCAGACGGCGTTTACGTTCGGATCCACCACCCCGAAGGCGTCCTTCTCGGTGAGAATCGTATCGGAGGCGTTGAAGCCGGCTTTGAAATTATGGATGCCGGCAACATAGGACACCGAACCGCGCACGGCCAGATTGGTGAGGGTGCGATGCTGTCCGGTGGTTTCGAGCTGCAAATCGGGCGTGTAGTCGGCAAACGGATTGTCGCTGGGGTAGTAATAGTATTGGTCCTGGCGGACATTGCCGCCCACGGTGAAGGCGGTGTGGGCGCCGAACAGGTGCGTAAAGGATGGGGCGATATTAAACGTGCGGATCTGAGAGCGCTGATCCTGGCTGCCCACCGGCAGGCCGTTCGGCCCCAGGCCGCCATTGGCCACGCCGAGTCCCGACCAGGCGTCGGCGCTCTGGGCGTCGAAGGAATTGGGGGTCTGGAACCAGGAGCGGGTGAACCCCAGGTTTAAGGTGAACGAATCGGGCGTGTCGGGCTTGAAATCGATGCGATCGAACGCGTTCTCCTCGTTGCCGTGGTCGTGCATCACGGCGAATTCCGGCCCGTCCAGGAAGCGGCCGGTGTCCATTCCGCTGAGGGAGATGAAATTGCCCCACTTGTTGTTGCCGTTGGAGAGTTCGAAGGTTTCATTGGAACTGCCGAAGCTGCCGTAAGAGGCGGTCACGCTGCCGTGCGGCGGCGAGACTCCCAGGCCGGAGCGCGTGTTCACCACGATCACCAGGCTGGTTTTGTCGCCGTACTCGGCCGGCGGCGCGCCTTCGATCACCTCCATGGACTGCACCGAATCGAGGGGAATCTGGTTCGAGAAGACCTTGCTTTGCTGGTCGGTGATCTGCTGGCCATCCACGGAGAAGGAATTCGACGCGTGGTCGCCCATGCCGTGGAATAAACCGTTGGAATCGGCCGAGATGCCCGGCGAGGCCATGGTGACGGCGGAACTGAGGGAGGAAGTCTGATTCTCCACCGGCAGCTTATCGAAAAGCTCACGATCGACATCGGTGTGGGTGGTGGAGTTGGTCTCGAGCAGGTCGGCGGTAGCGGTCACCGCCACGGTAGTGGTGGCGGCGGCGCCCAGGGGCAGCGAGAATTTGACCTCGATGGGGATGGGGGTACGCACATTCACGTCCTGCGCCTTGGTCTGGAATCCCGGTGCAGCGGCGGTCACGTGGTAGTTGTTGAAGGGCAGATTGGGCAGCTCAAACTTTCCCTCTGCGTCCGTGACGATGGCGTGGGAGTAATGCGATACGGGGTTCGACACCGTCACCGTGGCGCCGACGAGGGCGGCCTGATCCGGATCCACCACTGTGCCTGTGATCGTGCCGCTGGAGGTTTGGGCGGTAATCCCCGGGGCCAAGCACGAGAACACCATCAGGGCCTGGACCGCAGCGGCGATTTTGGTCATCTTTTTTATTGTCGAGGCGCGAATGCGCAGCCTTTAGAATAATCTCACTAGTGGGCAGCGATTCGCCGTGAGTGGACTGATCTGCCGGATGAGCGGGCGTGTAGAGAAACTCAACTACCAATTGAGAATCTGGCGGATGTGGTGCGCCTGCCGCTTGCTGACCACCAGTTGTAAGGAATTGCTCAGCGTTACCAGCCAGCGCTGGCTGCTTAGAGCGGCCATTTTGCGGATGTGGTTCACGTTTACGATGGCGTTGCGGTGCACGCGCTGGAAGTTCTCGCCCGCCAGGCGCAATTCTATGGCCCGCAGCGATTGGGTAGCCAGGAGCCGCTGCCGGGCGGTCACGATCCACACCAGTTCGCGTTCGGCCTGGAATGCCAGCACGTCATCGCTGTTGAGGATGTGGTACTCCGCGCCGGTGCGGCCGATGATTTTGCGGCTGCCGGCGGGGGCGAGGGATTTGGTCGAAGAAGCCACCAGGTCCAGGTGGTTGGCGATCTCGGCCTGTTTGCCCTGCATGGACCGGGCGCGCTCGATGGCCCGCTGGAGCCGGGACTCGTTGACGGGTTTGAGCAGGTAGTCGATGGCACCGGCCTCGAAGGCCTGGATGGCATGCTGGTCGAAGGCCGTGACGATGATCACAAAGGGAGCGGGCAGGGCGGCGGACAGGTTCTGGATGACTTCGAAGCCGCTCATTACGGGCATCTGGAGATCCAGAAATACCAGATCGGGCTGCAATTCGGCGATTTTGAGCAGGGCTTCCTGGCCGTTGGCGGCCTCGCCGGCGATTTCCACGTCGGCGAATCGTTCCAGGTCTTCGCGGAGCACCTGGCGCGCGATCGGCTCGTCATCCACTATGAGGGTTCGCATGGCGTCTCCAGGACGCACCCGGATACCGCGCTCCGGTTAGTGCTGGCCGTTGCCACCGCGTTCCAGAAACTTCGTGAGGAGGGCTTCCAATTGCTGATGGCGGTGGTCGGCATAATTCGCCAAGTCTTCCAGCCGCTGGGTCAGGCGCGTATCCAGTTCCTGCCGCCGCCTGCGTTCGTTGCGGGCTTCCCGCACAGCCAGGCGAATTGCCCAACGCAGAGTTCGCTCGGTCTTCTCCTGACCTGCCTGCAATTCGGCCATCCGTTGGTCCTGGCGCTTGCGGGCTTCAGCCTCCAGGATGACCTCGGCCTCAAGCCGTTGGGTCAACGCATCCAATTTTTCCTCAAACGTCATATCTTGCCGGCCTTCTTGTTTTTGCCGCGATATCGAGGGGGATCAGCCCCTCCGGGCCCGCCAATGGCGGGCTGAAGCATTGCCTTCAGCCGATCGTCAGGATCCAGGGGTGTCCCTCCTGTTCCTAGCTTATACCGCGCTTAAACGCTGGCCGGCGATACGCTCTTGGCCACGGCCAGCAGCTTGTCATCGAATTCGAACCCGGCCGTGCGCGGTTTGTGGTTGCGGGTGTACCAGCGGTAGGTTTCCTTCAGCCCCACCTCGAAGGGGGTCAGCTTCATTTTCAGGACGCGGGTTACCTTGCCGATGTTCTCGGTGATGGGTGGAACGTCGAAATATTCCCCGAAGTAGTAAGGTTCCTCCATGGAGTTGCCGCCATTTTGGACGATGGTGTCGCGCGGGACGCGCACCAAGGTCGGCTCGACGTTGGCCGCTTTGGCCATCTTTTCGACTACCTCCACCTGGGTCAGCGGCTTGGGATCGCCGATGTTGAAGGCTTCTCCCAGGGCCTTGGGTTCGTCCATGGCCCGCAGCATGGCATGCACCAGATCGTTCACATATGTGAACTGCATCAGGCGATGGCCATCGCCGGGGATAATCACGGGCCGGCCAGCGCGCAGCCGGTCCCAGAAGAACTGCTCGCGGTACATCGGATTGCCGGGTCCGTAGACGAAAACCGGCCGGAAGGTCACCACCGGCAGGCCCTTCTGCGAGTGCATCCGGAAGAGCACGCGCTCAGTGGTGGCTTTATGCCGCACATAGGCCTGCGCATGGTAATCGGGCGCCAGGGGGTCGCTTTCCTTGTGGTTCAATCCGTCGCCGTACGCCGCCACGCTGGAGAGGAAGATGTACCGCACCACGCGATCGCCGCAGGCCCGGACGGTGGCCTCCACCTGTTCCGCGGTAGTGCCGCGATCCCAATCGTAGACGTTGTCGAAGACCACTTGGAAACGGCGCCCGGACAGCGCCTCGCGCAGGGATTCCGCGTCATTGCGGTCGGCCATGATGTTTTCCACGCGCCGCCCCAGATCGTGTTTCGGCTTGCGGTGCAACACGGCTACATCGTGGCCGCTCTTCACCAATTGTTCCACCAGCGCGCGGCCGATGAAGAGCGTTCCCCCGATAACCAGTACTTTCATAAGCTCCTAGACAGACAAGACGCGGCGGCGAGGAGAACCAAAGTCGCCCCGAGCCCCGCGTCTTTCAAAAGATACTGCGATCAGTCGTAATATTCCAGGCCCAGGTGTGTAATCAGGTCCTCACCCCGCATCCAGCGCAGGGTGTTTTTCAGTTTCATGAGTTGAATGAAGACATCGTGCTCGGGATAGACCTCGGGAGCATGCATGGGCGCCTTGAAGTAGAAGGACAGCCACTCCTGCACTCCCCGCATCCCGGCCCGCTGCGCCAGATCCATGAATAGCACGATATCCAGCACCAGCGGCGCCGCCAGGATGGAATCCCGGCACAGGAAATTGATCTTGATCTGCATCGGGTAGCCCAGCCACCCGAAGATGTCGATGTTGTCCCAGCCCTCCTTGGCATCTCCGCGCGGCGGATAGTATTCGATTCGCACCTTGTGGTAAAAGTCGCGGTACAGATCCGGATAAAGCTGCCCTTGCAGGATATATTCCAGGGCCGAACTCTTGGACACCTCTTTGGACCGGAACGATCCCGGATCGTCGAGCACCTCGCCATCGCGGTTGCCCAGGATATTGGTCGAAAACCAGCCGCTCAAGCCCAGCAGGCGCGATTTCAAGCCCGGCGCAATCAGCGTCTTCATGAAGGTCTGGCCGCTTTTGTAATCCTTCCCGCACACCGGCAGATTCTGCTGCCGCGCCAGTTCCAGCAGGGCCGGCATATCGGTGGTCAGGTGGGGCGCCCCGTTGGCATAGGGCACCCCCGATTTGAGGGCCGCGTAGGCGTAAATCTGGCTGGGGGAAATCTCCGGGTCGTTTTTGCGCAGCCCGCACTCGAAATCCTGCAAGGTGGCGTGGACCGGGGCGGCTTCGTGGAACACCTCCGTGGACCCGCACCAGATCATGGTGAGCCGCGAGGCGCCGGTGGTTTCGCGGAACCGGCGGATGTCGTCCATCACCATTTCGGCCTGCTCCATTTTCGAGCCGCCGGCTTTGACGTTGGGGCCGTGGATGCGCTTGACGTAGTTCTGGTCGAAGACCGCCGGCATGGGCCGGATGGCCGAAAGCGGCTCCTTCAATTGCTCCAGCAGGGGCATTTCCAGCACCCCGGCTTTGACCGCCGCCTCGTAGGCATTGTCCTCGAAAATATCCCAGCAGCCCACCGCCAGGTCTTCTACCTTGGCCAGGGGCACGAAATCCCGGATGGCCGGGCTGCGGCCTTCGGTGCGCTTTCCCAGGCGAATCGTGCCAAGCTGCGTGAGCGACCCGATGGGTTTGCCGAGGCCCCGTTTGAAGGCTTCCAGGCCGGCAATGAAGGTGGTAGTCACGGCGCCCATGCCGGGTATTAAAACTCCCAGCTTGCCCTCGGCGGGCGCAATTTGGACGTTGTCTGAGTTGGGCAAGCTGGGTTCTCCTCCAGGTCGAAATGTTATAATACCAACTCCATGCGAGAACGCGCGACGGCTACTCTTACTACGCTTGTCGTGGACGATGAACAACTGGCCTGTGACGAACTGGCCTTCCTGTTGCGCGATTTCCCGGAAATTGAAGTAGTTGCAACGGGTTCCAACGGGCTGGAGGCGGTCAACCTGATCCAGGAACTGGAGCCGGAATTGTGTTTTCTGGACGTCCACATGCCGGGTCTGGATGGCCTGGGGGTGATCCGCCAGCTTCGCGAAAAACAGGCGGAACTGCCGCATTTCATCTTCGTGACGGCCTACGACCAATACGCCGTGGAGGCCTTCCGGCTGGAGGCGATGGACTACCTGCTCAAGCCGGTGGACAAAGCCCGCCTGGCGGAAACTATCGAGCGGGCCAGCCGCACGATTCAGGAGCGCAAGCCGCCCGATCCGCCCAGCCCCAAAGCCGCCACGCCGCCGCGCACCAAGCTGCTGGTGCGCTTCAATAGCCGCAACTTCATCGTGGACGCCAACGACGTGATCTACGCCACCATAGACAACGGGCTGATCACGCTGGTGGCCACCACCATCGAGGGCCACTCCAACTACCGCACCATTGAGGACTTGCAGGCCAACCTGGATCGCGAGATGTTCTGGCGCGTGCACCGCTCCTTCCTGGTGAACATCAACCGGATCAAGGAAGTGGTGCCGTGGTTCAAGTCCAGCTATCAGTTGCGCATGGACGACCGCAAGCACACCGAAATCCCGGTCAGCCGGGTGCAGACCAGGCGGCTGCGGGAGCTTTTCAAGCTGTAAGGCGGCGGGCCCGCACCAGCCCTGGCACCCTCACCCCTCGCGCAGCAAGTCCATGGGGGCCTTCCGGGAGGCGCGGAAAGAGGGCCCGGCGGATGCGGCCGCGGCGGCGGCAACGGCCAGGGCGGCCGCTACGGCCATGCTGAACGGGTCCGCCGTGCTGACACCGTAGACCTGCGCTTCCAAGAGGCGGCTGGCGGGGATAAAAGCCGCCACGCCCAGGACAGCGCCCACGGCGGCCAGGCGCAGGCCGTGGCCGAACACCAGGCCGCGCACCTGAGCGGCAGTCGCACCGAGGGCCACCCGGATGGCCATTTCGCGCTGGCGCTCGGCGGCGCGGAAGGCTACCATGCCATAGATACCCAGTCCGGCCAGCAGCAGCGCCAGCGCGCCGAAGCCGCCCACCAGCTGGATGGTGGCGCGGCGGCTCTCCAGATTGCGGTCCACCACCAGTTCCAGCGGCGTCACCGAGATACGCTCCAGGCGCGGATCGGCGCGTTGGACGGTTTGGGCGATGGCCCGGGGCAGGCCGGTTTCGCCGCCCGCGGTGCGAATTACGTAGACGCCGCCATCGGCGCCCGTCTGCGACCAGGAGAGAAAAATCTCGGGAACCGGCTGGCGGTCCAGATCGGACCGGTGCGTATCGCCGGCTACGCCAATGATTTCCCAAGCCGATCCCGGCGGATTCAGTTCGCTGGTCCAACTCGACTCAAGCAGCGTGCCGATGGGCCGGCGTCCCTGCAGGTAGGTTCGGGCAAAGGTGCGGTTGACCACCACCACGCGCCGGCGGCCGGGTTGGTCGTCGCGCCAGGAAAAGCCCCGGCCCTCGATGAGCGGAATGCCCATGGCTTCGAAGTAACCGGGCGAGGCCGAATTGATCCAGGCGCGGGGGCGCTGCGGGACGGGGAGGTTGGCGCCGGCAATTTGAAACGAACTGGCCGGCCCCGCCGATCCACCCCGCAGCGGCAGCCGTGAGGCGGCGCCGACGCTGCGCACGCCGGGGAGGGCGGCAAGCTGCTCGATCAGGGCGTGATGGAAGTCGATCAGTTTGCGGCCGGTGTCATAGCGCTTCTCGGGCAGGCCAATGCCGAAGCGCAGGGCGTGCGCCGTTTCGAAGCCGGGATTGACTGCGGTGAGGCGCAGCAGGCTGCGCAGCAAGACCGCGGCGCCCAGCAGCAAGACTACGCTGAGGGCGACCTGGGCCACCACCAGTGCGTTGCGGAGGCCGGCGGAACCGCCCACGGCCGCCCTGCCACCCGATTTCAGCAGCGGTGTGAGATCGGCGCGCCCCAGAAGCCAGGCGGGAGCAGCGCCCAAAACCAGGGCCACTCCGGAGGCCAGCAGAAACGCAAAGAGGAACGCCGCGGTGTCCAAGGCCGGAGGGTGAGGCGGCACAGCGCCGGGCAGAAACGCCGGGACCGCGCGCAGGACCAGTGCGGCCGCGGCCATACCGGCAATGGAGCCTGCCACCGCCAGAGCCGCGGCTTCCACCAGAAAGGGGGCGACCCATTCCGCGGGGCCGGCACCCAGCGACGCGCGAATGGCCATTTCGCGGGTGCGCCCGAGGCCACGGGCCAGAACCAGCCCGGCCACATTGGCGCAGGCGATCAGCAGGAGCGCGAGGGCGGCGGCGGTGAGCAGGAACAGCGGCTCGCGGCGGGGCCCGGCGACGGTTTCGGCGAGCGGCCGCAGGCCCGCGCTGCGTCCGCCGTTGGTGGCGGGATATTGCCGCGCCAGACCAGCCGCGGCGGCTTCCAGTTGCGCCCGGGCGGCCTCCAGACCGGCGCCTGGGGCGAGCCTGGCGATGGCTTCCTGGGACCCCAGACGCCCGCAGCAATAATCGCGCCGGCTAAGGGGGATGAAGGCGTCCGGCAACACGCCGCCGATGGGGTATTCGAACCCGGCGGGCATGACGCCGATCACGGTGAAGGGGTCTTCGTTGAGAAAGACTTTGCGGCCGAGGACCGTCCGATCGGAACCGAAGGACCGCCGCCACAGCCGATTGGTGAGCACCATGAGGTGCGCCTCGGAGGCTTCTTCCTGCTCGCTGAAGGCGCGGCCCAAAGCCGGCGGCACGGCCAGAACGGGGAAGAACGCGGCCATGGTCATGCCGGTTTGGATCACGGTGACGGGCGCGCCATCGCGGAGGGTCAGGCCGAAGGAGCGCGGCTGGTAGGCGGCCATGGATTCGATGAGCGGCGTGCTGCGGCGCCAGTCGAGCAGGTTGGCCTCCGCCACACCGCGCGGTTTGCCGTCCGCCGCGGTTTCGTAGAGCGCGGCCAGGCGCCCGGAATTCGGATAGGGCAGCGGATTCCAGACCAGCTCGCGGAGGGCTGAAAATGCGCCGGTGTTGGCGCCGATGCCGAGCGCCAACGTGAGCACCGCCGGGAGCGCAAACCCCGGAGCGCGGAGCAGGGAACGGAGAACGGGGCGGAATGGGGTCACGATGTGCACCGGAGGGCCGGCCACGGGGAGGCGGCGCAGCGAAAGTCCCGAGCGGCGGTGTGGCGCATCCTGTAGCGATAGTACACGGACATCCGCCGCCCGCGCACGGGCATTAACCCGCCGAACGGCCCCGGTGGTGGCCGGCGGAATAAGCGCAGCGGGAGTTCAGGGGGCATGCAGCGCACTTGGGGTTGGTGCGTTTGCAGAGCTCCTGGCCGTGGCGCTTCAGCAGCAGGTAGGCGCGGGTGAGCGGATCGAATTTCGCGGGGATGTTCATGCTCCCGGCCGTGGAGGATGCGGACCAGCACGTGCGGGCAATTGGACGGAACGGCGGGAAGCGGGGCGATGCCGCCGAATGGGAAACTCGCGTTCGATGCGGGCGGCGATTTCCACGAGGCGCATGGCGCGGATCCCGGGGACCATGCCGCCCGGTTTCGGCGCCGCGGCGAGCGTGGCCGTGTCGGCCTCCAGAAGCTGGCGCGGCTGGATGCCCACCGTGCGGGGCCCGTGATGGGCCTCCAACCGGTCGAGGATTTCGGGAACGGCGGCGGTCACGGTGGCCTGGCCTTAGCGCCGGCGCACCGGCACGGGCACCGCGGAAGGCTTGGCCGCGCCGCCGGCCGGAGCGGCTGGAAGATCATGGGTGATGATGCGGTTCAGCGCGGCTACGGCGGCGGCGCCATCTTCCCAGGCGAAATCCAGCTCGCGCAATTGGGCGGCAGTGGGGACGCCGGCGAAGGCATCCATGACGGTTTGCTCCCGGGCCGCGGAGGTGATGGCGCCGCCAATCTGGCGTTCGACGGCGGACAATTCGGCGGTGAGG